>JAQGIF010000376.1 GCA_028291345.1 Rhodospirillales bacterium | reverse complement strand
CCTTCTCCTCATCAAGCCTATGGCAGGCTTCGCGCTTGTCGGAAGTACGGAGGCTTACCGTCCACATGGCAACGGGAGGTGTCTTCCGTCTGAGGCGGCTTTGCGGGGCTTCGGAGGATTGAGGGTTAGATAATGAGCCTGTAGGTCAGCCGGTATCTTCGCTCGGAAGTAATACCGATCACCACGCTTCCAAAGTCGTTTTTCCTTCACGTCCATGCCTCCGGTGTAACATCAAAGTGTGACACTCGGAAGAAAAAACTAAGCCTTTATAGTGGCTTATGGGAACATCAACGACTTAGCCGAAGCTGGCGGATGGGGTGGGATTCGAACCCACGGAGAGCTTGCACCCTCGCCGGTTTTCAAGACCGGATCCTTAAACCACTCGGACACCCATCCAATCGGCGCCTGGGGCGAACCCGCCCGTCAACGTCAAGACGCTTGATATCAGGCCGACCGACAAAAATAAACCGACGCCATGTTAAATCCAAACGCAATAAATAAGGGGGCGGTGCCCGCAAGCGCCGCCCCCTTAAAGTCATAACCAAGGCGGGCGCGAAGCCCGCCATTGATCTTACATCTTCTTCTTTTCCGGTAGGACCTGGCCGCGGATTTCGCCGGCCGGGTTGGCTGCGGTGTGGATGTTCACATACCACTTGCCTGCCTCGAGATCGGCTGCCTGCGCGTCAGTGAGGGTGGCTTCGCCTTTGATCGGCGACTTGCCGACGGTGATCGGGAGCTCGACGCCTGCATTGGCGCCGGGATCGGCCGGGCCGTGGAAGTGCGCGGCGACCGGATCGCCGCTAAGGCCCTTATACTCGACCGTATATTCGAGCTTCTTGGTGGTCGTGTCGTACTTCAGCTTGGCTTCGCCGGTGCCCTTGCTGGTGGTCGGCGGCACTTCGCTGGCGCCGTCGAGCTTCGCCGAGTAATGGACGGTCTCGGCCTGCGCGGGCACGGCAAAAACCAGCGCCAGGCTGGCGGTGGCAGCAATCATAAGGCTCTTAAGCATGAAATATCCCCTTCCCTTGAAACGTTTCGCAAATTGAAACATGAGACTGGCCCAGTTGGGCCAGATTAGCAATATCAAACATGCCCTTAGACTTATCGTTAAGGTTCCGTGAGGGCACGCATTGAAATAGGCGGTCCGGCGCGGAAGGCAAGCACTCTTCCATCATTTCCCTACATAACCCTCATCTGGCTTATCATGGCGATCATCGGACGAGTCGTGGCTGCGCTGGATCGCCTGCGCATCGGCCACCGGTCATCGTGTCTCTCATCTGGCATCCGCATGAAATATCTCATCTTTTTTGCCCTGATCCTGTCGCTCTCGGCCGCCGGCGGCGCCCATGCTGCGGGAGAGGATTTCTCACAATGGCTGGCCGGGCTGAAGCGCGACGCCGCTGCCCAGGGCGTGCCGCCCGCCACTTTGGACAGCGCTCTTAACAACGTTGCCCCGATCCCGCGCGTGCTCGAGCTCGACCAGAAGCAGCCCGAATCGACCCTGACCCTGGGCCGCTATCTGGCGAATGTCGTGCTGCCGGTCCGCATCGAAAAAGGAAAGACGCTGAAGGCGCAGAACAAGGCGCTGCTGCGCGCAGTGTCCGATCGATACGGCGTGCCGACCAAGACTATCATGGCGCTGTGGGCGGTCGAGTCCGGCTTCGGCGCCTCGACGGGCGGCTTCAAGGTCGTCGATTCGTTAGCGACACTTGCCTATGACGGGCGACGGCCCGACCTGTTCCGCGCCGAACTGATCAATGCGTTGAAGATACTGGGGCATGGCCAGTTCGGATCGGAAGACCTCAAGGGCTCGTGGGCCGGCGCGATGGGGCAGGTGCAGTTCATGCCCTCGACCTACCTTAATTACGCCGTGAATTACCGCCATGAAGGCCAGCCCGACATCTGGCACAGCCAAGGCGACGTCTTCGCCTCGGCCGCCAACTATCTGGCCTCGCTGGGCTGGAAGCGACACGAGAGTTGGGGGAGGGAGGTCACTTTGCCCGCGCGCTTCGATAGTGAACTGATCGGCCTGCCAACCAAGCGCAGCCTCGCTGATTGGAGCAAGCTCGGCGTCCGCACCCTTGCTGGCGCCAAGCTGCCGCCCAGCGCGATCCAGGGATCGATCGTCGCGCCCGACGGGCCGGGCGGCCGCGCTTTCCTGGTCTATGACAATTTCCGCACCATCATGAAATGGAATCACTCGACCTATTTCGCGCTGGCGGTGAACCTGCTCGGCGACGGGATCGGCAATTGAGGCTCGCGGCACGTTTTATGCTGCTCGCCGGGCTGGGGCTGGTTGCCGGATGCACCGGCGGCCCATCGGGACCAGGCGCCGCGCAACGTCCCGCCCGGGTGGCGCAGCAGGGCTATTACAAGATCGGCCAGCCCTATGAGATCGACGGCGTCACATATGTCCCGGCCGAGGACTATAATTACGACGAGACCGGCATCGCCTCCTGGTACGGGCCCGACTTCCATGGAAAGATCACCGCTAATGGTGAGCTTTACGACATGAACGAGGTGACGGCGGCGCATAAGACCCTGCCGATGCCCTGCTTGGTGCGCGTCACCAACCTGGATAACGGCCGCACCATCGTTGTGCGGGTCAACGATCGCGGCCCCTATGCGCGCGGCCGCATCCTCGACATGTCGCGGCGCGGCGCGCAGCTGCTTGGCTACGAGAAGACCGGTACCGCCAAGGTGCGGGTGCAGATCATGGCGCAGGAAAGCGTGATCCTGGCCCAGGCGGCGAAGCAGGGGCAGATGTCGATCGACATCGCCGGCATCGACCCGAACCAGCCGCCGCCTTTGCCGCCGGCGACACCGGCCTATACCCGGCCCGGGCCGATCGCCACGGCGCCGCCGCCGATGCCGCAATATCAGCCCAGCCAGCCCCAGCCTACCTATCGCCGCGGACCCGAGATTGCCCAGCAGCCTTTGCCGCCCCCACCGGTTCAACAGCCGCAACAGCTGGCGCAGCAGCAATACGGCCGACCACAAAATGGGCAACCGCAATATGGCCAGCAGCCATATCCCCGGCAGTTTCCATCTGCCCAGCAGCCGGTTACGCCATCGGTCGCTCTGGTCAACGAGAAGGCGCTTATCCAGCAGGAACTGCCGAAGGGCACGCTCAAAGGCTCCGATGTTGGCGGCCGCTTCCTCCCCGCGCCGCAGGTCGCCTCCTACCAGAAGGTCCGGCCCAGCGGCATCTATATCCAGGCGGGCGCGTTCGGCGTCGCCGAGAATGCCCAGCGGCTGCAGGCCAAGCTGGCCGGCGTCGGCAAGACGGATATTTCCCAGGCCGTGGTCGACGGCCGTACGTTCTATCGTGTGCGGGTCGGCCCCGCCGCCAATGTGAACGATGCCGACGGCCTGCTGAGCCGCGTCGTCGCCGCCGGTGCCAACGGCGCCAAGATTGTCGTCAACTAGTTCGTCCGTCTGAACGAAGGCCAACCATGAGCAAGTTTCTCCGCAACTCAGTCGCTACCCGAGTGACCGCCGCTATCCTCAGCGCCTCGACCTTCATGAGTCCTGTCGCGATGGCCTATGAGAGCAACGCGAAGCAGGCGATTCTGGTCGATGTCACCGGCCGCCGCGTGCTGTACGAAAAGAACGCCGACCAGCACATGCCGACATCGTCGATGAGCAAGATGATGACCATCTATATGGTCTTCGACGCGCTGAAGGCCGGCAAGATTCACCTGGACGACGAATTCACTGTCAGCGAGCATGCCTGGCGGCAGACCTACAAGCAGGACGAATCCTCGATGTTCCTGCCGATCAATGGTCGGGTGAAGGTCGAGGATCTGGTCCGCGGCGTCGTCATCCAATCGGGCAACGACGCCACCGTGGTCCTGGCCGAGGGCATCGGCGGCTCGGAAAGCCAGTTCGTCGATGAAATGAACGAAAAGGCCAAGCAGATCGGCCTTTCCGACAGCCACTTCATGAATCCGCACGGCATGCCTGACCCGAATCATTATTCGACGGCGCGCGACCTGGCGACCCTGGCTGAACGGCTGGTGGAAGACTTCCCCGAATACTACCATTTCTTCGGGGAGCTCGAGTACACCTATAACAACATCAAGCAGGGCAACCGCAACCCGTTGCTCTATCACGCCGGCTCCGGCGCGGACGGGCTGAAGACCGGCCATACCGATGCCGGCGGCTATGGCCTGACCGGATCGGCCATCCGCGATGGCCGGCGGCTGATCGTCGTCGTCAACGGCCTGCCCAGCATGCAGGCGCGTGCCGACGATCCCCAGTCGCTGCTGGATTACGGCTTCAACGAGTTCAAGGCCTACACCCTGTTCAAGGCTGGCGAGACAGTGGAAAAAGTCGCCACCTGGGAGGGCGTGCAGCCCTTCGTGCCGCTCGTGATCGAAACCCCGGTCACGGTCACGCTCAATTTCGCTGAGAAGAAGGGCGTAAAAGCCGTTGTCAAGATGCCGGAAACGGTAAAGGCGCCGATCGAGGCCGGACAGTTGGTCGGTAAGCTGGTCGTCTCGATACCCGGCATGCCGGACGAGGAATTCCCACTGAAGACCGCATCAGCGGTCGAGCGGCTGGGTTTCTTCCCGCGTATCGCCATGGCGGCCAATTACCTGCTGGGCGGCCGCCCCGAGGCCCCGCAGCCCGAGCCGGAAGGAAAGAAAGCCGCCGAAAAAACGGCGCCTAAGCCGATCCCACCATCGAGCGCCGCCCGCAAGGCCCCGGCCTTGATCCCGGCGCCTTCGCCTGAAACGGCTCCAGCCGCCAGCACTCAAAAGAACTGACCCAGATGGCCGCGCGCGGGAAGTTCATCACGCTGGAGGGCGGAGAAGGGGCCGGCAAATCCACCCAGGCCCACCTGCTGGCTGACTGGCTGACTGAAAAAGGCATCTCCGTCGCCGCAACCCGCGAACCCGGCGGTACGCCCAGCGCCGAAGAGATCCGCAGCCTGCTGGTGACCGGCGAAACCGGCCGCTGGGACCCGCTGACCGAAACCCTGCTGCATTACGCGGCCCGGCGCGAGCATGTGGCCCGTCTCATCCTGCCAACTCTGGAATCCGGCCAGTGGATCATCTGCGACCGCTTCGTCGATTCCACGACGGCGTATCAAGGCTACGGCCAGGGCGTTGCCCTAGCGACCATCGCCAAACTCCGCCAAACCGTGCTCGGCGATTTCAAGCCCGACCTGACCCTGATCCTAGACGTGGAACCCGAAACCCGCTGCACCCGCACCGCCGGACGGCCGGGGACCGAAGACCGGTATGAGCGGATGAACGAGGCGTTTCACGAGCGGGTCAGGGCGGGGTTTCACGCCATCGCAGCCGCGGAGCCGGGGCGATGCGTGGTGATTAGGGCTGACCAAGCAGTGGAGGCCGTTTCGGCGGCGATTAGGGAAACGGTGTCGGAGCGATTGAATCGTGAATAAATTTAAACCTAAATTAAATAATGGGATAGCAGGGTGTGATGCGGTGTGCTTGTGGCCGCTTGGCGCAGAGTGTGTTGAAAAACCATTTTCCGGCGAGTTTCACACAGGACTAATTTGCCGACAGCCGCGCTCCAAAGCTCGCACGAGATTACCCGATCGTACCTGAGCACGGGGTTTTTCAACAGAATCGGCCAAAAACTGCCGTTCCTCAGCCTCCCGCGAATGACCGGGCGAGGCTCGCAGCGCGTTGCGTCAGATGTCATCAAAGCTCCCGGCGCGACCGCGACCGTCGGCAAATCGGGCGGCGCCGGTCTGCGCTTCCTCG
>JAQGIF010000374.1 GCA_028291345.1 Rhodospirillales bacterium | reverse complement strand
TGTTCGGCAACCGAAGGCAAGCAGGGCGCAAGCTGGCGCAGCAGTTGCTCGCCTATCGCAATCTGTTTCCCATTGTGCTGGCACTACCGCGCGGTGGCATCCTTGTGGGCTTCGAGGTCGCGGCGGCTCTCGGAACTTCGCTCGACATCGTCCTCGTGCAAAAAATCGGCATGCCGTCCCAGCCCGAACTTGCCCTCGGCGCGGTCGTCGACGGAGATCATCCTGAATTTGTGTTCAATGAGTGGCTTAAGGACGAACTCGAAATCCCCGACGCGTACGTTCGGCAGGAAAGCGACCGACAGCAGCAGGAGATTGCGCGCCGCCGCAAAATCTACCCAGAGGGGCGCCCATCCCTTTCGATCTCGCAGCGTCCGATCATTGTCGTCGATGACGGCATCGCGACAGGCGCAACGATGCGCGCCGCATTGCGCGCCATCCGCAGGCAGCGCCCATCATCTATCGCGCTTGCTGTCCCCGTCGCCTCACCCGACGCGGTCGAGCTACTTCGGCCTGAGGTCGATGATCTGGTCTGCTTATCCATCCCCCCAACGTTCAGTCACGTCGGGAAGTATTACCGAGAGTTCGAACAGGTCGATGACAAAACCGTAGCCGCATTGCTACGAGGGCGGTCCACCTAGCCAATCGAATCCTTATGCGAACTGAGAGATCGAAAAAGAGGAAATTTAGGCGTAAAAGAGTGCGCGCCCACATCCGCTCACGACAAGGGCGTTGTTGCAACTGAATAGCCCATGAAATCAGAAGATAATTTGTTATCTGTGGCCCCGATGATGGAGTGGACGGATCGGCATTGCCGATACTTCCTGCGCCTCCTGAGTCCTGCCGCGGTGCTTTACACCGAGATGGTGACCACTGGCGCGATCCTGCATGGCGATCGCACGCGGTTCCTGGATTTCGACCCTGCCGAACACCCGCTGGTTCTACAGCTCGGCGGCTCGGATCCGCGGGAGCTGGCGGAATGTGCGCGCTGGGGCGCGCGCTGGGGCTACGATGCGATCAACCTGAATTGCGGCTGCCCCAGCGACAGGGTGCAGTCCGGCCGTTTCGGGGCCTGCCTGATGGCCAACCCGAACCATGTCGCGGAACTGGTCGCGGCGATGACGGACGGTGCTGAAGGTGTACCGGTCACGGTCAAATGCCGGATCGGCATCGAACCCGCGCCGCTGCCGGCGCGCGATGAGTACGATTATCTCGGCGATTTTGTGCGCAAATTGGCCGAAAGAGGTGCGTCAACGATCGTTCTGCATGCCCGCAACGCCGTGCTGGCTGGCTTATCGCCCAAGGAAAACCGTGAGATTCCGCCTCTGCGCCATGAGTTCGGCTATCGCCTGAAGCGGGATTTCCCTGATCTGGCGATTATCCTGAACGGCGGCATCGCAACCCTCGCGGAGGCACGGGAGCATCTCGCCCGGGTCGATGGTGTCATGCTCGGCCGTGTCGCCTACCACGACCCCTATCGCCTCGCAGAAATCGATGCCGCACTGAGCGGTGTGGCACCGCCGTCGCGCCACGACGTGGTCGAGCGGATGCTGCCTTTCATAGAAGCGCGCATGATCGACGGCGCGCCACTGAAGGCGATCACCCGCCATATGCTGGGACTGTTTCAAGGAATGCCGGGAGCCCGGCGCTGGCGGCGCATCCTGTCGGAGGACGCCCACCGGCCGGGATTGGGGCCGGAACTGGTGCGACAGGCTGCGATGGCCGTGCCGCGTGAGTTGGATGCCGTAGCCGCCTAGCTAGACGTTGAAGCTTTCACCGCAGCCGCAGCGGCTTTTCTCGTTCGGGTTCTTAAAGACGAAACCCGACTGCAGCGCGTCCTCGACATAATCCATCTCGCTGCCCAGCAGGAACATGGTCGCTGCCGGATCGATGAATATCTTCACGCCCTTATCTTCGACCATTTCCTCGAACTTCTTCCGTTCCTTCGCATATTCGACGAAATAGCTGAGGCCGGAGCAGCCGCGCGACTTCACGCCCACGCGCAATCCGAGGATCTGATCGTCAGGTCCGTTTTCCTGACCTTTGGCGACCAAGGTCCGCACCCGCTCGGCGGCGGATTCGGTCAAGGTCATCGCTTTCGGCAGTGCTATACCCATAAAATACGCTCCTAGAACATGCCGAGTTGAAGCTTCGCCGTCTCAGCCATCAGGCTGGGATTCCAGGTCGGCTCCCACACCAGTTCGACATCGACATCGCCTAGCCCTTCGACTGCGGCCACCGCGTCGCGCACCTGGTCTGGCATTTCGCCGGCGACCGGGCAGCCCGGCGCGGTCAGGGTCATCTTCACCGCGACGTTATTCTCGGAGTCGATATCGATCTTATAGATAAGGCCGAGTTCGTAGATATTCACCGGGATTTCCGGGTCGAACACGCTTTTTAGCGCCTCGACGATCCCCGGCAGCTTGGGATGGCCGACCGGCGCCTCGATCGAGGGCGGCTCGGCTTCCATATCGATGCCGGCACTGTCGGGCGTCGTCACTTCGATGCTGGTCATACCGAAACATCCTGTTTCGCAGTGTGGTTCATCGCCTTGTCCATCGTGTGCCACGCCAAAGTGGCGCATTTCACCCGCATCGGATATTGCCGCACACCTGCCAATATCTGCATGCGATCGGCCGTATCCTCATCGAGATTGGCCAGATCGGCCTCATCCTCATGCCCGGTGCACAGCGCGTGCATCGCCTCGAACAGGTGATGCGCATCGGCCTGGGTTTTGCCCTTGAGCATTTCGGTCATCATCGATGCCGAGGCAACCGAGATCGCGCAGCCCTGACCCTCGAAAGCGGCATCGGCGATCCGGCCCTCGCCGTCCACCGTCAGGAACACGTCGATCGTGTCGCCGCACATCGCATTATGACCATGCGCGGTCCGGTTCGCCCCGGACGGATGGCCAAAATTCCGCGGAGCTTTGCCGTGGTCCAGGATGACTTCCTGATAGAGGTCGCGCAGATCGCTCATAATTTGAATATCCGTTTGACCGCGCCGATAGCATCGGTCAGCGCGTCGGCCTCGGCACGCGTCGAATAGAGCGCGAAGGAGGCACGCGCGGTGGCGGTGACGCCCAGCCGGTCCATCAGCGGGTGGGCGCAGTGATGCCCGGCGCGTACCGCGACGCCTTGCTGGTCTAAGATCGTCGCCACGTCATGCGCATGGGCGCCGGCGATGGTGAAGGACAAAATTGCACCCTTCTCGGCAGCGGTGCCATGGATGGTCAGCCCATCAATGGCGGCCAACCGCTCGGTCGCGTAGGCCAGCACATCGTCCTCATGATCGGCGATAAAGCTCTGCCCCAGCTCGGCCAAGTAATCGATCGCCGCAGCCAGACCTATTGCCTCGGCAATCGCCGGCGTTCCAGCCTCGAAGCGATGCGGCGGTTCCTTGAATGTCGTCCGCGCGAAGGTCACGCGGTCGATCATATCGCCGCCGCCCTGATAAGGCGGCATCGCCTCAAGCAGCGCATATTTGCCGTACAGCACGCCGATCCCACTCGGCCCATACAGCTTATGGCCGGAAAAGGCATAGAAATCCGCGTCTAACGCCTGCACGTCGATCTGCTTATGCACAGCCGCCTGGCAACCGTCGATCAGGATGAGCGCGCCTTGGGCGCGGGCCATCCGCACGATCTCGCGCACCGGAAGGATCGTGCCCAGGGCGTTGGACATATGAGATACCGCAACGAGCCGGGTGCGCGGCCCAATCAGCTTGGCCATGTCGTCGAGCTGGATCTGCCCTGTGTCGTCGATCGGGGCGACCTTGATCTCAAAGCCCTTTTCCGCCCGCAGCATCTGCCACGGGACGATATTGGCGTGATGCTCCAGCTCGGTCAGGACGATCTCGTCGCCCGGGCCAAGATTTTTCCGGCCCCAGCTTTGCGCGACCAGATTGATCGACTCGGTGGCGTTGCGGGTGAAGATGATTTCGTCCGCCTTGGCCGCATTGATGAAGCGGGCGACCTTGGCGCGCGCAGTCTCGAACGCATCCGTCGAGCGCTGGCTGAGGAAATGAACTCCACGATGGATGTTGGCGTAATCCTCCTCATAAAAGCGCGACATCGCCTCGATGACGGCGCGCGGCTTCTGCGCCGAGGCGGCACTGTCCAGATAGACCAGAGGCTTTCCGTGGACCTTACGGGCAAGGATCGGGAAGTCACCGCGCACGCGTTCGACGTCGAAGCCGTTGATGCGGCGTGCCCGATGGATCGCATCGACCGTGGCCAATGTCATGATGCTGTACTCTCCGCATTTCTGCTCGGCTGAGAACGGCCCCGCAACCAGTCCGCAGCCGCAAGCCCGAAGCTCTCGCGCACCGCGGGCCGGTCGATTTCGTACAATGCGCCGCCGATGAAGCCCTGGATCAGCAGGGCGCGCGCTTCCGCTTCGGGAATGCCGCGGGCGCGCAGGAAGAATAGCGCATCCGCATCCAGCCGGCCGACGGTCGCGCCGTGACTGCATTTGACGTCATCAGCGTGAATTTCAAGCTCCGGCTTCACATCAATTTCTGCCTGCGGCGACAGCAGCAGGGTCTGGCTCAACTGATAACCATCGGTTTTCTGGGCGCCGGGACGAACCAAAATCTTGCCCTGGAAAACCGCCCGGCCGTCATCGTCGATCACGCCCTTCTGGGTCTGACGCGACGAACAATGCGCCGCCTGATGATCGATCAGGATCGTCGTGTCACTATGGCGCTCGCCATCGACGAGATAAGCGCCGTCGACCTGGGCGGTCGCGCCAGGTTGCTGTAGCGACACTTCGACCTCTCGGCGCACAAGACCGCCGCCGGCTGTCAGCGCGAAGCAGCGATACTGCGCGTCGCGGCCGACAGTGGCGGAAACGGTCTCGACCGCCATCGAAGCGGCAGGTTCGGCGTGGAGGACGTAGTGGCGCAAATTCGCGCCCGCACCCAAATCGATCTCGGCGACCTGATTGGCCAATCCGCCCGCCGCGCTGCCCAGATGGCGCTCGACCAGCACCGCCTCAGCATTATCGCCCAGGCTGATGATTAGGCGCGGGTGGCAGGCGGCGGTTGTGTCACCGGCCAAAAAGGTGATCTCAATCGGGCTATCCACCGCCACGCCGCGCGGGACGATCAGCACTACTCCGTCATCCAGCCAGGCGGTGTTGAGCGCCACCATCGGGCGCTGCCCGGCCTGGGCGCGCTTGCCCAAAAGCGGCTCGACCCGTTCGGGCTGGTTCCGCAGTAGATCGGCCAAGCCAGTGAGGACAACATCTTTTGGCAGCGTGCCGATCGTCGATTGCGCGGCATCGAAACGTCCGTTGACGAAGACCAGCCGATGCGCCGTACCTTCGACCAGTATCAGCGGCGCGGCAACGGACGATCCTGCGGGCGATGGCTCGAAGCCGAACGACTTCAGCCGATTGAGGCCGGTATATTTCCAGGCCTCCTGCCGCTGGGTCGGCAAACCGGTCTGCTCGAATCGCGCTGCGCCTTCGGCGCGCAGCGCCGATAGCCATACGGGTGAGGTTGAAAGGGCGGTGCTCATGCGGCTTTCCCGTCGGTGAACTCGGCCCCCTCGGCAAACTCGGCATAGCCGGTCAGCTCCAACTCATGGGCCAGTTCAGGGCCGCCGGAGCGGCGAATCAGGCCGTGCGCCAACACATGCACCCTGTCGGGCACGATATATTGCAGCAGGCGCTGATAATGGGTGATGACCAGCATCGACCGGTGCGGCGCACGCAGCATGTTGACGCCGTCCGCCACCACGCGCAGCGCATCGATATCGAGGCCGCTATCGGTTTCATCCAAAATCGCGAGCTTGGGCTCAAGCATCGACATCTGCAGAATCTCATTGCGCTTTTTCTCGCCGCCGGAGAAGCCGACATTGACCGGGCGCTTCATCATCTCGTCACTAATGCCGAGCTTGCGCGACTTGTCCTTGATCAGACGCATGAATTGTATGGCGTCAAGATCGCTTTCGCCCCGGCCGCGGCGTACCGCATTGACGGCAGTGCGCAGGAAGGTGGCGTTGGGCACGCCGGGGATTTCGACCGGATATTGGAAGGCCAGGAAGATGCCGGCGGCGGCGCGTTCCTCCGGCGCCAGCGCCAGCAGATCCTTCCCGTCATAGGTCACCGAACCACCGGTGATCTCATAGCCCTCGCGGCCCGACAGTATATAGGACAGGGTCGATTTGCCGGAGCCGTTCGGCCCCATGATGGCATGGATTTCGCCGGCCGGAATCTCCAGCGAGAGGCCTTTGAGGATTTCGCGGCCATCGACCGAAACGTGCAGATTTTCAATATTCAACATGATTTCAATCCGGATATGTGTCGGACAACAGCTTCCCGCCGGCGCCCCAATTTTCTTTCTTCACATCGTCGATCACAACGAAGATCGAGGCAGGGCTGGAGCTGAGGATGCGTGCCGCCTCGCGCGTCAGCACCTCGACCAATGCACGCTTCTGTTCGACTGAACGACCCGCCACCATTTCGACTCTGATGATCGGCATCAGCCGACGCTGCCTTCGAGCGAGATGCCGATCAGCTTCTGCGCCTCGACCGCGAATTCCATCGGCAGCTTCTGCATAACTTCGCGGCAGAAGCCGTTGACGATCAGCGCGACCGCGTCTTCGGTCGAAAGCCCTCGCTGGCGGCAGTAGAAAAGCTGGTCATCGGAAATCTTGGCCGTCGTCGCCTCGTGCTCGATGGTCGCCGAGGCGTTACGGCTTTCGATGTAGGGTACCGTATGGGCGCCGCTGGTATGGCCGATCAGCAGGCTGTCGCATTGGGTGTAGTTGCGCGCACCCTCGGCGCGCGGGAGCACGCGGACCAGCCCGCGATAGGTGTTCTGGCCGTGACCCGCCGAGATGCCCTTCGAGATGATCCGCGACTTCGTGTTCTTGCCGATATGGATCATCTTGGTGCCGGTATCGGCCTGCTGGAAATTATTGGTGATCGCCACCGAATAGAATTCGCCCACCGAATTGTCGCCCTGCAGAATGCAGCTCGGATATTTCCAGGTGATCGCCGAGCCGGTCTCGACCTGGGTCCAGGAAATCTTCGAATTGCGGCCACGGCAAGCGCCGCGCTTGGTCACGAAATTATAGATGCCGCCCTTGCCGTTCTCGTCGCCCGGATACCAGTTCTGCACGGTCGAATATTTGATCTCGGCATCGTCGAGAGCCACGAGCTCGACGACCGCCGCGTGCAGCTGGTTCTCGTCGCGCTGAGGCGCGGTGCAACCCTCCAGATAGGATACATAGCTGCCCTTGTCGGCAATGATCAGCGTGCGCTCGAACTGGCCGGTATTCTTAGCGTTGATGCGAAAATAGGTCGACAGCTCCATCGGACATCTGACGCCCGGCGGGATATAGGCGAATGAGCCATCGGTGAAGACCGCCGAGTTCAAGGTCGCATAGCTGTTATCGCTATAGGGAACGACGGAGCCCAGATATTTGCGCACCAACTCGGGATGGTTCTGAACCGCCTCGGAGATCGGGCAGAAGATGACGCCTGCGTCGGACAGTACTTTGCGGAAGGTCGTCGCTACCGACACGGAATCGAACACCGCATCGACCGCGATCGGCATGCGCTCGCCCTCGCCAGGCTCCACGCCGGCGAGGATTTCCTGTTCGCGCAACGGAATGCCGAGCTTTTCATAGGTACGCAGCAGTTCCGGATCGACCTCGTCCAGGCTTTTCGGCCCGGCCTTCTGCTTGGGCGCGGAATAATAGTAGGCGTCCTGGAAATCGATCGCCGGGAAGTCCAGCTTCGCCCATTCCGGGTCTTCCATCGTCAGCCAGGCACGGTAGGCCCTGAGCCGCCATTCGAGCAGCCATTCCGGCTCATCCTTCTTAGCCGAGATGAAGCGGATCGTATCTTCGCTCAGCCCCTTGGGCGCGGTTTCGCTCTCAATGTCGGTGACGAAACCGTATTTGTACTTCTGGTCCGCCATCGCCCGAAACTCTGCATTGCTTTCGGGCAGATCAACGATCTCGGTCTTTCCATCCATCAGCGTAAACCCTGTTCCGGCCGTGTCTCAACCACGGCCGGAGCCACGAACGGCACCGCCATGTCGGCCAATGTAATATCTTCAAGCGCATCGCGGATCGCGCGATTCACTCGGTTCCAGTTGCCGCGCATCGAGCAGAGCTGCTCGACTCCGCAGTGATCCGACGAACCCTCGACGCAAGCCGCGAGCGCGATCGGCCCGTCCAGCGCGACGATGATCTCAGCGACGGTGATCTCAGCCGCCGGCCGCGCCAGCTCATAGCCCCCGTTGCTGCCACGCTGCGACACCAGGATCGACCCCCGCGCGAGCGACTTCAATATCTTGGCTGCCGTCGGCTCGGGCACGGCGCTGCGTTGGGCAAGCCGCGCGGTTGTATAGACCTCGCCTTCCCGCGCCGCCATATAGGACAGCATGACCACTGCATAGTCGGTCAATTTGCTTAAACGGATCACGTATCGCCCCAATAGGACCAAATCAGTCCTCTTTAGATACGACTTCGTATCGTCAGGTCAAGCGGGCTCCCCCCCGAAAGCGGATCATTCCGAAGATTTGATCGCTTGCTGCCGGTGGCGCAGACCGGTAGATACCTCCCATGGATAGTATCACATCCGCCAGATACCCGTGGTGACCGGCATCGTTTGGGCCGACATTGTTGCGCTGTTGCAGATCGCGTTCATCGATCTGGTCCTGGCGGGGGATAACGCCATCGTGGTTGGGCTGGGAGTGGCCGGTCTTGCGCCCGATTATCGCCGCAAGGCGATCCTTCTGGGGCTTAGCGTCGCGGTAATATTTCGCATTCTGTTTTCCATGGTTGCGCTGAGCCTGCTGCATATATTTGGGTTTACCCTCGACGGCG
>JAQGIF010000348.1 GCA_028291345.1 Rhodospirillales bacterium | reverse complement strand
GCTTCTCGCATTCCTTAAGAACCTATGAGACCACGGACTATGTCCCGCCTGCGCATCCCGTTTTAATCAGCAACAACCGTATTCTCGCGCCACGGGACATAGTCCGGTTCGGGAGATAGTCGATCTTCGTGTGGCCGAGGAGGATTTGCACAGCGCGCAGGTTACCTGTTTGCTTGTAGATGATCGACGCCTGGGTTCGGCGAAGTGAATGCGTGCCGTAGTCCTCGCCTCGCAATCCGATCCTGGTTACCCACTCATCCACAAGCCGAGCGTACTGGCGGGTGCTGATGTGATCGGTATGGTCGATCCGACTCGGAAATACGAAGTCGTCGAGCGTGCCTCTTCGACGTTCAAGCCAAGCCAGAATGCTGCCACGAGCGGGCTCAAGCCGTGCGTACTGGAGGGCCTCCCGGTCTTCTGTTGGATAACGATCGTCCTCGAGCGAACCCGGCCGCCGCTGACACGGTCGCCGATCCTGACCTTGACGATGTCACACCCATGCCACTTGCTGTCGATAGCGAGATCGAACATCGCGCGGTCGCGTAGCCGTCGCTCGCGTTCAAGCCAGAACCTGATCGCCCACACCTGCTGCGGCCTTAGCGCCCGCTTGGCACCAATCTTCCGGTCGGCGTTCCAGGGACGCCGATCCTTGGCGCCCGGATCATACTCTGGAGGTCCCACAGCCTTTCTCCTCTGGGGCCACCATCGGCCGGTCGGAGGAACAGGGGTACTGTGGTGCTCGAATAGGAAGGCTGGGGCCGATGGCGGAGTGGCGGCTTTGGCGATAGGAATTGTCTAAACGGACATTCGCTTCCACACAGCCTAGCGACAGCTTCCGTTAAGGGTTAGCGGACGTCTGCCAAGCACGGTCGGGGATGCGGGTACGGGCAGGCGTCCGCTAAGACTCGAGGGAGCGGACTGGCGGCTTTGGGCAATCGAAATGTCGAAGCGGACGTTCGCTCCTTCATGGCGGCTCTCGACCCAAAGCGTTGTCAGGGCGTGGATCGGCTTACAATATTATTTTCGGCGCTCATGACTGCACCTGCGATGGCTACGGGGCCGGACTGTTCCCGTGTCCGCCGCGGCGTCAGCCTGTGGCTTAGAACCGCCCGGGCGCTGTCGGCGAGGACGAGCCATGCACCCGCCATCAGGGTGACGTCCTTGATCACCAGGCGGCCGCCGCCCGACAAATAGGGGAAGCCGTGCTGCGCGTCACCCAGCGCTGGAACCCAGGCCTCCGGCGTTGTCACCAGGAAGGACAGTGTCACGAATGGCGTCAGGAAGGCGAGTGTGGCGCCGGCAAGCCCCCAGCGGCGGGATACCACCCCTGCGAGTGTCAGGAAACCGATCGTCAACTCTACTGTACCGAGCCCCCTGGAAAAGCCGTAGGTGTCA
Organism: Rhodospirillales bacterium; assembly: GCA_028291345.1. Lineage (GTDB taxonomy): Bacteria > Pseudomonadota > Alphaproteobacteria > BOG-932 > Roseiterribacteraceae > BOG-932. Next base: position 12,386 of record JAQGIF010000348.1, on the reverse strand, counting down.
TTGGCGGTCTGCCAAGCGCGCTCAGCGGGTTTCAGCTCCCCTTCGCGGGTAAGGTGCTGGGCATATTGATCGGGATGTTCGTAGAAGAGCGACATCACCGGGTTGTTCGCAACAAACGGCGTGATGCTGTCCGCCTCGTAAGGGACGAACTTCAGGCCACCAATCCACAGGAAGACGATGGCGATGGCAATGCGCATCCCATGAAGCCCGATCCAGTCCGATTTCGAACTGGAAACGAGGCCAAGAACGCGACGGATCTGCATGTTCATAACGCGACTCCTTTGAGGGGCAGGTCAGGCTTCGACCGAGGCGGCATAGGCATCCAACGTGCGGGTCGAATAGACGATGGCGGCACCGGCGTTGACGCTGACAGCGACGCCCAGCGCCTCCGCAATCTCTTCCTTCGTTGCGCCAAGTTCGTGGGCGGCATCGGTGTGGACGGTGATACAGCCGTCACAGCGTAGGGTGATCGCGACCGCGATCGCGATCAGCTCCCGGGTTTTCGCGTCGAGCTGGCCGGTCTTCTGCCCAGCGCCACCCATCGCCCCATAGCCCCTGACCGTCTCAGGGCTAAGCTTGGCAAAGCCGCCGACCCCAGCCACGACCTGCTGGCGATATGTGTTCCAATCGATCATATGCATGACAACCTCCTTCGTGGTGCAGCTAAAGGTAGGCTGCAGCGGGTTCCCTGTTGATGCCGGCGCGGCGCAATGCGATGTCCGGGCGGATCAAACAGGCGGGAACGGGGGTGCCATGACGAACGCGGACGCCGACGATGCGCTGAGCGGCCTTGCGCCACTGCTGCGCGTCCGGCCCGAACTGACGGATTTCTGCCGTTTTGGCGGCGCTTGGGCGTCGTCGCACAGGGCTGAACCGGCGGGGTGGGCTTATTTCCATATCGTGACGAAAGGCAGCGTGCTGCTCGACCGGGCCGGCTTCGGCTCACTGCGCCTGGACGCGGGCGATATCCTGCTGCTGCCCCATGGGGACGCCCATACTGTGCGTGCGCCGGGCGCCGCCGGGCACGGGGGGCCGCCAGTTGCAACCCTTTACCGCAACGCGCTTCGGATGCAGGCGAGCATCGGGGTCGAGCCGGACACCGAACTGATCTGCGGCCGGCTGCATTTCGAAGCGGCACCCCAGAACCTGATCGTCGCAGCACTGCCGGACGTCGTGGTCCTGCGCGTCGGCGAGCGGCCATTGGCCAGCCGTTTCCACCCAATCATGCTCGGCATCCGGGACGAGCTGAACGACGCCCGCCCTGGCGCTCCCGCTATCGCGAAGGACCTGGCCAGCGCGCTGTTCGTGATGATGCTCCGCGCCCATCTTGAAGCGTCGGCACCCGAGGAGGGCCTGCTCCGGCTGCTCAATCAGCGGATGACGGCGCAGGCCGTCCTGGCGATGGTGCGCGACCCCGGGCGGGCTTGGACGCTTGACGACCTCGCGCAGACCGCCGCCTCGTCGCGGGCAACACTAGTCCGCGCGTTCCGCAAGGCGACGGGCGTGGCGCCGTTGGCGTTCCTGACCGATCTGCGCCTCGGTTTGGCCCGGCGGAGCCTCGGCAGCGGCGCCGCGTCGATGGACCAGATCGCGGCGGACGTGGGATACCAATCCCAGGCCGCGTTTAGCCGCGCCTTCTTACGGAAATACGGCGTTCGGCCCGGCAAGCTACGCCACGACGCCCATGCCTTGCAGGCAGGGCAAGATACGTAACCGCGAGCTGCGCGCGCTTAGATCTGACAGCGGCCCGTCCGTGGCGCCTTGCTGGCCAGCAGAAAGACGCCGGCGACAGCCGCATGAGGGGTGGATAGCTATTTGCGATAGGTCCGCTTTCCACCGAGGCTGTATGGAAACTCCCGAACCTGGTAGTCTTCTCCAGGTTGCACGGGAGATTCGGCATGGCGGGTTTCATCGAGGGAAAGGACCGCCGGGACCAGTTGCTTTTGCCGGATTGCCTTGGTGACTATGTCACCTAAGCTAGCCCGGTGCGCGTCGTAGATATGTTCATCGCCGAACTGGATTTGAGCGAATTGGGCTTTGCTGCTGCGCCGACTGGGCGGCCCGGCTATAGCCCCGCAACGATGCTGAAACTCTACCTCTATGGCTACCTCAACCAAGTGCAGTCAAGCCGATGGCTGGAGCGTGAAGCGGGCCGCAACATCGAGCTGATGTGGCTGACGGGTGAGCTCGGTTCTCGGTGCTCCCGCGTTGGTAGCAGCGATGAGGGAGTGAGGCGATCTGAACCGTCGACCCTATCTTCCGGAATGATGCCCCCACAAAAGCGCGTTTCCACACAGCCTCCACCCGAGGCGGCCATAGGTGCCGGTCGATCATACGTCCGGTTTGGAGAAGCCGCGCAACCTCGCTCAACGGCGACCATGGGCGCATCCTTGTCATCAAAGATCGGTAGGAGTTCCCCCCCCAAGAGGACTCCGAAGCCAGTTAGGCGGGCAAGATTAATCGGAATACTGCCCCTGTCGGAAAGTTTGCGGCGACTTCGATCTGGCCAGCATGGGCGACGGCGATGTTGCGGCTGAGGCTGAGGCCGATCCCGGAGCCGCCGGGCTTGGTGGTGAAGAAGGGCAGGAAAATCTTGTCGTGGGACGCGGGATCGATGCCGGGTCCGTTATCGGCCACCGAGATCGCGATGCGGCCGTCATCATGGCGGGCGCAGTTGAGTGCGATGCAGGGATTGTCGATGCCACCGACAGCCTCGGCGGCGTTGTGCAACAGATTGATTAGGGCCTGCTCGAGAAGTTCGGGATCGGCTATTACCCCAAGATCGTCCGGTTCGACACGGCTTTGCCAGACAATGGACTTGGAACCGAGGAACGGCCCGACCAACTGTTCCAGCCGCGCGACGAAGTCGCCGAGGCGGATCGTCTGCAATACGGGGCGCGGCAAGGCGGCGATTTTGCGGTAGCGTTCGACAAAGTCGACCAAACCGGTGCTGCGCCGAGAGATCGTATCGACGGCGACCGCAATATCGTTCGCCGCCTGAGCATGGTCAGGGCCACTGGCCAGCCCCAGTTCCCGCGTCAAGGGCCGAATGCTTTCGGCCAAGGACGAGATCGGCGTCAGCGAATTCATGATCTCGTGCGACAGGATGCGGACCAGGTCCTGCCAGGCCTTCAGTTCGATCGCGTCCAATTCGTTTTCGATATGCTGGAGCGAGATCAACCGCCGATCGGAGCTGCCGGCGGTGAAGCGCGCGGCGGATGCCAGGACGCGCTGCCCGTTCGCCAGCCGCAATATCGTGCGTTCGCCCACAGGCAGCGACAGAAGCGCCGCGGCCTCGATTTGCCCCACCGCGCCGATATCGTCCAGCCGGCGCACGGCACGCCCGGCGAATTGGCGGGCGGCGCGGTTGGCCAGTACGATCGATCCATCCGGCTCGACCACGAACAGGATGATGGCGACGGTGTCGGCAAGCGCCTGAAAATAATCGATCTGCCCGGCCCTCGCCGCACGGACGGCGTCCAAGGCCGCGGCCTTCCTTCCGATCGCATCGGTCAGACGGCGGAAGCCCGAATAGCGGCCGGCGGCTGGCGGTCGATCGACGCTGCCGGCCGAGAGGCCGTCGAGGAAGCGTTCCAGCATCCGGTCCGCCATCATGATGCTGCGCGCGATATCGGCCAGAACCAGCAAGGCGACGCCGGTCAAGACCAGAGCGGTCGCGTGATAATGCCCCAGCGACACAAGCCGTATTGTCGTAAAGGCAATCACCCCGACGATGGCGGCACGCAGGCCGAGCCCAAGCGCGAACAAGCTAGAGCCCATGCTTCGCCATCCTGCGATAGAGGGCGGGCCGCGTCAGGCCGAGCGCGCCCGCCGCCTGGGAGATATTACCCTGATGCAGCAGCAGCGCCTTCTGGATCGCCTGACGCTCGATACCGTCGAGATCGAGCGTTTCAGAGACAGGCGCCCGACGTTCGGCGGTGAGGAACGGAAAATCCTCCGGCTCAAGCCGCTCGCCACCGGCCAATATGGTCGCCCGCTCCACCGCGTGACGAAGCTCCCGGACATTGCCGGGCCAATTATACGATTCGAGCCGCGCCAACGCGTCGGGCGACAGGCGGCGACGGCGTGCGTTCGCCTTGCGGGCATAGAAGGCCAGGTAGTGTTCCAGCAGGACCGGGATATCCTCGCGCCGGTCGCGCAGCGGCGGCATGGTGATCTCCACCGTCTTGATCCGGAACAGCAGGTCCTGGCGGAATATCTCCTCCCGCGTCAGCTCGGCCGCGGTCCGGTTGGTTGCGGTGACCAGCCTGATATCGACCGAAATTGGGCGGTTGGCGCCGACCGGCGTCACCTCCCGCCCCTCCAGCACGGTCAGCAGCTTGCGCTGCAGATGCAGCGGCAGATTGCCGATCTCATCCAGGAACAAGGTGCCGCCGTTCGATGCCTGGATGCGCCCGCCACGATCGCTGTCGGCGCCGGTGAAGGCGCCCCGGCGATGGCCGAACAGCTCGCTCTCGAACAGATTCTCCGAAATCGCCCCGAGATCGACCGAGACGAAGGGCTGCGACGCCCGCGCCGACAGGCGGTGGATTTCGCGCGCCATCAGCTCCTTGCCCGTACCGCTTTCGCCTAATATCAGAATATTGGCATCTGACGGCGCGGCGCGCCCGGCAATGGCAAGGACCTGGGCGAGCGCGGGCGCGCTACCGATGATCTCGCCCGGCTTGCCCCCGCTTTCGATCGCCAGCACGCTGTTGCGGACCTTGAGGTCGACCGCCTCCCGCCGCGCCCGGGTTAGGGCGACGGCGGCAGATATCGTCGCTGCCAGCTTCTCGTTCTGCCAGGGCTTGAGCACGAAATCGACCGCTCCGCGCTTCAGCGCCTCGACTGCCAGCGCGACGCCGCCAAAGGCGGTCATCAACACGACCGAAAGGGTGGCATCCGCCGCCCGCACCCGGTCGAGCCAGCCCAATCCCTCCTCCCCGCTATGGGCGCCGGGGGAGAAATTCATATCTAGCAGGAGAACGTCGGGCGGCGACGCAGCGATGGCGTCCGCAAGGCCGGCCGCGGTGCGCGCCGTTTCTACCCGCCGGAAGATCGGTGTCAAAGCGAGGCGCGCGGCAGTTAGCACGTCGGCATCATCATCGACCACGAGAATATAGGCTGTAGAGTCTATCATGTCCGATATCGTACACTACATCGTCCATTATCGAGCAGATTTATCCTTCATCGGTCCGAGAAGCGCGATCCCCGACCAGCAACGTCCTCTAAATCAAAGGCTTGAGTCGATGTTCGCGGCTACCCTTAGCTGGCACGCCGCTTGCTCTGATAGCCACGGAGGTGAACGTGACCGTTGTGATGGACCGGCCGATCCGGCGTTCGAGCTGGCATAAAATCCAGAAATTCCTGGTCCCGGGCGTAGCCGTGCTCACCGTAATCCTGCTCGCCGTCGCATTTCTGGGCACGGCGGAACGCAGCGTGCGCGTGCCGGCGGCGAGCATCACGATTGCTCGCGTCGATACCGGCAGTTTCCATGATTTCGTCCCGCTGCGCGGTGCGATCGTGCCGCGCGACACGATCGACATCGACGCGGTGTCGGGCGGACAGGTGAAACGCGTTCTGGTCGAGCCGGGCGACATAGTGACCGCCGGCCAGCCGCTGGTCGAGTTCGGCAATACCGGGCTTCAGCTGACGGTGATCCAGCAGGAAGGCGGCACGAACCAGTCGATGGCACAGCTTCAGCAGAACGAGATCGCGCTGGAGCAGAACAAGATCGCCAACGATCGCGCTTTAGCGCAAATCGACTACGATATCGCGCGGCTGACCCGGTCGCTGCAGCGCCGCGGCGCGTTGGCGGCCAAGGGCTACACGTCGCCGGAGGCCAAGGATCTGGTCGAGGACGAGCTGGAATACGACCGGAGGCTGCGCCCGCTGCAGGCGGCGAGCAACGAGCGCCAGGAGTTGCTACGCGACCGGCTGCTGCCGCAGATCCACGAGCAACTGGAGCAGGCGAAGAAGAATCTGGAGGTGGTGCGCGGCAAACTGGACGATCTGGTCGAGAAGGCCCACGTCGCCGGCCGCGTGACCGACATTGCACTGAATATCGGCGACAACGTCAATCCGGGGCAGCGGATCGCGACGATCACTCCCGATACCGGATTCAAAGTGTCTGCCGATGTCGACGAATATTATCTGGGCCGCATCCGCGACGGGCAGACGGCCGAGCTGGATCTGGCCGGGAAAATCCTGAAGCTGAAGGTGTTTCGGGTGCGGCCGCAGGTGAAGAATGGGACTTTTACGATCGACCTGGCGTTCGACGGCGCGACTCCCGCGGGGCTGCTGCCGGGCCAGGCGGTTCAGGGCAAGCTGTCGCTCGGCGACGACGCCCAGGCGACGATCGTGCCGGCCGGGGCCTTTCTGGAGCGCACCGGCGGCGATTGGATTTTCGCCCTGGCGGCGGATGGGCGGTCGGCCAACCGCCGGCGCATCAAGATCGGCCGGCGCAATGCCGACCAGGCGGAAGTTCTGACCGGACTCGCCGTCGGGGAGCGTGCGATCGTCTCCGATTATACCGGGCTCGATCGTATCGACCGCATCGACATCACGAATTGACCTAACCGACTGGGGGAAACGGACATGCTGAAGCTGGAAGCGATATGCAAAACCTACCGCACGACGGAGATCGAGACGCGGGCGCTCGACGATGTCTCGCTGGAGATCGACGCCGGCGAGTTCGTCGCGGTGATGGGCCCGTCGGGCTGCGGCAAATCCACCATGCTGAACCTGCTGGGGCTGTTGGATAACGCGACCAGCGGGGCGCTGTGGTTCTTCGGCGAGGATGTCGCGCGCTATTCGGAGGACAAGCTCACGGCGTTGCGCCGGGCTAAAGTCGGTTTCGTGTTCCAGAGCTTCAACCTGATCGATGACCTGAGCGTGGCCGAGAATGTCGAGGTGGCGCTGATCTATCGCGGCGTGTCGAGCAAGGACCGTCGGCGCCGCATCGCCGAGGCGCTGGAGCGGGTCGGTATGTCCCACCGCGCCAAGCACCTGCCGCAGCAACTCTCCGGCGGCCAGCAGCAGCGCGTCGCCGTCGCCCGCGCCCTGGTGTCCGAGCCTAAGCTGATCCTGGCCGACGAGCCGACCGGCAACCTGGACACCGCCAATGGCGAGGCGGTGATGGAGATGCTGACCGGGCTGGCGAGCGGCGGCACGACGGTGGTGATGGTAACCCACTCGCTGGTCCATGCCGCAGCGGCCAAGCGGACGATCAAGCTGCTGGACGGGCGGGTGGTCAGCGAAACCTTGTTGGCGGCCTGAGCGCCATGCTCCGCCACTACCTGATCGCCGCGCTGCGCAATCTGGCGCGCAATAAGCTGTATGCCGCGATCAATATCGTTGGGCTGGCGGTGGGCTTCGCCGCCGCGCTGATGATCGCGCTCTTCGTGCGCCACGAGACCAGTTACGACGCCTGGCTGCCGAACGCGAGCTCTACCTATCTTCTCGCCATGAGTGCGACGCCGACCGGCGGAGTACCTGAAAATATGCTCGAGACGCCCGCCGACCTTCCCGCGCAAATGAAGCTGGACATGCCGGCAATAGAGTTGATCGCCCGCATGGAGCGGCAAAGGCTGGCCGTGCGGCATGGCGATTTCGAAGCGAGCGAGCGTACCGTCTTCTGGGCCGATCCCAACATATTCGCGTTGCTGCAGCTTCCCGTGTTTGTGGGCGATCTTTCGACGGCGCTTGATCAGCCCGGCAGTGTCGTCATTACCCGCAAAATGGCCCGGAAATATTTCGGCAAGGATGATGCGATCGGCGAAACACTGGAACTGGATCGTACCAACATCGTGAAGGTCACGGCGGTTTTGCAGGATTTGCCGTCCAATACGAACCTGGATACGGAATTCATCATATCGGGGCGCTCGGCTTTCTCGGATCTGACGCGCTTGGATACGAGGGCAGATTGCCCGGCCTGCTTTGAAGACGACGTCTCCACCTATGTCCGTCTCAAACCGGGCGCCGTAATTGGCGTGCTGCAAGATGCGATGCCGGTCTTTCTGGAACGGCATAAACATGCCGCGCTGGCATTAATGGCCACACGTCAGCTGAGACTTTCGATGTCATTCGTTCCGCTCGCCGCGCTTCATACCCGGCCGGAACTCGCCGAATATATGAAGCCTGCCGCTGATCCGACGATCCTCTATGCGATCTCGGGCATCGGCCTTCTGATTATTCTGGCGGCAAGTATCAATTTCATCAATCTGATGACCGCGCGGGCCGCCCGGCGATCCGTCGAAATCGGCATCCGGAAAGTCTCCGGCGCCCGCCGCCGGGATTTGGTCGTCCAGTTCATCGGCGAGGCGATCCTCTATGTTTTGCTGGGCGCGATCCTGGCGGTTGCCCTCGTGGAGCTGCTGCTGCCCCTCCTCGGCGTCTTTTTGAATGCGACGATCATATTCGACTGGTGGCGCCAGCCCGCGCTGATCGCGGTGATCGTTGGGTGTGTCGTCGTGGTCGGCGTGCTGGCCGGATCGTATCCGGCCTTTCTCCTGTCGTCGTTCCGACCCACATCGGTTCTGAAGAGCGGCAGTCTGTCGGTCACGGGCGCGCCACCGGTCCGCCAAATACTGGTGGTGGTTCAGTTCACGATTCTGATCGGTCTGATCGTCGCGATGATCGTCATCTCCCATCAGACTTCCTACGCCTTGAACGAGGGCATGCGCCTCAATCTCGACCAACGCATGGAGCTCGACACGGCTGCGTCCCGCACCATCCCGGGTTCGACCTGCGGCCAGCCGTTCAGGGATGCGGTTGCCGCCCTGCCGGGCGTGAAAGCGAGCGCCTGTTCAGGACCCTTCATGAACGGGTTCCAGGATTTCCATTTGGAAGTGATCACGGAAAAAGGCACGAAAATCGACGCCGCCTATCTTCCAATCGACTACGGCTTTTTCGAACTATACGGTCTGCGGCCGCTGGCTGGGCGGTTCTTCTCACGGGAACATCCGGCCGACGCCGTACCGGTTGACGACAACAACCAATCGGTATGGCAGGCTCCGATCATCATTAATGAAACGGCGGTCCGCGCATTCGGCTTTACCTCTGCTGCCGATTCAATCGGCAAATCTGTGACTGCAGATGGCGGTCGCCCCGGAAATCACCCCTCGACCATCATTGGCGTCGTGCCGGATATGGCTCTGGATACGATCCATACGGCGATTCTGCCGGAAATCTTCTTTGTCGACGTTAAGCAGCTTGTGGTTCTGTTTATCACACTGGACGGGCGCAATATTCCCGAAACGCTGGCGAGGATCGATCGGCTTTGGTCGGAAATTGGTGCGCCCCGGCCACTGCGGCACACCTTCATGAATGAGTGGGTCCAGCGTTACTATCAGGACGTCATCCGCCAATCGCGGCTCGTCACTGCCTTCGCCGGCGTCGCCTTATTCATCGCCGGTCTAGGCCTGTTCGGCCTCTCGGCCTTCACCGCCGAGCGCCGGACCAAGGAGATCGGCATCCGCAAGGCGATGGGGGCCAACCGCTTTGACATCATGAAGCTGCTGGTGTGGCAGTTCGCCAAGCCGGTTCTATGGGCCAATCTGATCGCGTGGCCAGTGGCCTGGTACTTCATGAATCGCTGGCTGCACGGCTTCGCCGCACATGTCGAACTGCAGCTCTGGATTTTCGCCGCGGCCACTGGAATTGCGCTCGCGATCGCATTGGCCACCGTCTCAGCCCATGCGTTCCGGGTGGCCTCAGCGCGGCCGGTGGCGGCGCTGCGGCATGAGTGATCGAGCCTGGCAAGGTCCGGTATGGGCGCAATTACGTCGGTATCACAGCGGCACGAGCGACACTACGCTCATCGTCACCTGAGACAGCAAAGTTTCGGATTGTCGCCAAATGTGAATCAACGACCAAAGCTCTCCCTATCGAACGTCCGGTTCTGGAGGTTCTATAATGTGCCGGGAACCGTTCAATGTCCCAATACCGCTTGCGCCAATCATCAATTTTCCGGTGGCCTCTCGGAAATTGAAGCCAGGTTTCGCCGGTTTGGCACCACTGACGCCGGTTCGATGCGGCGGGGAGTGTCGGCGATGCCGTAAGACGGTCAGCGCCGGTGGCCCGATGCTGAGACAGCGCAAAACTTCCGCAACGTCGACGTCTTCAAGTATCTCGTGACAGGCGTGCTCTTGCGCCAGCGGACAAATCAGTAACGTATTTTTGCAGAAAGCTCTCTGAGTTACGGTTTTTCATGTAAAAGAACGATTTCTCATGCTACATAGGCATTAAGAAGCAAAACTCAGAAGCAGGAATGATTTTTCGTGGAAAACGGAGCTGGGTATCATTTTTCAGGACCGGTTAAGGCTTTTCACGAAAGCCGCTTGCCTGAATTGGCCATTCCCGTCGGCTACGCCGCCCTGATCGAGGCCCTGCACCTCCGGGTGCCGCTACCGCGCACCCTGTCCGCCGTTGGGCCACGCCACAGACAATATCAGAAGGACGGCTGGAACATCTATACGCCGCGGCATGCTCCAAAGGCCGATCTGGACGGGCATCTCACATTTGCCCTGAAGCATGAAGGACTGGACCTTGCAGTGCTCAAAGCCCTCTTTCGCACAACCGGTCCGACGCCAATAGAAGAGATCGTTCGGGCGACACCGACAGGCATCTATGCGAGGCGGATCTGGTTTCTCTACGAATGGCTCCTCGAAACCGAGCTCAACCTGCCTGCTGCGGATAAAGGAGTCTATGCTCCGGTCGTCGATCCAGACCAGCAATGGACACGCGCTGCCAGAACGTCCACGCGTCACCGCGTCAAAAACAACCTGCCCGGTACGCCGTCTTTCTGTCCCATGATTACGTGGACCGAAACCCTGCGCACCCTCACTGCACGCAATCTGGCAGAACGCGCACGCGCCGCCGTGGCAGACGTACCCGCCGACCTGCTCGCGCGCACGGCCGCATTCCTGTTGCTGAAGGATTCCAAGTCCAGCTTCGCGATTGAAAATGAACATCCGCCGCAGGCCCGAATCCAGCGCTGGGGTCGAGTGATCGGCGAATCCGGTCGTCGGCCAATCGACCTTGATGAGCTGCTGCGCTTGCAACGCATGGTCATCGGTGACGCGCGGTTCGTGCGTCTGGGCCTACGCCAGGAGGGTGGCTTTATTGGCGAGCATGACCGCGATACACGCATGCCGTTGCCCAAGCATATCAGCGCGCGCGCAGAAGACTTGCCATCCCTGATCCAGAGCCTGATTGCCTTCGACCGCCTGGTCGCGCCCAACCTTGACCCGGTGCTGGCTGCTGCGGCGCTGGCCTTCGGCTTCGTCTATATCCACCCGTTCGAGGACGGCAACGGACGACTGCATCGGTACCTGATCCATCACGTTCTTGCCGAGCGCGGCTTCAACCCGCCCGGCGTGGTATTTCCAGTTTCGGCGGTGATCCTCGACCGCATCGATCAGTATCGCCGGACGCTTGAAAGCTATTCGGCGCGGCTGCTCCCGCTGATCGATTGGGAGCCGACGCCAAACGGCAACGTGCGGGTGACAAACGAAACGGCGGATTTCTATCGCTTCTTCGATGCTACCCCTCATGCGGAGTTTCTTTACGCATGCGTCGAACGCACGATTGATGTGGACCTTCCGGCGGAGACCGGGTTTCTCAAGGCCTATGACACGTTACGGCATGAGGTCGCCAACATCGTCGACATGCCCGACCGCACGATCGATCTGCTGTTCCGATTCCTCCACCAGAACGGCGGCACGCTATCGAACCGCGGCCGAGAACAGGAGTTTGCTGCGTTAACGGAGCAGGAGGTTGCGCAGATCGAAGCAAAATACGCTGAGGGATTCCTGTCTAAAAGCCTGAGAGTCTGACTTGACAAGGCGAGTGTGATTTTAGGGTTTTACCAGTCGTCGCGTGATAAGTCGGACAGTGGCGTCGATCGGCACGAAAGAAGGTTGATTCTACTCGATGCGGAGGTACCACCGGCCGACGCGTAATCACAGATTGAGCGCTTTCGGTCCAAATGACCAAAATCCTCCCGAGAAACGTCTGGTTTCCGGAGCGTATGGAGGAAGCAGGAATGACGAGGATGGGCGGGATTCCACCGGCACGGGTCGGCAGCGGTCCGATCGGGTTCGCGCCGACCCGAACTGTTTCGCCCGCCCAGGTACGCCGCAAGGTATCGACGAACCGTCGCAGATTTTCCTGCCTCCGTTGGCCGAGATCGGCATTGACAGCCACATAATCCTCGGTTCTTCCACCGACGCCCAGGCCCACCGATAAGCGGCCGCCGTGCCCGCCGGGGGCTGCGGGATCGCGCGTCCCGCTTGTCGACTTGAACGGCGCCGCCTCGACAGGACCATCCGGAGAACAACGTTCGCCTCCCTCTTGGTTTGCTTTGTTCCTACACCGCCGCGAGG
>JAQGIF010000327.1 GCA_028291345.1 Rhodospirillales bacterium | reverse complement strand
CCGATGCCGCTCGCCATTGGAGGCGAGGATAATGGCACCGGTTTCATCCAGCCCGGTAAACGTCCCGCTTATGCCGTTGCTGGCGGTTACCTGGCCACCCACGCCATAAGCATGATTCATCCATTCCTGACGTATGGCGGCAAAGCCGCTCCGCGTCCACAATTCTACACGCCGGTCGAGCGCCGCGACCAGCGAAGTCAACAGACGTGATACGCGCGGTGCGCGCGTCATCGCCGAAATGCAAGTGGCGGGATAGTCGGTCTCGCGCGGCGCGGAGACGATATTGACGCCGATCCCGATGATCAGCGCGATACGTTCCTCGTCCGGCAGCTTCTCCGCCTCGACCAAGATACCCGCGACCTTACGGCCGCCGGTCAGCACGTCGTTCGGCCATTTAAATTGGACGGGAACATCCGGCGACAGCACCGGCTGCACCGCGTCTCGCACCGCCAGGGCCGAGACGAACGAGATTTCCGCGATACGCGACGAATCGATCTTGGGGCGGAGGATGATGGAGCAGTAGAGATTGCCCGGCGGCGATACCCAGTCGCGGCCGAGGCGCCCTCTGCCCGCGGTCTGGCTTTCCGCCCAGACCACCGTTCCGTGCTTCACGCCGGCGGCAACGAGCGTGCGCGCCTCGTCATTCGTGCTGCCGACCTCTTCGCGGGCAATCAGGCGGTAGCCGGGGGGTAGGATCGGTTGGTCTGGATCGTTCACGCGTTGGACAGACGGAATATCAATGAGTCAGCGATTGGGCGGCGGCATCGGCCCAGCCGACCACCGGCCCGACGACAAACGTAAGGGAGAACAGCAAGGTGAAAAGCGTTGTAACCAGCACAACGCCGCTCAGGCCTGCACCGGCAGGACGGTCCAATGGTGCCGCCGGCGGGTCCATATATATGATCTTGATGATCCATAGATAGTAGAACATCGACACCACGCTGATCGTGGCACCCAACCCGGCGGCGATATAGAAGGCGTTGGCCATCCCCGCGGTCGCGGCATGATTTCCCGCCTCCAGCGCCGCCTGGAACACGTAAAGCTTGCCGATAAAGCCTGCCAGCGGCGGAATGCCGCCCAGCGAGAACATGAAGACCGTCATCGCCAGCGCCAGCAGCGGCCGGCTGTGCGACAGGCCCGCGAGGTCGGACAGATATTCGACCATTTGGCCATCGCGGCGCATGGTCAGGATCACGGCGAAGGCACCGGCGGTCATAAACAGATAGATGGCGAGATAGACCAGCACGGATTCGACTCCGCGTTCGGTTCCCGCCGCGAGGCCCAACAGGATGTAGCCGACATTGGCGATCGAGCTATAGGCCATCAGCCGCTTGATGTTGCGCTGAACGATCGCGGCATAGCCACCCCAGGCCATCGACATGATCGAGATCGCCAGGATCGCGACCTGCCACTGATGGACTAGCGGGGCGAACGCGCCCATCAACAGTCGCACCAGCAGGGCCACCGCTGCTATCTTGGGTGCGACGGCAAACATCGCAGTCACCGGCGTCGGCGCGCCCTCATAGACGTCGGGCGTCCACATATGGAACGGCACCGCCGAGACCTTGAAGATCAGGCCGCTGGCGACCAGCGCCATGCCAACCCAAAGGCCTACTGTCTGCACGCCCTCGGCAGGATGCAGCGCAGCCAGCTTTTCAAAGCTCGTCGTGCCGGTGAAGCCATAGACCAGGGTTGCGCCATAGAGCAGCACGCCGGACGCCAGCGCGCCCAGCACGAAATATTTGAGCCCTGCCTCGGCCGAGCGGATCGTGTCGCGGTGGAACGAGGCCAGGACGTAGAGCGCGAGGCTCTGCAGTTCCAACCCGACATAGAGCGAAATGATGTCGTTGGCGGAGATCATCAGCATCATGCCGACGGTCGCCAGCAGGATCAGCACTGGGAATTCCGGCCGCTGCAGCTTCTCGCGTTGCAGATAGCCCGCCGACATGACGATCGAGAGACCGGAGCCGAGCAGCACCAGGACCTTCATATAGCCGGCGAATTTGTCGACGATGAACAAGCCCTCGAAGCTCGTGGCGGTGGCGGTATCCATCAGCAGTACCAGAAGGATGGCGACGAGGCAGCTCGCCGCAGAGAGGGCGGTGACCAGCCCCATCGAACGTTCCTTGCCAAAGGTTCCGATCATCAGCAGGACCAGGGCCAGCCCGGCGAAGACGATCTCAGGCAGAGCGATGCCAAATTCGGGAATAGCGGCGATCATCGGGAAGCCTCGACCTGGACGGCAGGGGTCAGGGGGGCAGGAATCACAGCGGTACGCGCTGCGTGGCCGGTCGCCTGTTGCTGATGCTCGACGATCTGCGCGACCGACTGATCGATCAGATCTTTGAAGGATGACGGGTAGATGCCCATCCACAAGGTCAGCGCGACCAGCGGCGCGAAAACGGTCATTTCACGCCAGTTCAAATCCGGCATGGCGCGGACGTCGTCCTTGGTGATCTCGCCATAGAAAATGTTGCGATAAAGCACCAACATATAGACCGCGCCGAGGATGATGCCGGTAGTAGCGAAGAACGCCGCCCAGCGATTGACCTGGAACGTGCCGACCAGCGCCAGGAACTCGCCGATGAAACCGGAGGTGCCCGGCAGGCCGACCGAGGCGAGCATGAAGATGGCGAAGACGAGCGCGTATTTTGGCATGGTGCGTGCCATCCCCCCATAGCGGGCGATCTCACGCGTGTGCAGCCGATCATAGACCACGCCAACGCAGAGGAAGAGCGCGCCCGAGACGATCGCGTGCGACAGCATCTGGAAGACCGCGCCGTCGATGCCCTGTTGGTTCAAGGCGAAGATGCCCATCGTGACGAAGCCCATATGAGCGACCGACGAATAGGCGATCAGCTTTTTCATATCGGTCTGCACCAGCGCAACCAGCGAGGTATAGATGATCGCGACGATCGAGAGCGTGAACATGAAAGGCGCGAAATAGAGGCTCGCGTCCGGCAGCATCTGCACAGAAAAGCGGATGAAGCCATAGCCGCCCATCTTCAGCAGCACGGCCGCCAGGATCACCGAGCCCGCCGTCGGCGCCTCCACGTGAGCGTCGGGCAGCCAAGTATGGACCGGCCACATCGGCATCTTGACCGCGAAGGAGGCAAAATAGGCCAGCCACATCCAGATCTGCAATTCGCGGCTGAACGGCGAATGAAGGATGACGACCAGGTCGGTCGTGCCGGTCTTCAGATACATGGCGAGGATCGCCAGCAGCATCAGGACGGAGCCGAACAAAGTGTAGAGGAAGAACTTGAAGGCGGCGTAAACCCGGCGCTGCCCGCCCCAGATGCCGATGATCAGGAACATCGGAATCAGCACGCCTTCGAAGAAGACATAGAGCAGGACGATGTCGAGCGCGCTGAACATGCCGACCATCATGGTTTCGAGCACCAGGAATGCGATCATGAACTCGCGAACGCGATTCTGAATCGAAGTCCATGCCGAGACGATGCAGATCGGGGTCAGGAAAGTGGAAACCAGAACGAACCAGATCGAAATCCCGTCCACGCCTTTCTGATAGATGATCCCGGTGCCGGGAATCCACTCGGCCCGCTCGATCAGCTGAAAGCCGGGATTGTTCGGGTCGTAATAGACCAGGATGAACAGCGAGACGACGAAGGTGATCGCCGACGTCCACAGCGCCGTCCAGCGGACATTGCGCACACCGGCGTCGGTCTGCGGCAACAGCATGATCAGCACCGCCCCAAGGAGGGGCAGGAACGTTATGATTGAGAGGATCGGCCAGGGCGCCATTGCGTCACACGCCCCCGAGGATGAGGTAGAAGGTGGTCAGGACCAGGACGCCGACCAGCATGGCCAGGGCGTAATGGAATAGATAGCCGCTCTGCAGCCGGCTGAAACCGGCCGAGGCGCTGCGCGTCGCGGTGGCGATACCGTCCGGCCCGAAAGCATCGATGATGCCGACGTCGACGCGCTTCCAGAAGATGCGGCCGAGCGCGAAGGCTGGACGCACGAAGATCGCGTCATACAGCTCGTCGAAATAATATTTCCGATAGATCAGCTGATAGAGGCCGGAGAGGCTAGTCGCCCAGGCAGCCGGCCAGGTCGGCTTGAGGATATAGAAGACGTAGGCCAGGAAAATCCCGAGCAGTCCGACGACCAGCGGCAGAATGCCGATCCATTCCGGTCCCTTATGCGCGGCCTCGATGGTGTCATGTCCCGGCGCGACATAGATCGACGCGCCCCAGAACTCGCCCCGCGCCTCGCCGACAAAGTGATCATAGCCGAGCCAGCCGGCAAACAGCGCGCCGGCGGCAAGCACGGTCAGCGGCAGCAGCATCACTGGTGGCGATTCGTGGGCATGTTCCATCGTGTGATGGTCGGCGCGTGGGCTCCCGTAGAACGTCATGATGATCAGGCGCCAGGAATAGAAGGCGGTGAAGAAGGCCGCAGCGATGCCCAGCCAATAGGCGAGTTGCCCGACCGCACCGCCCTGATAGGCCGCCTCGAGGATCATGTCCTTCGAATAGAAGCCGGCAAAGCCAAACACGCCGGGGATGCCGATACCGGCGAGCGCGAGCGAGCCGATCCACATCAGGATTCCTGTCTTCGGGATCACCTTGAATAGCCCCCCCATCTTGCGCATGTCCTGCTCGCCCGAGAGCGCATGGATCACGGAACCGGCACCCAAGAACAGCAGCGCCTTGAAGAAAGCGTGGGTCATCAGATGGAAGATGGCAGCGCTGTAAGCCGAGACGCCGATGGCGAAGAACATGTAGCCGAGCTGGCTCATCGTCGAATAGGCGATGACCCGTTTGATATCGAATTGCGTCAGCCCGATTGTCGCCGCGACGAAGGCGGTCAGCGCGCCGACGATGGTCACCACCTCAAGCGCGAGCGGCGATTGTTCGAACAACGGCGAGCAGCGGGCCAGCATGAACACGCCGGCGGTCACCATCGTTGCGGCATGGATGAGGGCGGAGACCGGGGTGGGCCCCTCCATCGCGTCGGGCAGCCAGGTGTGGAGGCCGAGCTGAGCCGACTTGCCCATCGCGCCGACGAACAGCAGCAGGCAGCAGGTCGCCAGCATGTCGGCCTGGGTGCCGAGGAAAGTGAAATGCATCCCGACCTTCGACCCCGCAGCCGCGAAAACCGGATCGAACTGGACGGTGTCGAAGATGAAATAAACGGCCATGATGCCGAGAGAGAAGCCAAAATCACCGACGCGGTTGACGACGAAGGCCTTGATTGCGGCAGCGCTGGCCGAGGGCTTTTCATACCAGAAGCCGATCAGCAGGTACGACGCGAGACCGACGCCCTCCCATCCGAAGAACATCTGGACGAAATTATCTGCCGTCACTAGCGCCAGCATCATGAAGGTGAACAGACTGAGATAGGCCATGAACCGCGGAATATCGCGGTCATGCGCCATGTAGCCGACGGAATAGACATGGACCATCGATGACACGACGGTGACGACACCGATCATCACGACCGACAGCGTGTCGAGGCGCAGCGCCCAATCGACCTGGAGCGTGCCCGACCCGAACCAATGAAATAGATGGACAGTGTGCGGATTGTGGCCCAGCGCCACGGTAACAAACAGCCAGATCGCAACGGCTGCGGACAGCAGAACGCCGCCGCAAGTGATCAGCTGAGAGGCGCGGTCGCCCAGCGAGCGGCGGCCAAACAGGCCGACGATGACAGCGGCGGCGAGCGGCGGGAATACAGCTAAGCTTTCCAACATGGTGCGCTCAGCCCTTCATCGTGTTGACGTCTTCGACCGCGATCGAGCCGCGGTTGCGGAAATAGACCATCAGGATCGCAAGCCCGATCGCCGACTCAGCGGCGGCGACGGTCAGGACGAACATAACGAAAACCTGGCCGAACAGGTCGCCCAGGAATGCGGAGAAGGTCACGAAATTAATGCTGACTGATAGCAGGATCAGCTCGATCGACATCATGATGATGATGACGTTCTTGCGGTTCAGGAAGATGCCCAATACGCCGATGACGAAAACCAGCGCGCCGACGATCAGATAATTCCAGAGGCCAATCATAGCTTTGGCGCTCCCGCACCGGAGGAAACCTGCCGGATCACCATCGACTCGCTGCGCTTACGGTTGATCTGGACAGAGATGCGCTGACGCTGGACGCCCGGGCGATGACGAAGCGTCAGCACGATCGCGCCAATCATGGCGACCAGCAGGATCAAGCCGGCCACCTGAAAGACATAAAGATAGTGGGTATAGATCAGCTGGCCGAGCGCCCTGGTATTCGATATCTCGGTCAACATGGGCGCCGGCGCGGCGAGCGCCGGTCCGCCGGACGGCGGCGCGACCCAGCCCTGAAACACCAGGAAAACCAGCTCGATGAACAGCACAATGCCGAGGAAGATGCCGAAGGGCATGTAGGTGTTGATGCCCTTCCTGAGCTCGCTGAAATTGATGTCGAGCATCATCACGACGAACAGGAAAAGCACGGCCACGGCGCCGACATAGACAATGACCAGGATCATCGCGACGAATTCGGCACCCAACAGGATGAACAGGCCGGCCGCATTGAAGAAGGCCAGGATCAGGAACAGCACGGAATGCACGGCGTTACTGGAGAACACAACCATGATCGCGCTGGCCACAAGGACCGCGCTGAAGATGTAAAAGGCGATGGTCTCGATCATGTCACGTCCTGCCCGGTTACGCATGATGCGCAACTGAAGTCGTTACGCCTCGAGGGCGCTTTTGAATAAGGGAGAAATTCCGGCCGGATTTGGCCGATTTCCTGCCGCTTATTAGCGATAGGGGGCATCGGCCGCAAGATTTGCCGCAAGAGCGGCTTCCCAACGGTCGCCGTTCGCCAAAAGCTTGTCCTTATTATAGTAGAGTTCTTCGCGGGTTTCGGTCGCGAATTCGAAATTCGGTCCTTCGACGATGGCATCGACCGGGCAGGCCTCCTGGCACAGGCCGCAATAGATGCATTTCGTCATGTCGATGTCATAGCGCGTCGTCCGGCGGCTGCCGTCCTCGCGCGGTTCGGCCTCGATGGTGATCGCCAGAGCAGGACATACCGCCTCGCACAGTTTGCACGCGATGCAGCGCTCTTCGCCGTTGGGATAGCGGCGCAGCGCGTGTTCGCCACGGAAGCGTGGGCTTAAGGGCCCCTTCTCGAAGGGGTAGTTGATCGTCATGCGCGGCTTGAACATGTATTTGAACGTTAGCGCCATGCCCTTGACGATCTCGGTCAGGAACATGCCGCGCGCGGCGGAGTCGAGGAAAGCCATGTTTCAGGTCCTCCGATTACTGCGGGTTCGGCAACGTGCCGGTCGCCAGCAGAACGCCGGCGATGACCATTACCCATAGGAGCGAAAACGGCAGGAATATCTTCCAGCCCAGCCGCATCAGCTGGTCGTAGCGGAAACGCGGCAAGGTTGCGCGCACCCACAGGAACAGGAACATCACCGCGCAGATCTTGCCGATGAACCATAAGATTCCGGGAATCCAGGTCAGCGGCGCGACCATGATGCCGAACGGCGGCAGCCATCCGCCCAGGAACAGCATGGTGGTCAGCGCGCTGATCATGAACATGTTGGCGTATTCGCCGAGCATAAACAAAGCGAAGGTCATCGCCGAATATTCGGTATTGAACCCGCCGACCAGCTCCGACTCGCCTTCGGGCAGATCGAAGGGGGGGCGGTTGGTCTCGGCGAGGCCGGAGATGAAGAACACCACCAGCATCGGCGACATCAGCAGCCACATCCAGAAAGGCTGATGCGCCAGCACGATATTGGACAGGTTCAGCGAGCCTACCGTCAGCAGAACCGACACGATGACGAAGCCGATCGAGACCTCGTACGACACCATCTGCGCGGCGGAGCGCAGGCCGCCTAGAAAGGAGTATTTCGAGTTCGACGCCCAGCCGGCGACGATGATGCCGTAAACGCCAAGCGACGAGATGGCGAAGAGATAAAGGATACCGACATTGATGTTGGCGACGACCCAGCCATCATCGAACGGGACCACCGCCCAGCCGACCAGCGCCAAAGTGAAGGTCAGCATCGGCGCCATCAGGAACAACACGCGGTTCGCGCCCGCCGGGATGATAGTCTCCTTAACCATCAGCTTGAGGCCGTCGGCGAAAGGCTGCAGCAGCCCGAACGGACCGACGACGTTGGGGCCCATGCGCAACTGCGCCAGAGCCAGCACCTTCCGTTCGAAATAGGTCGCGTAAGCCACGAAGATCAGTAGCACGACGATGACGATCAGCACTTCGGCCAGGATCGTAATGCCGCGCCCGGCAATGCCATGCCAGAAGCTGTTGTGCCAGAGATCGAACCAGATATTAGCCATGGGTGCCGGTCCCTATCTGTCCGATAGCTGACTGACCACCGACACCGAACTCCTCGGTGCATTTCGCCATGGTCGGCGAGGCACGGCTGATCGCGTCGGTCATATAGTAATTCTCGATCGGCATGACGAAGGGCATATCGGCGACTGTGCCCGCGGCCGCGAAGCTAGCCGGCCCGGCCGAAGTCACGCTGTCGACGCTTAAGAAAACCGGCGCGGCGTCGGCAAGACGCCGCCGCACCTGCCCGAGCGAATCATACGGCAAGGTCTTGCCCAAAGTTTCGGCCAAGGCGCGAACGATCTTCCAATCCTCGCGCGCCTCACCCGGCGGGAAGACCGCCAGCCGAGCGATCTGCGCCCTGCCCTCGGTGTTCACATAGGTGGCGTTCTTTTCGGTATAGGCAGCGCCCGGCAGGATCACATCGGCGCGGTGCGCACCGGCATCGCCGTGATGGCCCTGATAGATCACGAACGCCCTGCCCAGTTTCGTCATATCGATCTCGTCCGCGCCCAGCAGATAGACGATCTCGATCGCGCCTGTGCCGGCGCCGTCGAAGATGCCGTCCAGGTCGCGCCCGCCCTCGCCCGGGACGAAGCCGATATCGAGCGCGCCGACCCGGCCCGCCGCGCGATGCAGGAAGTTGAAGCCGTTCCAGCCCTCGCGCGACACGTCGATCTTGCCGGTCAGAGCCTGGATCGCCGCGCCATCGGGCCGCGCCACAGCGCCGGAGCCGAGAATCAGCATCGGGTTCTTGGCGTTCTTCAGCTCCTCGGCGAAGGGATGCCGGCCTTCGGCCACGTCCGCCAGGGTCTGCGGCCCGGCGCCGAGATATTCGTAAGGGTAGGTCAGGTCCAGATTGGACCCGATCACTGCCGCCTTGAAATTCTCCCGCAAGGTCAGGAAGCGCTTGCGGATGCGGGCATTGATGATCGGCGCTTCCCAGCGCGGGTTGGTGCCGACGATCAGGAAGGCATCGGCCTGATCGATGCCGGCGATGGTCGAATTGAACAGATAGCCGGCGCGGTTCGCAGGATCGAAACGCCCGCCGTCCTGGCGGCATTCCAGATTGGTCGATCCGAGCGCGCCCATCAGATCCTTGAGCGCTATCAGCGCTTCGGCATCCGCCATATCGCCTGCTATCGCAGCGATCTTCGAACCGTCCACACCCTTGACCCGCGCGGCGATCGCCGCCAGCGCTTCCGGCCAGGTCGCGGCGGTCAGCTTGCCGTTCTTGCGGACATAAGGCCGGTCCAGCCGCTGGAGCAGCAGGCCGTCAATGGCATGGCGGCTCTTATCGGCGATCCACTCCTCATTCACGTCTTCGTTCACGCGGGGCAGCACGCGCATGACTTCGGGGCCGCGCGCATCGATGCGAATATTGCAGCCGACCGCGTCGAACACGTCGATGCTGTCTGTCTTCTTCAACTCCCAGGGCCGCGCGGCGAAGGCATAAGGCTTTGAGGTCAGCGCGCCCACCGGACACACATCGACCAGATTGCCCGACAGTTCAGACGTGATCGCGGATTCGACATAGGTGCCGATCTCGACCATCTCGTTGCGGCCGAGCAGTCCGATTTCCGGCGCACCGGCGATCTCGTCGGCGAAGCGGACGCAGCGTGTGCACTGGATGCAGCGGGTCATGAAGGTCTTGATCAGCGGCCCGAGATATTTCTCGTTCACCGCCCGCTTGTTTTCGAGATAGCGGCCGCGATCGAAGCCATAGCCCAGTGCCTGATCCTGCAGGTCGCACTCGCCGCCCTGGTCGCAGATCGGGCAGTCGAGAGGATGGTTGATCAGCAGGAATTCCATCACCCCCTTTCGTGCCTTATGAACCAGTTCGCTGTCGGTGAAGATTTCCATCTTGTCGGCGCACGGCATGGCGCAGCTGGCAACCGGCTTGGGCGCACCCTTCTGTTCGACCAGGCACATGCGGCAATTGGCGGGCACGGACAGGCGCTCGTGATAGCAGAAGCGCGGCACCTCAATGCCAAGCTGCTCGCAAGCCTGGATGATCGACGTGCCGGGGGCGACCTCGATCGAAATTCCGTTGATGCTCAGGGTCGGCATGATGCGATCCTTAAAACAGGCTGTCGTAAGTGCTGGGATAGCGGCGGCGCACGCGCCACTCGGCAACTCCCAACCATATGAATGATCCAGCGATGGCTGCGAAAATGGGGCCCATTGCAGTGATCAGGAATTTGATGATCGGGCGGCGCATGAAATCCCAGGACGTATATTGCGTCTTGATGTTGACGCCTTCGACCCAATTCTTGTCGGCGTCGATAGGCTGCACCCAGTTCGCCTCAGACCCCAGAACTTCGGACGGCAGATAGAGCTTGTGAGTCGTTCCGTCCGGCAAGGTTACGATCGGCGTCGGATGCGGAATCACATGCGGCTGATCCGGCCGCTGCAAATAGAACATCAGCCCGAACCAGCTCAGCGCCAGCAACAGGAATATTTTGCCAACCCATTGGCGGCCGGCTCCGATCGGCGGTCCCGAATCCATCGACATAACAGTCATTCCGCAGCCATCCGATGACCGCTCAGCTGGACCTCATGGTAGTCAGCAATCCGCTGTTCGATCATCGGACGGAAATGGCGCACCAGACCCTGGATCGGCCATGCCGCCGCGTCGCCGTGGGCGCAGATCGTATGGCCTTCGATTTCCTTGCTGACATCGATCAGCATGTCGATTTCATCGACCCGCGCATTGCCCCGTGCCAGCCGCTCCATCACACGCCACATCCAGCCCGTGCCTTCGCGGCACGGCGTGCACTGACCGCAGCTTTCGTGCATGTAGAATTTCGACAGGCGCGCGATCGCCTTGATCAGATCGGTCGACTTGTCCATCACGATGACCGCAGCGGTGCCGAGGCCCGATTTCACGTCTTTCAGCGCGTCGAAATCCATCAGCACCGTGTCGCAGATGTCACGCGGGATCATCGGAGTGGAGGAACCGCCGGGGATGACCGCCAGCAGATTATCCCAGCCGCCGCGCACGCCGCCGGCATGCTTTTCGATCAGCTCCTTCAGTGGGATGCCCATCTCTTCTTCGACATTGCAGGGCTGGTTCACATGGCCAGAGATGCAGAAGACCTTAGTGCCGACATTCTTCGGCCGGCCGATGCTGGCGAACCACGCGCCGCCCCGGCGCAGGATGGTCGGCGCGGCCGCGATGGTTTCGACGTTATTCACGGTGGTCGGGCAGGAATAGAGACCGGCCATCGCGGGGAATGGCGGCTTGTTGCGCGGCTGGCCTTTCTTGCCCTCCAGGCTTTCGATTAGCGCGGTTTCCTCGCCGCAAATATAAGCGCCCGCGCCGAGATGGAGATAGATATCGAGGTCCCAGCCTGAACCGGCGGCGTTCTTGCCGACCAGCCCGGCGTCATAGCACTCGTCGATCGCGATCTGGAGGTTCGACGCCTCCTGATAGAACTCGCCGCGGATATAGATGTAGCAGGCGTGGGCGCCCATCGCGAAGCAGGCGAGCAGGCAGCCTTCGAGCAGCTTATGCGGGTCATACCGCATGATGTCGCGGTCCTTGCACGTGCCGGGCTCGCCCTCGTCGGCATTGACGACGAGGTAATGCGGCTTGTCGCTCGTCTTGGGCATGAACGACCATTTCATGCCGGTCGGGAAGCCCGCGCCGCCACGGCCGCGCATGCCGGACAGCTTCATCTCCTCGATGATCCAGTCCTTGCCCTTGGCAATGATGGCGGCGGTGCCGTCCCAATCGCCGCGCTTGCGCGCCGCTTCGAGGCCGAACGATTCCCAGCCATAAAGATTGGTGAAGATGCGGTCGCTGTCGCTCAGCATATGCTTAGTCCTCCGCGCCGGCTGCCAGCGCCTGGGCCCCCACGCCGGCGGCTTTCGCCTGGGCATGCAGGCTGGTCGGTCCCGATGATGCCTGCGCGCCCCGCCGCCCGGTCTGCGAGCCCGGCGTCACCGGCTGCCCGTTGGCCAGGGCTTCCAGCAGTTTCACCGTATTTTGCGGTGTCAAATCTTCATAATAATCGTCATTGATCTGCGCCATCGGCGCGTTGACACAGGCGCCCAAACATTCGACCTCGATCAAGGTGAATTTGCCGTCTGCCGTGGTCTCGCCCAGACCGATGCCGAGATGCTTCTTGCAGGCGTCGACAATGCCTGCCGAGCCGACCAGCCAGCAGGGCGTCGTCGTGCAGACCTGCACGAAATGCTTGCCCACCGGCTTTAGATTGTACATCGAATAGAAGGTCGCAACCTCGTAGGCCTTGATCCGCGGCATGCCCAGCATGTCGGCGACGTAATCCATCGCAACGCGCGGAAGCCAGTTGCCGCTCTGACGTTGCGCCAGGTCGAGCAGCGGCATCACCGCGCTCTGCTGCCGGCCGGACGGATATTTGGCGACGATCTTCTTCGCCTTTGCGAGGTTCTCGGCCGTGAACGCGAATTCCTTCGGCTGCTCAGGGCCGTTCTCGGCAATACCGACGCTGCCGCTCATCGGTCGATCTCCCCGAACACGATATCGAGCGAACCGATGATCGCGACCGCGTCCGCCAGCATGTAACCCTTCGCCATGAAATCCATCGCCTGAAGATGGGCGAAACCCGCCGCGTGGATGTGACAGCGATACGGCTTGTTGCTGCCATCCGACACCAGATAGACCCCAAACTCGCCCTTGGGGGATTCGACCGCCGTATAAGTCTCACCCGCCGGAACGTGATAGCCCTCGGTATAGAGTTTGAAGTGGTGGATCAGCGATTCCATGTTCCGCTTCATCTCGGCGCGCGGCGGCGGCGCGATCTTGCGGTCATCGACCTTGATCGGACCGTCGGGCATCTTGTCTAGGCACTGATGCATGATGCGGATCGACTGCCGCATCTCCTCGATGCGCACCAGGTAACGGGCGTAGCAATCGCCGGTGAGGCCAACCGGAATGTCGAATTCCATTTGGTCATAGACGTCGTAAGGCTGCGCCTTGCGCAGATCCCACGCGACGCCGGACGCGCGCAGCATTGGACCGGTGAAGCCCCAGGCCAGCGCATCCTCACGGCTGACATTGCCGACATCGACCGTGCGCTGCTTGAAGATACGATTTTCGCTGAGCAGGCTTTCCAGATCGTCGATCACACTGGGCAGGTGCAAGATCCAGGAACGGATGTCCTCGGAGAGGCCGGCCGGCATATCGGCATGGACGCCGCCCGGACGGAAGTAATTGGCGTGCATCCGAGCACCGGAGACGCGCTCATAGAACTCCATGCCGCGCTCGCGTTCCTCGAAGCCCCACATCGGCGGGGTTGTGGCACCGAGATCGAGCGCGAAGGTCGTGACGTTCAGCAGATGATTGAGGATACGCGTCAGCTCGGCGAACAGCACGCGGATATACTGAGCGCGCGGCGGCGGCGTGATCTTGAGCAGCGTTTCGACGCCCAGCGCGAAGGCATGCTCCTCGCACATCGGCGACACGTAATCGAGCCGGTCGAAATAGGGGACGGCCTGCAGATAGGTCTTATATTCAATCAGCTTTTCGGTGCCGCGATGGAGCAGGCCGATATGCGGGTCGCAGCGATCGACGATCTCGCCGTCCATCTCCATCACCAGGCGCAGCACGCCGTGTGCCGCCGGGTGCTGGGGGCCAAAATTCATCGTGAACGGCGCGATGCGCATGCCGATTTTGTCTTCGACCGGTAGTTCGCTTTCCGGAAGCGCTTTCACCGCATGGTCGCTCATACCGGCTTCTCCCAATAAGGCGGCTTGGTCGCCTTCTCGTCACCGGGAAGCTGGATATCGGTGATCGCTTCCCAAGGGCTGGTAAAGTCGAACGTCCGGAAATCCTGCGTCAGCTTCACCGGTTCATAGACCACGCGGCGCTGATCAGGGTCGTAGCGCAGCTCAACATAGCCGGTCAGCGGGA
>JAQGIF010000319.1 GCA_028291345.1 Rhodospirillales bacterium | reverse complement strand
GACACCGACCCGGCATCAGCCGGGAGGGTTGGCGCAGCGGGCGCATTCGTGGGTATTAACTGCAGCCATAACGGCGTTGCTACGTTTGCCGTCCGAGGCCTTGAGGTAATTGCGGCCCATCCGATGTTCGGCTCTGAGATGGCCGATGACGGAACTGTCAACTTAACCCTTTGATCGTCACTCGCGAAATTCGAGCCCGATTCTGCTGGGTGCATGAGCGCAATTCTGTCCGCTTCAAGTCTCCTGGATGATTAATGCTTCCGATGTTACGACCGTTTACACTTAACTTGACAGCACTGGACGAGCCGATGGTTGCGCGGAACCGCGACCGGTACGACACCCCCGAGCGATTCTAGCCGTTCCTGAGAACCGCCACGTTCACGATCGCGCCAAGATCGAATTCGTGCTGCCAGCCTTGCGGCTTCCGTTCGAGGGCTTCCGGGAAATGGTCGCGCGCAGCCTTCTCGGCGCCGGCCGAATCGCCCGCCACAATGCATCGATAGAGGTTCTCGTGCTCCTCGATCGCCTTCATCCTAGCCGTTCGGATCGTGCCGGAGTTCGGAGGCGCTGCAGCCCCGCCGCCGTGCTCGACGACATGGGCCGACCAGATGGATTTGAGCGCCCCGACCACTAGGCTCATTGCCGGATTCCCGCAACCCGCAACTAGCTCGATATGGAATTGCAGGGCAAAGCGGATATGACACTGGGTATCGTCGATCGCCTTGTAGGATTCGTCGATGATCGCGCGCAGCCGCGGAACGATCGTTTCCTCACGGTCGGAACGGCTGGCGCACGCGGCGGCGCAAGCCGGCTCGAGATAACGAATCGCGTCCATGACCTGCTCGAGCCGAACCGCGTTCGACTGCATCACGAGCCCCAGCATATAGGCGGCTTTGGAGGGTTGCGGTCGGTGGACGACAGCGCCGCCGACATTGCCGCGTCGGACGGTGATCAGGCCTTCCGTCTCCAATATGCTGAACGCCTCGCGGATCGCCGGCAGGGTGACTCCGAATTCCGCCAGCAGGTCGCTCTGCTTCGGCAACATCGCGCCATCCGCCAGTGCGCCGGACAATATCCGGGCTCTCAGCCCCTCGGCAACGATCTCGGCTACGCGCGGCAATCGAAGCCGCTTTTTCTTTTCAGTCGGAAGGTCGGTCGAAAACAAGGACGTCCTCTAGGCAATGAAATGAATGCATGTGGGATATATGGCTGTCTTCGCAAGCAGGATTTCGAATATTCGGGGTATCGCGTGTCAAAAAAGAAAAAAGCCTAAGCAAGAAGACGCGCCCTCAAGACACTGTCATTCACAAATACGGGCAGATTCGAGGCGTCGTTATAGGGCGCCCGCGCCATCGCGCCGCCGTCGACATTCAAGACGGCGCCGGTCACATAGCTGGCAAGATCGGACAGCAGGAACAGCACAGCGCCGGCGATCTCTTCCGGCATCCCCACCCGGCCCAGCGGCAGCGCCTGCCGCGCCGCGTCATCGACGTCATCGACGACGGCCCGCGACCGGGCCGTCCGGATCAGACCCACAGCAAGCGCATTCACGCGGATTCCGGCGCTGCCCCACTCCACCGCCATCGTCCGCGTTAGGTTGATCAGAGCGGCCTTTGCTGCGCCGTAGCCGGCGCCGAACGGCATCGAGACCAGGCCGGTCAACGATGCGATCTGGACGATGCTGCCGCCCAGCCCCTGCGCCGTCATCGCGCGCGCCGCCTCGGTTGAACAGTTGAATGTGGCTTTCAGATTGGCATTCATCACCCGGTCGAAAATCTCTCCCGCCGACAGGTCGAGCAGCCGCGCGAAATTGTCGCCGCCCTGAATTCCGCCGACGACATTGAGCACGCCGCGTATGGCGCCCAACTCGCGCGTTGTATCGTCGATCAGCGCGCGGACGGCGTCGCAATCCTCCAGGTTGCAATCGACAACCCGGTAGTCGCCTCCGCTTGCCGCAAGCGCGGCCTCCGCCGTTGCCCGGCCCTCCTCCGACCGGTCGATCGCGACGACGGTCGCCCCTGCCTGGGCAAGCAGGACTGCGGCCGCGGTACCGATCCCCTGACCGCCGGCACCCGCGACGAGGATTACGCGCCCATCCAGGCGGATGCTGTCGGGACTCATTCCAACCCGAACTCCGCCCGCATCCGCCACAGCGCGTCGTCGGGATCGCGGCTGGCTTCGACCCAGTTGGTGCTGAATGTCCGCTCCGGAGGCTCAAGATCGCCTGTGTTGGTTTCGGCGACGCAGACGCGCCGGGCGATCCGCCATTCGCCGGCGCGTCGCTCGAACCGGTCGACATAGCGGCCGAGCGATCTCAAATCGATCTTGCCCGGCAGGCTTGCCCGGTCGCCGAGCAGCGCCCTGCGCATCTCGGGCGGGAAAGTGCCGCTGCGCAGAAGGGCCAGAAAATAGGTTTCGACGACCGCGCCGTCGGGACTGTCGAATTCGATCAGGCAATTGGTGATGAGATGCGCCGCCTGCCCGATCGCCGCATGACGGCTCTTCATAGTCTCGACCATTGCCTCGATCGTTCCCTTATAGTCGCCCTGATCGACCAGTGCGCCAGGATGAAAGGCGGAGAGCAGGCAATCCCAGTTCCGCCGGTCGATCCCGCGCGCATATCGCGCCAGCGCATCCTGGATCGCCGCGCGATCGATCAGCTTTTGCACGGCCTGATGGTCATCAGTCATTCGCGTTTCTCCTTCCCCGTGTTCCGAATGGCCCAGGACGAACTCCTGAACCGTTCGCGATTGTCAGCTCGGCACGGCTTCCCTGAAGTCTCTTGACCGGCTGCCGCTTATTTACCTATTTTATATAAAATAGCTGAAATAACAATATTGCGTTCACCTGTCGGCACGTTTTCGCCGCGATGGACCCGGGAGGAAACGGTGCTCTTACGTAACGTTGTGTGCGCGGCCGCCAGCGCCGTCATTTTAGGCCAGGTTCAAACGGCCGCCGCCCAGCAGACCGATCAGACGGTCGGGGCCGGGAATTCTGGCCTGGAGGAGGTCGTGGTCACAGCGCGGCGCCGGCAGGAGAAAATCCAGACGGTGCCAGCCTCTATTTCCGCCTTCAGCCAGAAAGACCTTGAGGAAAAGCATATCGAGCAGGTCTACGACCTAGTCCATGCCGTGCCGTCGCTGGGTATGAGCCTAGCCGAATCCGATCCGAATGCGCCGT
This sequence comes from Rhodospirillales bacterium, assembly GCA_028291345.1. Classification (GTDB taxonomy): domain Bacteria; phylum Pseudomonadota; class Alphaproteobacteria; order BOG-932; family Roseiterribacteraceae; genus BOG-932. The sequence continues at coordinate 2,253 of JAQGIF010000319.1, read as the reverse complement.
TTTCCGAGCAGGTTAATCTGCGCGGGCTGGAAGGCGTAGTCACCTATTTCGCCGGCGTCCCCGTCGGCAAGGCCGACGAGGTGAGCGCGACCGGCCTGGCGCGCGGCCTGTCGCCGGGCAATTTCTTCGACCTTGACCATGTGGAGGTCGATAAGGGACCGCAAGGAACCCTGTTCGGCAAGAACTCGATCGGCGGCCTGATCTCCTTCGAGCCGAAGCGCCCAACCGGGGAATTCGAGGGTTACGGCAAAGTCACCGTCGGCAATTACGGTGACCACGAATTCGAGGGCGCGATCAATATTCCCGTCGTCCCCGATATCCTCCTCGTCCGCGTCGCCGGGCAGTCCCAGCAGCGCGACGGCTATACGATCGATGCGCGCAACGGCATCGATTACGACAACCGCGATTATTATTCCTGGCGGGTCGGCGTCACGTTCCGGCCGACCGACAATTTCGAGAATTATCTGCTCTATACCGGCTATTGGCAGCATACGAACGGCGACGCCGCGATCCTGGTGGATGCAAATCCGCGGTTTTCGCTGCTCGCCAACTTCCCCATCGCCGCCGTGCTGGCCCAGCAGCAGGCGCTAGGCGTGCGCACGGTCGTCGGCCAGCCCGGGCCGGCGATCGGCAAGGATTATTTCTACGGCATCACGGATACGGCGCGATGGGACGTCGACGAGGCGATAACCATCCAGAATATCGTTTCGGCGCAGATCACCAAGACGCTGGGCACCGCCAATACCGGGGGCACCTATCTGCCGATCACCTTCACCGGCGACCTGGTCAACAACCGGGGCTGGCAGGACAATTCCGTCCAATATACCGATGAGCTGCAGATTCAGGGGAAATCCTTGAACGACAAGCTGTCCTGGGTTCTCGGCGGGTATCTCGAATTCGACCATCCGCTGGGATACAACCAGTTCAATACCGTCTCGCTCGGCTCGACGTCGTATTATCATTTCCACAATTCCGCCCGCAGCCAGGCGGTCTTCGCGCACGGTATCTACGATCTATCGGACTGGGTAGACGGGCTGAAATTCTCCGCCGGCTACCGCTATACCTGGGACTTCGTCTCGAACGTGCAGCTAAACACCGCGAAGGTCGACGCGATTCTGCGTGGCCCGACCGGTGCGCCCACCAATTGCGGGTCGATCAATGCATCGGTGAACTGCATCAATGCCGCATCCGGCAATTTCAACTCGCCGGGATGGAATTTGAGCCTGGACGAGCAGCTGAACGACGCCACGCTGGTCTATGTCCGCTCGGGCAACGCCTATCGGCCTGGCGGCTTCAACCTGATTACCCCGCCGCAGTTCCAGAAATACCAGCCTGAGCATGTCACCGACGTCGAGATCGGCATAAAGAGCGACTGGGACTTCATGGGCGTGCACGCCCGCACGAACTTCGATCTGTTCCATTCCACCTATAAGGACATCCAGCTGAAGGCGCCGGTCACCTTCGTGGACGCCACCGGCGTGCTGCGCGTATCCCAGGCCTTCTCGAACGGCGGCGGCGCCACCATCGAGGGCGGGGAGTTCCAGGGCACGTTCGTGCCGGTGAAGGGTCTCGAGATCTCGCCGGAGCTCGCCTATGTCTATGCGCGCTACGACGTCTATCCCAATGCGCCGGTAAAGGGTCTGCTGCCGCCGTTCCTCTATTTCCCGAAGGTGCAGTACGGCGTCTCCGGCACCTATCATTTGCCCCTTGATCCGGCGCTCGGCGATGTTTCGGTGGGTTTGGATTATTATTGGAACGGCCAGCAATATGACAGCGTCGCCGCGGCCGAGAAGCTCAATATCATCCCATCGCATGACCAGCTGAATGTCAGAATCGACTGGACCAATATCATGGGCCGTCCGTTCGATGCCGAATTCTTCATGACCAACGCCACCGACAACACCTATATCACCGGGGTGAACGGGCTATGGACCCAGCTAGGCTATGATTCGGCCTCCTTCAGCGAGCCCAGGATGTTCGGCTTCTCGCTAAAATATCGCTTCGGTCCGGGGCTGGATTCCGGCCTATAGTTTGAATCCATGCCAAACATCGCCATGAATAGCGCCGCCCCGGCGGCGGATGCCGGCGCGCCCGCCGATTTCCGCACCCGGCTGAGCGATGTCATTCTGCTGACCAGCCTGTCCTTCAACATGCTGCTGATCAGCGCGATCTCGCCGGTGCTCTCGAGCATCGCCGCCCATTTCGGGACGGGTGGCGGAGCGGCGCTGAAGGCGCAGGCGATCATCACCTTCT
>JAQGIF010000309.1 GCA_028291345.1 Rhodospirillales bacterium | reverse complement strand
TTTACAATCGCCAAGACGCTGGAAAGCACGGAGAGCGAGCTGATGGAGACCATCTTCCCTCATCCCACCCTTTCCGAAATGATGCATGAGAGCGTGCTTGACGCCTATGGTCGGGCGATCCATTTCTGAGCGATGGCAGACATCGATACGATCCCTAAGGTCAGGCATCCGGAGAAGGCGCACCGGCCCGACAACCCGGTGGCGCGCAAGCCCGACTGGATTCGGGTAAAGGCGCCAACCTCACCGGAATATCACGCGACGCGCGAGATCATGCGCGGCCTGAAGCTCACGACCGTGTGCGAGGAAGCGGCCTGCCCCAACATCGGCGAATGCTGGTCGAAACGGCATGCCACCTTCATGATCATGGGCGAGGTCTGCACCCGCGCCTGCGCCTTCTGTAATGTCGCAACCGGCAAGCCGGCGCATCTCGACCCGGACGAGCCGCGTCGGGTGGGTGAGGCACTGGCCAAGCTGGGCTTGGAACATGTCGTTGTCACCTCGGTCGATCGTGACGACTTGGACGATGGAGGCGCGCATCATTTCGCGCAAACCATTGCGTCAATTCGTGGTGCGTCGCCTGGGACCACGATCGAGATATTGACTCCCGACTTTAAGAATAAGGCTCAGGCGCTTGATATAATTCTTAAAGATAGACCAGATGTTTATAACCACAATCTCGAGACCGTGCCGCGCCTTTATGCATCGATCCGTCCGGGCGCGCGCTACTTCACTTCGCTGCAATTACTAGCGCGGGTGAAGGAAAAGGACCCGACGATGTTCACCAAATCCGGGCTTATGGTCGGGCTTGGTGAAACACGCGAGGAGGTTTTACAGGTGATGGACGATCTGCGGGCAGCCAATGTCGATTTTCTGACGATCGGCCAATATCTGCAGCCAACGTTGAAACATGCCGCGGTCAATCGCTTCGTTACACCGGACGAGTTTGCGTCTTATGCCGCCGCGGCGCGGGCCAAGGGATTCCTAATGGTGTCGGCCTCGCCGCTGACCCGGTCGTCCTACCATGCGGGCGAAGATTTCGTGCGCCTGCGCGAGGCGCGCGCCGCCCAGCACGTTGGAGCCTGAGCCTCAAATATGACGGCATATAAGGAAAAGGTCAGCGTACCCTACACGCCGCAGCAGATGTACGATCTAGTCGCGGACGTTGAACATTATCCAGAGTTTCTGCCCTGGTGCATCGGTGCGCGGATTTTAAGACGCGATAACAACATCTTGTATGCCGATCTGATCATCGGCTGGAAAATGCTGCGCGAGCGCTTTAGCTCGAAAGTCGTGCTTAATCCACCGGGTTCCGTTCAGTTCGACTACACCAACGGACCGCTCAAATACCTGCATGGCGATTGGCGCTTTACGCCAACGCCGCAGGGCGGGTGTCTTGTCGAGTTTCAGGTCGATTTCGAGTTCAAATCGTGGGCGCTATCGCTGGTGATGGGGGGCGTGTTTTCCGAACTCGTCCACCGCATGGTCGGGGCCTATGAGGCGCGGGCCAACCAGCTTTATGGCAAGCCGAAGGCCGCCTCATACCAGTCGGCTAAGCCCGTCGAGCAGAAGAGCTAGGGCTTTTTCCGTCGCCTGGCGCCGCACGTCGGCCCGGTCTCCCGAAAAAACCTCATGGTGCGTGGTTGTCTTGCCGCACGCGGACAGTCCGAACCAGACCAGCCCGACAGGTTTTTCCGGTGATCCGCCGCCAGGGCCGGCAATCCCAGTGACCGATACAGCAACAGACGCATGGGAATGGTTCAGCGCGCCTTCGGCCATCGCCACGGCGACCTCCATGCTGACGGCGCCTTTCGCCACGATGAGCGCGGGAGGAACATCAAGCAATTCCGCCTTGGCTTCATTCGAATAGGTCACGAACCCGCGCTCGACCACCGCGGAGGATCCCGCGATGTCGGTCAGGGCGGCCGCGATCATCCCACCGGTGCAGGATTCGGCTGTCGTCAGCATTTTGCCGGCAGCCTGGAACGCGTCGAGTACCGCGCGAGCCCGCCGTTCGAGTTTGGCATTGGTATTCTCAGACAAAAGGCAGCCTGACAGTAGCCGTGCCCTGGGCGGCAATCCCCTCGCGCCGGCCGGTAAAGCCCAGCCCTTCGGTGGTGGTCGCCTTGACGCTGATCTGGTCGGGCCGCAGACCGGTGATCTGGGCAACGCGGGCGACCATCGCCGCGCGGTGCGGACCGACCTTCGGCCGCTCGCAAATGATGGTGACGTCGAGATGGGCGACTATGCCGCCGCGCTCAGTCACGCCGGCAATGGCGTGCTGCAAGAAAATGGCACTGTCGGCACCGCGCCAGCGCGGATCGGTCGGTGGGAAGTGGCTGCCGATGTCGCCGGCGCCGATACAGCCGAGAATGGCGTCGGTCAAAGCATGAAGCCCGACATCTGCATCGGAGTGGCCCTCCAGAGCATGGCTATGTGCCACCTTGATGCCGCAGACGGTAACGTGATCGCCGGGTGCGAACTTATGCACGTCGAAGCCCGATCCGGTGCGGATATCGCCTAGCCGGGCGGCCAGAAACACTTCAGCCGTTGCCAGATCGCCGGCCCGGGTGATTTTGAGATTGCTCATGGCGCCTTCAACCAGAGTGATGGGAATACCGGCTTGTTCGGCCAGGGTTGCGTCGTCGGTCGCCAGGTTGTCCGTCGCTGCAATATGCGCTGCCAAGATGGCGTCGAACCAGAAGCCTTGCGGCGTCTGCACCTGCCACAAGCCGTTGCGATCCACAGGCTTGCCGGCTTCGTGCCGCAGGCTGTCCACGACGGGCACTGCCGCGACGGCAGCGGGCTTGGTGCCGAGCGCGCAGACCACGCGGTCGATGATGCCGGAATCTATCAGAGGGCGGGCTGCGTCATGGATCAGGACCAGTTTGGGCGGCCTGGCTTTCAGCGCCTCAAGCCCGCGCCGGACCGACTCCTGCCGGGTGGCGCCGCCCATTATGTGTGATTCCGGCAACAGGTCGCCAATTGTTTGAGCGTACAGCGCCTCGTGGCCCTGGCCTATCACAACGCGCACCCGGTCCACACCGGGGTGGCGCAGAAATGCCTCGACCGTGTGGCGCAACAGCGGTTTTCCGCCAAGCACCTGATATTGTTTTGGCAAATCCCCCCCATGGCGGCTGCCCGACCCTGCGGCCACGATCAAGGCGGTGACCGTCAAGCGCGATACTCCAAGCTTGTTGCACTGCCGCAAATTTCCAGCGACATTTGCCCATTAACTGTGCAGATTACGACGATGCCTAATAACATAGCAGTTCCATTTTCGGACAATCTCCGCGCGGGAGCGGCAGGTGTCGACACGGCGCGAATTCTTGAGGCGCTGCCGCAGGCGATCCTCGCGGTCGATGCGTCGTTCGCCATACGCTATGTCAACATGAAAGCCGAGGAGTTTTTTTACGCCAGCGCAGCCACGCTGCAGGGCGCGGAACTCTCGGAATTAATCCCGGCCGACAGCCCGGTTTTCACCTTGATCCGACAGGTTCTGCGCACTGCAGCGCCGGTGGTCGATCATGGCCTGATTCTCGACAGCCGTCGCATGGGTCAGCGCGACGTGCTGATCCAGGCCACGCCCTTGGGCGACCCTCCCGATCTGGCGATTGTCGCGTTTCAGGAGCGTTCGATCGCCGAGAGGCTGGACCAGCAATGGAACCAGCGCGGCGCCGTTCGCTCGGCCCAGGCGATGGCCGCAATGCTTGGCCACGAGGTACGCAACCCGCTGGCCGGCATCCGCGGCGCGGCGCAGCTGCTAGAGCAGGGGGCGTCGCCCCATGACCGCGAACTCACTCGCCTGATCTGCGACGAGACCGACCGGATCAAGGCGCTGATCGATCGCATGGAGGTATTTTCCGACGACCTTCCCTTGGCGCGGGAGGCGGTCAATATCCATACCGTGCTGGACCAGGTGCGCAAGGTGGCGGCTGCCGGCTATGCCCGCCACGTCACCTTTGTCGAGCATTACGACCCCTCGCTGCCGCCCGTTCTCGGCAACCGTGAACAGCTGGTTCGGCTGTTCACCAATCTGGTGAAGAATTCGTCCGAGGCGATTACACGCGGCCATGGCGGCATCGTGTTGTCGACAGCCTATCAAAGCGGCTTGCGGCTGGTCCTGCCGAACGGCAGCGGCCGGGCGCACTTGCCACTGGTGGTCAGCGTCGAAGACAATGGGGATGGCATAGCAGAATCGATCCGGCCGCATATTTTCGACGCCTTCGTATCCGGCAAGCAGAGCGGTACCGGCCTGGGCTTGGCGCTTGTCGCGAAGATCGTCGGAGAGCATGGCGGGCTGATCGAGTTGGACAGCCTTCCCCGACGAACGATCTTCAGGGTGTTTCTTCCGATGGCCGAAAGAGCGAGCGAATGACCGCAGCGGAAACCCGTTCCAATGCCCCTGTCATCCTGGTGGCAGACGACGACAGGGCGATCCGCACTGTCCTGACCCAGGCGCTTGCACGGCAAGGCTATGAGGTACGGACCAGCAGCACCGCCGGCACGCTGTGGCGATGGGTGGCGGACGGCCAGGGCGACCTGGTCATCACCGACGTCATCATGCCCGACGAGAACGGCCTGGATCTGGTGCCGCGTATCCGGCAGCTGCGGCCCGATCTGCGTGTCATCGTGATGAGCGCGCAGAACACCTTGATGACAGCGATCAAGGCGACCGAGCGCGGCGCGTTCGAATATCTCCCCAAGCCCTTCGACCTTAGGGATCTGATCCAGATCGTCGAGCGCGCGTTGGCCGAGCCGGCGCCGAAGCAAGCCGAGATCGAAGCGGATCAATCTGAAGAGGCTCTGCATGTCATCGGGCGCTCGCCCGCGATGCAGGAGATCTATCGCACGATGGCGCGGTTGATGAGCACTGACCTTACCGTGATCATTCTGGGGGAGTCCGGTACCGGCAAGGAGTTGATCGCCCGGGCGCTGCACGAATATGGCAAGCGGCGAGCGGGACCATTCGTCGCCGTGAATATGGCTGCGATTCCAAAAGAGCTGATCGAAAGCGAGCTGTTCGGGCACGAGCGGGGCGCCTTTACCGGCGCAGTGTCGCGGCTTTCGGGGCGGTTCGAGCAGGCGCAGGGCGGTACGCTGTTCCTCGACGAAATCGGCGATATGCCCGCAGAGGCGCAGACACGGCTGTTGCGGGTGCTGCAGGAGGGCGAATATGTCACCGTTGGCGGCCGGACTCCGATCCGTGCGGATGTGCGTATCATCGCCGCGACCCACCGCGATCTGCGTGCTCTGATCGCTCTGGGGCAGTTCCGCGAAGATCTATATTACCGGCTAAATGTCGTACCGATCCGTGTTCCGCCGCTGCGCGAACGTACCGAAGATATTCCTGCTCTTGTGCGTCACTTCATGACCCAGGCGATGGCCAGCGGGCTTCCCGGCAAGGTGATCGACAGCGCGGCGATGCACCGGCTGCAGGGCCATCGCTGGCCCGGGAACGTGCGTGAGCTCGAAAATTTGGTCCGGCGTCTTTGCGCGCTCTACTCGGAAGAAACGATCGATATCGGCGCCATCGAGAATGAGTTCGCCGAGGCGAAACAACCTGTCGTTCAAGCCGAAGAAGTGAGCGGCGAGGGGCTTGGCGCCGTGGTCGAGCGACACTTGCGTGAGTATTTCGCCGCTCACGCGGATGGGCTGCCGGCGAGCGGCGTTTATGACCGAATCGTGCGCGAGATCGAACGCCCGCTTATCGCACTTTCGCTTGAAGCGACCCGCGGCAATCAACTGCGGGCGGCCGAACTTTTGGGCCTTAATCGCAATACTTTGCGCAAAAAAATTCGAGAGTTGGACATCCAACCGGCACGCGGCTTAAAATAGGCGCGTGAACAAAACGACATATTGCTGTTTGTCCAAATCCGGCTGGCATCCGCTAAGCGCGTCAAGGCTTGCATTGATAGAATGAGCGTGGACGTCGTCAAACAGCCCGTGGCTACGCCATGGCAGATTTTTGTCCTATGGGCGCGCAAGACCGGTCTCGGCAATAAGGTCGCGCTGGCGCTGATCGCTGTTTCGGTCATGGCTGGGGCCGCGACCTACGCCGCCCTGACCGCGGGCGCGCCGTTTGGCGATGCCCACACGCTCTATCTGCTGCTCAATATCGATCTCGCCCTGTTTCTCCTGCTCGTGCTCATCGTCGCACGGCGCATTGTCGCTCTTTGGGTCCAGCGGCGGCAGGGAACGGCGGGGGCGCGGCTCCATGTGCGCCTCGTCACCTGGTTCAGCCTGGTCGCCGTCGTACCGGCGATTTTCGTTACGTTGTTTTCGATTGGATTTTTCTATCTGGGGGTGGAATCCTGGTTCAGCGACAGGGTGAAAACAGCGGTGGAAGATTCCGTCGTCGTTGCCCGGGCCTATTTCGAAGAAAACAAGCAAGAGATACGCGGCGATATTCTCGCGATGGCGAGCGACCTGAATTCAGTGCCGATCGGGACGCCCCAGGAATTCGCCGCGATGCTCAGGCAACAGACATTGCTCCGCAACCTGTCGGACGCGATGGTGTTCGACGGGTCAAGAAACTTCAAGGTCAGTACGGGGATGATCTTCGCGCTGGGGCTCGATCAGCCGCCGATGGACGCTGTGGATGCCGCACGCGATTACGGCGAAGTTCAGATCATGACGACCGGCGAGCAGGATCGGGTGACGGCCTTGGTCAAGCTGCACGGTGACATATTCCTGTATGTCGCGCGACCAATCGATCCCAGAGTACTTAGCCATATCAATCTCGCGAAAGATGCCGCGGCTGAATATGCCCAAGCCGAAGGGTCGCGGTCCCAGTTGCAGATTCGCGTTTGGCTCATGTTCATAGTCGTTGCACTTCTGCTGCTGCTGGCGGCGATATGGATGGGTCTGCATTTCGCCAAACAGTTGGTGCGGCCAGTCAGCGCCTTGATCGAGGCGGCTGAACAGGTGCGCGCCGGCGATCTCAGCATTCGCGTTCTTGAGCCGGAAGATGCCGATGAGTTGTCGGTTCTATCCCGCACCTTCAACCGGATGACCAGTCAGTTGGCGAGCCAGCGCGCCGATCTGGTCGAAGCCAACTATCAGCTCGACATGCGGCGGCGTTTTACCGAAACGGTTCTCGCTGGGGTATCGGCAGGCGTTATCGGACTCGACCTGGACGGCAAAGTTACCCTTGCCAACCGGTCGGCGGGCGAGTTTCTCGATATAGAACCGAGCGTAATGGCGGGCCAGATGCTGGCGGATATCATTCCAGAGATTGTGCCGATTCTCGAACAGTTGGGTCCGAACCAGACGCGTCTCATCCAGTCGCAACTCGATCTGCGCCGGCCGGGTCTGCCGAACCGCACCGTGCTGGTTCGCATCGGGGCCGAGCAGCAGGGCAAACAGGTTCGCGGCTATGTCGTCACGTTCGACGACGTCACCGAGTTGCTGCAGGCGCAACGCAAGGCGGCATGGGCCGACGTCGCGCGCCGGATCGCACATGAAATTAAGAATCCGCTGACACCGATCCAGCTTTCGGCTGAACGGCTGAAACGCAAATATCTGAAGGAAATCACAAGCGATCCCGAGACCTTCGTGACCTGTACCGACACGATCGTACGTCAGGTGGGCGATATCGGCCGGATGGTCGATGAGTTCTCATCCTTCGCCCGGATGCCACAGGCGGTGATGCGTCGCGAGGCGATGGCGGACTTGGTCGGGCAGGCGGTGTTCCTGCAGCGCCAGGCCCATACAAATATTCGCTTTGACGTCGTCAAGCCTTCCGAGCCACTGGTCGTCGAGTGCGATGGACGCCAGATTACGCAGGCACTGACCAACCTGCTTCAGAATGCCGTCGACGCGATCGGCGGGCGCATCGCCACGGAGGGACAAACTCTGCCGCGCGGAACCATCGAAGTTTCCCTTGCGATCGATGAAGATCGCATCTTGATCGCAGTATCGGACAATGGCAGAGGTCTGCCGGTGGCCGAGCGGGACCGCTTGACGGAACCCTATGTGACCACGCGATCGAAAGGGACAGGTTTAGGCTTGGCGATCGTTAAGAAAATCATGGAAGATCACTCCGGCACGCTCGAAATGCAGGATAATCCCGAAGGCGGCGCGCGAGTCGTCCTATGTATCCCGCTCAAACAGACCGCACCTGCGGAATCCAATCCGCCCCGACAGAGTACCCAGTCCCGATATGGCGCGTGACATTTTGATTGTTGATGACGAGGCCGATATCCGGCTTCTCATCAGTGGCATCCTCAGCGACGAAGGCTTCACCACCCGGCAAGCTGGCAGCAGCGATGCCGCTTTGGCGGCGCTAAAGGCCCGTCAGCCGAGTCTCGTCATCCTCGATATCTGGCTCGAGGGTAGCCGCTTGGATGGGATGGAACTGCTCGACGAAATCCGCAAGCATCATCCATCGGTGCCTGTGGTGATGATCAGCGGCCACGGCAACATCGAAACCGCCGTCGCGGCCATCAAGACCGGGGCTTACGATTTTATCGAAAAACCGTTCAAAGCCGATCGTCTTCTGCTGATTTTGGACCGCGCGCTGGAGGCGGCGCGGCTGAAGCGTGAGAACGAGGAACTGCGGCTTCGCGCCGGCACCTCGACCGAGCTGACCGGCATTTCGCCGGCGATTGCGCGGATCCGGCATGAGATCGACAAGGTAGCGCCCAGCGGCAGCCGGGTGCTGATCAGCGGCGCACCGGGCAGCGGCAAGGAAACGGTTGCCCGGTTGATCCATGCCCGGTCGAAACGTGCGACAGGACCGTTCATTATCCTGAACTGCGCGGCGATCCGGCCTGAGCGCTTGGAAATCGAGCTGTTCGGCACCGAATATGCGCTGGATGGCGGGGGACGGAAGATCGGAGTCATGGAGCAGGCCCATGGCGGGACTTTGCTGCTCGACGAGGTCGGTGACATGACCTTGGAAACTCAGGGCAAGATGGTGCGCTCGCTTCAGGAGCAGACCTTCGAGCGGGTCGGCGGCGCGACCAAGGTCGAGGTCGATGTGCGGGTCATCACGACATCGACGAAAGATTTGAATCTGGAAATGGCCGCGAGCCGTTTCCGGCAGGATTTGTTCTATCGGCTCAATGTGGTGCCCATTCGCGTTCCGTCCTTGACCGAGAGGCGCGAAGACGTGCCGATGCTGGCGCGGCAATTCATGCAGCGCGCATCCGAGGTCGGGGGCATCCATGCCCGCGAATTCGGGGACGATGCGATCGCGGCGCTCCAATCTTATGATTGGCCCGGCAATGTCAGGCAATTGCGCAATGTCATCGACTGGCTGCTGATCATGAACCAAGGCGAGCATGGCGAACCCATCCGGGCCGAGACACTGCCGTCCGAAATCGGATCGATCGCGCCGGAGATGGTGAAATGGGACCGTGGCGCAGAGATTATGAGCCTGCCGCTGCGCGACGCGCGCGAAATGTTCGAGCGCGAATATCTGCTGGCCCAGGTCAATCGCTTCGGCGGGAATATCTCCCGTACCGCCACCTTCGTCGGCATGGAGCGCTCGGCGCTCCACCGCAAGCTGAAATCGCTGGGCGTGCCTGGACAGGATCGCGGCGAACGTCTCGCCAGCGAGTAGCGGCGTGGCGCGTTTAGCCTATGTGAACGGGCGTTTCGTCCGTCATGCCGATGCGGCCATCCATATTGAGGATCGCGGATACCAGTTTGCCGACGGCGTCTACGAGGTCGTCACGGTGCTGGGCGGCGGGTTCGTCGACGAGGCGGGGCATTTGGCTCGGCTGAAGCACTCGCTGGGCGAATTGCGCATCTCAATGCCGTTCAGCGATGCCGTCTTGAAATTGGTGATGCATGAGCTTGCCCGACGCAATGGCGTGCGCGACGGTTATCTTTATCTTCAGATCACGCGGGGCGTGGCGCCGCGCGATTTCAAATTCCCGAAGGCATGCAAAAGCGCGATCGTGATGACCACGCGCCGGCAGCGATTTTCGCCGGTCGTGGAGGAGGGCGCGGGCATACGCGTTGTGACGGTCCTCGATATTCGCTGGGCGCGGCGCGATATCAAGTCGATCGGTCTGCTGGCCCAGGTCCTCGCCAAGCAGGCCGCTGCGGATGCCGGCGCGTTCGAAGCCTGGATGGTCGATCCGGATGGCTTCGTGACCGAAGGCGCCTCGAGCAATGCCTGGATCGTCACACGCGACGGCGTGCTGGTGACGCGCCAGGCCGACCATTCCGTCCTGCACGGCATCACCGGCAATTCCATCGAGCGGATCGCCGGCGAACTGGGAATCAAAGTCGAGCGCCGGCCGTTTAGCGTTGCCGAAGCGCATGAGGCACGCGAAGCTTTCGTCACTTCGGCCACGACATTCTGCCTGCCGGTCACGGAGATCGACGGGCGAGCTGTGGCCAACGGCTATCCCGGTGAGCTGAGCCGGACGCTTCGGCAGCATTATTTCGCCTATGGGCTGACACGACAGGAACAGGCCTTCGCTTGGCCGAAATAGCCGAGACCTTCGTCAGGCCGCGTGCAGTGCTGTTCGATTGGGACAATACGCTGGTCGAGAATTGGCGAACGATTCGGGCCGCGCTCAATGCCGCGCTGGCCGATGCTGGTCTGCCGCCGATGGAGATGGAGCAGGTGATGTTCCAAGCGCGCCATTCGGCGCAGGACATCTTTCCGAAGCTGTTCGGCGATGGCTGGCGCCATGCACGTACGATCTTCTACGATCATTTCGCGCAAAAACACTTGGCTGGCCTCAGCATTATGCCGGGCGCCGAGGAGCTGCTCGATGTGTTGAGGGAGCGGGGCGTGATACTTGCGGTCGTGTCCAACAAGAAAGGCGATCTGCTTCGGCGCGAAATCGATTTCCTGGGCTGGACGGCGCGCTTCGCCGGCATCGTCGGCGCGCAGGATGCATCGGCCGACAAGCCAGATCCCGCGCCCGTTCATTTGGCGCTGGATGCTGCCGGGCTCCTGGCGTCCGGCGATATCTGGCTGGTCGGGGACACCGACATCGACATGCGCACGGCAGTGGCGGCCGGGTGCTATCCGGTCCTGGTCGGGCTGGGTCCGAGCGACCCTGCATTGCTGGAGGGCGCTCAGCCAGCGTTAAGATGTCACAACTGCGACGACCTGGCGGGGTTTGTTCGCAGGCATTGGCGCACTATATCCGTCTAGTACCAAGGAATGATGGGCGGTTTTTTTTCCGCATCGTCACCCAACAACAGCCAACGCGAAGAGAGCGTAAATGAGCGATAAAAACCAAAATGTGCAGGAAGTTTTCCTGAACAATGTTCGCAAGAACAAATCCCCCGTCACCGTCTTTTTGATCAACGGTGTAAAGCTCCAGGGCATCATCACCTGGTTCGATAATTATTCCGTCCTGTTGCGTCGGGACGCGCACTCGCAGCTTGTTTTCAAGCATGCGATTTCAACGATCATGCCGGCGCAGCCGGTCCAACTCTTCGAAGGCGGCCGCGACGAGGATGACATTTGAGTGCATCTGAGGGTACTTGGCCACAGGGTACAGAGCCAAAAGGCGTGAATAGCGGGGGCGTGCCGAGCGGGCGCGCGCTCGTTCTCCACCCGGTTCTGCGCTCGGATGAGGGCAGGCGCGATCCCAAAGCGCGGCTGGAGGAGGCCGCCGGCCTCGCAATGGCCATCAATCTGGACATCGTCGAACGGCTGATCGTCACCGTCAACCAGCCGCGGCCTGCCACTTTGCTGGGCTCCGGCAAGGTCGACGACCTGAAAGGGCTGATCGCGGAACTGGAAATCACGCTGGTCGTGGTCGATCACGCGCTGACGCCAGTGCAGCAGCGCAATCTCGAGCGCGCCTGGAATGCCAAGGTGATCGACAGGACCGGCCTGATCCTGGAGATTTTCGGCGCCCGGGCTCAGACGAAGGAAGGTACGCTCCAGGTCGAATTGGCCGCGCTGGAGTATCAGCGATCGCGCCTGGTGCGGTCATGGACCCACCTTGAGCGGCAGCGCGGCGGCTTCGGCTTCCTCGGCGGCCCGGGTGAATCACAGATTGAAATGGACCGGCGCCTGATCGGCGACCGCATCATTAAGCTGAAGCGCGAGTTGGAACAGGTGCGGCGTACGCGCGGCCTGCACCGCTCGGCACGCAAAAAGGTGCCTCATCCGGTGGTGGCGCTGGTCGGCTACACCAATGCCGGAAAATCGACCCTATTCAACCGCCTTTCCGGTGCGGCGGTGCGCGCCGAGGATCTGTTGTTCGCGACCCTGGACCCAACGATGCGCGGAATCGAGCTGCCGTCGGGCCGTCGGGTAATCCTGTCCGACACGGTCGGTTTCATTTCGGAACTTCCCACCCAGCTCGTCGCCGCCTTCCGCGCCACATTAGAAGAGGTCGAAGAGGCCGACCTGATCCTGCATGTACGCGACGTTGCCCATCCGGACAGCGAAGCACAGCGCGAGGATGTGCTGGCAGTACTGAGCGATATGGGGCTCGATCTGGAGCATGACGAGCGGATCGTCGAGATTTTGAACAAGGTCGATCGACTGTCCGAAGAGGAACGCGACCGGTTGACCTGGCAGGAGGGCCGTAAGCCTGAACTGCTGCCGGTTTCGGCGCTGACCGGCGACGGCATTACCCGTCTGCTCGATTTCATCGATCGCCGATTGTCGAGCAATCGTGCGATCATCCAACTGGATATCGACCTGACCGATGGCGGCGCGCTCGCCTGGCTGTACCGGAGCGGGGAGGTTCTGTTCCGGCATGACGACGAGACGATGGCCCATTTGAAGGTCGGACTCGATGCCAGCGCTTTGGCCCGATTTGAAACCCAATATCCCTATAGGCCCCAATAATGGCCGACGCGCTCGATCTGGCCTTTATCGGACTGGGCGTCATGGGGGCGCCAATGGCCGGGCATCTGGCGAAAGCCGGCCATCGCGTGACGGTCTATAACCGCACTGCATCGCGGAGCGAGGCCTGGGTCGCGACCTATGGCGGTGTCGCCAAGTCGACGCCACGTGAAGCCGCGCTCAATGCCGATATCGTCTTCGCCTGCGTCGGCAATGACGAGGACCTGCGCCAGGTTACGACCGGCGTGGACGGTGCGTTTGCTGGAATGGACCTGGGAGCGATCTTCGTCGATCACACCACGGCGTCGGCCCAGGTCGCGCGGGAGCTTGCGGCTGAGGCGACGACGCGTGGTATCGCTTTTTTGGACGCACCGATATCTGGCGGCCAGGCAGGGGCCGAGAAGGGCATTCTGACCGTGATGGTCGGAGGCGACGAAGCCGCTTTTGCAAGGGTCGAACCAGTGATCCACCATTTTGGCCGTGCAGTGACCTTGATGGGCCCATCGGGCGCCGGACAGCTGACTAAGATGGTGAACCAGATCTGCATCGCCGGACTGGTGCAGGCGCTGTCGGAGGGGATTGCCTTCGCAGAGCATGCCGGGCTGGATGCGCCGAAGGTAATCGAAGTCATCTCAAAGGGCGCGGCACAATCCTGGCAGATGGAGAATCGCAGCCCGACCATGATCGAGAACCGCTTCGATTTCGGCTTCGCTGTCGATTGGATGCGTAAGGATATGGCGATCGTGCTGGACGAGGCGCGGCGGAATGGGGCGCGCGTGCCTGTTGCCGCTTTGGTGGATCAGTTCTATGCCACGATCCAGGCGCGGGGCGGCAACCGCTGGGACACGTCGAGCCTCGTCACGCTACTGCGCGATTGAAGGCTACATTCGCCTCAACCGCACCTCGCCCAACGTGTGATCCGGGCGTTTGGTGAGGATCAGGCTCGCGCGTTCGCGCGTCGGCACAATGTTTTCGCGCAGGTTCGGGAGATTAATCGTACGCCAGACGTTGCGGGCGAAGGCAACGGCTTCTTCCCGGCTCAAATCCTTATAACGATTGAAGAACGCGCCCTCGTCGCGGAAGGCGGTTTTTTGCAGCAGCAAGAAGCGTTCGAGGAACCAGGTCTCAATGTCGGATTCGGCGGCGTCGAGATAGACCGCGAAATCGAAGAAATCCGAAGCCAGCACCGGAAATGCCCCCGATTGCAAAACATTCAGCCCTTCGAAAATCAGCACGTCCGGCTGTTTGATAACCTGGCTCTCGCCCGGAATGATGTCATAGGCAATGTGCGAATAGATCGGCGCCGCGACTTCGGTCTCCCCACCCTTGATATCAGCCAGGAAATGGATCATCCGGCGCATATCGTAGCTTTCGGGGAAGCCCTTGCGAGTCATCAGTCCGCGTTTTTCGAGCACCACGTTGGGGTGAAGGAAGCCATCAGTGGTGATCAGTTCGACTTTCGGGCGATCCGGCCAGCGGGCGATAAGCGTGCGCAGGATACGCGCGAACGTGGATTTACCTACGGCGACGCTGCCGGCGACGGCAATGATATAAGGCGGGTGCCCGGCCGGACGGCCGAGGAACGCATCCTTGACGCTGGACAGGTTGCGCGCCGCCGCGACATGCAGGTTCAATAGGCGCGACAGCGGAAGATAGGCCTCGACCACCTCGTCCAGGGACACATCCTCGTTCACGCTGCGCAATATTTCGAGGTCGCGGGCCGACAAGGTCAGCGGGGTGTTGGCGCGTAGCGCGGCCCATTCCGTTCGGTCGAACGCCATATAGGCTGCTGCTTCGTTGCTTCCGTACTCTCCCACTCACTGCTCCTCATGTTGCGTTGCCTACATTGAAGCAGGAATTCCCGTTGACGTCCTCCCCGGGCCAGCGTTAAATATTAACGAGTTCATTAACTATTAACCAAATTTGGACGAAATCCAACATGACCGATCAGCGCGACTACAAAGGCTCAATCATTCCCGCCCTGTTTTACGACGATGCGGCGGCGGCTTTGGTCTGGCTGGAGACGGCGTTCGGGTTCGAAACGCGGCTATGCATCACCGATGAAAGCGGGAAGGTGATGCATTCCGAAATGTCCTTCGCCGACGGACGCATCATGGTTGGGCCGACCGGCTGGTCGGATTGGGCCAAGAGCCCCAAATCGCTGGGTGGGGCGAACTCGGCCAATCTCCATGTCGGCGTCGATGACGTCGACGCGCACTGTGCGCATGCCCGCGCATCCGGCGCGGTCATTGTGCAGGAGCCGGCAGACCAGTTCTATGGCGACCGGACCTATCGTGCGCGCGATCCCGAAGGACATTACTGGACCTTCGGCCAGCATCGACGCGACGTGTCCGTCGCCGAGATGGAGGCCGCGACGCAATTGAAGGTCGAATATAAGTGACCCCAGACTCGGCGCACACCGGCGCAATGGCGATGCTCGATAGCACCCTCGCGGCCCTTGCCGACCCGACGCGGCGCCGCGTGATCGATCTGTTACGTGAGCGCCCGCGCCGCGCCGGGGCGTTGGCGGCGGCCTTGCGGATGAGCGCACCGGCCGTGAGCCGTCATCTGCGGGTGCTGCGGGCCGGCAAGTTGATTGAGGAAAGCCATCCGGATAACGACGCTCGCCAGCGCATCTATCGGTTGCTGCCCGAACCATTCGATGATCTGCAAAACTGGCTGAGCCAAATCCAGGAATTCTGGACCGGGCAATTCGATGCCTTGAAGGCCTATGCCGAACCCGATCAGGCGGCGCCATGACGGGCGAAGGTCTCGGTTTCGATCCGGCTGGCGCTCGCCCCCCTCTCGCAGCTTTGGATCTGTCCACGTGGGATGTCGATCCGCGGTGGTAGAAAGGACCGGGTTACCGGTTCCGCGCCAGCAATCAGGGGCGGCTCAGCTTCGAGCCGGGCGAGCGCGGCCGGCTGGTCGAAATCTATGACTGAGCGTCCGGCGATCTGTTCGAGGTCGGCAGGATCACGGTGTGCCGGCCGGGCGAACGACTGTCCTTCACATGGCGTCAGCCCCAACTTCACCGCCGATCAGGTGACCGAGGGGGATATTAGTTTTGCGGCGTACAAGGCGGAACCCAGCTGACGCTCGAACATCCAGGCTGGGATAGGCTGCCGGCCGGCGCGTCGCGCTTGGCTGCCGGAGGTCTACGAACAGGATCATTTTCGGTGGCCCATCATTTCGGCTGGCGAAGAAGATTTTCGTCACCAGCGCAGCGGAACTGAACCGCGCGCCCCTAAAGCTCGACCCCGATTACCAGACGATGCTGTTCGAACAGCGGCCGGAAGGCTTTGCGCGCTGTGTCTCGGGAAGTATGGTTTGAACCTATATCCAACTGCACCATATCGACGATGTCGAGTTGGAGACGCTTCTTAAGGGGCGTGGCGGCAGGTGGCGCCGAAGGCGCTCGTCAAAGCACAGGGCTGGGCTTAGCGCTCGGTCATCTTGGCGTCGTGCCATAGGGCGTCCATTTCGCCTAAGGATGAGCCTTCCGGCGATCTGCCGTCTTCGAGCAGCATGCGCTCGATATATTTGAAGCGCCGCTCGAACTTCGCGTTGGTGCCGCGCAGCGCGACCTCGGGGTCGATCTCCAGATGGCGAGCGAGATTGACGACGGCGAACAATACGTCGCCGAGTTCGTCGGTGATCTTTGCCTTGTCGGCAGTTGCCAATTCCGCGCCCAACTCGCCGATCTCCTCGGCTATCTTATCCAGGATGGGCTCCGGCGCGCCCCAATCGAAGCCGACTCGGGAGGCGCGGCGTTGAAGTTTTTCAGCGCGGGCAAGGGCAGGGAGCGCGCGCGCCACGCCGTCGAGTACGCTGCTCGGCTGATCGCCCGAATGCTTTTCGGCCCGTTCGGCTGCCTTGATGCTTTCCCAATTGTCGTTGACCGCCGCCTGGGTCGCGGACCGATTTGAATCGGTGTGCGCCGAGCCGAAGACATGGGGATGACGGCGCAGCATCTTGGCGACGATGGTCTCCGCCACCGCATCGAAATCGAACGCACCGATTTCCTCGCCCATGCGGGCATGGAACACGACTTGCAGGAGTAAGTCGCCCAACTCGTCCTTCAGGCCGTCCATGTCCTCGCGTTCAATCGCATCGGACACTTCATAGGCTTCCTCGATTGTATAGGGGGCAATGGTCTTGAAATCCTGCGCCAGATCCCAGGGACATCCGCCATTGGCGTCGCGCAGCCGCGCCATCACTGCAAGCAGGCGGTCGATCGGTCGGCTGTCGCGGAAGGCAGGGTCATCGAACATCATCTCAACATAGCCGATGACGCCGCCGATGCCAGGGGCTTTGCAACGAAGAAGCGAATGTCGAGAAACCGCCTTTCCGCCTTCCCTGTCGTGACGTAATGTTGCACCGCACCTAGATGGTGATCGTGCGAAGGTTGGCGACTATGGTCGACGCGGCAGTAGTGATGGGGTTCGGAATGGCGGTCGAGGAACTGGCGCACGATCTTGACGGGTTGTTCGAGGGTTACCGAGCGATCGCCGATCAGCATCCGACATCCAATCCTTTGCTGCGTCTTGCGCTGGAAATTTCCAATCGCCTGGAGACCGGTAAACTCGATTACGATTCCCTCGGTGGATTGGTTCAGTTTTTGACGGTAAGCGGTTTCAAGACCCGGGCGGAAAAACTGTCGCGCTATTCAGGGGAGGCCGACCCCGACCGTAACGCCGTGATTATCCGTGAAATCGCGAGCGGGCAGACGATGTCAGCCAACGGTGAGCGGTTGGCATTCGAGCAATTCAAGGCATGGCTGGAGCGCGATGCGTTCGGCATCGTTATCACAGCCCACCCTACCTTTGAAATCTCCTCGGAGCTGATGCAGGCGCTGAGTGTGCTGGCGATCGGCCGCAAGGATGGTAAGGCGCTGGACGAAGCAGGGCGCAACGCCATCCTGGCCGATGTCGCCGCCAGACCGCACGGACCGGACAAGGTGCTGGACCTGAAACGCGAGCAGGAACTCGCGCTGTTCGGCATCGGCAAGATCCACCTCGCCTTGCGGCACGTCTATCGCATTATCCTGGACGTCGCGGCGGAGGCCTATCCGGATCGGTGGACCGAACTGACGCCCTTATTGATTACAGTCGCATCATGGGTGGGGTTCGACACCGACGGCCGCTCAGACATCGGCTGGTCGAATGCCTTTGAACGGCGACTGGAAAGCAGCGGCGCACAGCTTCGCGACATTGCGGCGTCCGTCGCCGACCTGATCGCGCGAGCAAAGGGTGAGGATCTGAAGGTTACGCTCGATCTCGTTGCCTCGCGGGTCGCCCGGTCGCTCGCCAATGCGGAAAGCGAGAGCGAGGCTCTGCTCGGTTTCGATCCAGCCTCGCCCACAGCGTCCGCGGCATTCAAGCGGGCAGCGCGGCGGATGTATGACGCCAAGGGCGGCAGGCTGGACAGCGCCGAACCGGTCGTCGCGCTGCTGGACCGGGCGCTTCGCCTGGCGACCGACGATACGACGCTGACGCGCGATCTGATCGTCCTGCGGGCCGAGCTCGCCAATTTCGGATTGGGTACGTCGCATATTCATGCCCGCATCAATGCGACCCAGCTTCACAATGCCATCCGCAAGGCGGTGAACCTGGAGGCCACGCCGGACGACCCGCGCCATCGCCAAAGCTATATCGCCAAGATCACCGAGCTGATCACCAACGTCGAACCGGTGACGATCAATTTCGGCTCGCTGACGGCGGAACGAACCTCGTCCAAGCGTCTATTCATGACGATGGCGCAGGTTCTGAAATATATCGATAACGGCACCAGGATCAGGCTGCTGATCGCGGAATGCGAATCGCCCTTTACCGTGCTGACCGCGCTCTATTATGCGAGCCTGTTCGGGATAGCCGATCGCGTCGAAATCTGTCCCCTGTTCGAGACCGAAAAGGCATTGGAGCGCGGCAGCCGCGTAATCGAGCAGTTACTCGATAATCCTGCCTATGCGGCGTATCTCCAGACCGTCGGCAAGCTTTGCGTGCAGACCGGCTATTCCGATGCAGGGCGCTATATCGGCCAGACCCCGGCGTCAGGCTCCATCGAACGTCTGAAGGAACGTATCATTCGGCTGGTCGACGCACGGAAGCTGACCGGCGTTCAACTGGTGTTTTTCGACACCCATGGTGATTCGATCGGTCGTGGCGGACATCCGGATGGATTCCAGTCGCGGCTCGATTATGTCGCATCCCCAAATCTCATGTCGAGCATCGCCAAGCGGGGCATTCCGTTCAAGCAGGAGACCAGCTTTCAAGGCGGCGACGGCTACATGTTTTTCCAGAGCGAGGATGCGGCTTTCGCGGCGCTGACCCGCATTCTGGAATGGTCGGTGGCCGACAAGTCGGTGGCGGACAGCGATGTCTATTACGAGAATCGCGACAGCGTCACCGAGTTCATGACCACGGTGAAGGAGTTCCAATCCGGCCTGATGCACGACCCGAACTATGGGCTGCTGGTCGGTACCTATGGCGTCAATCTGCTCTACACAACGGGCAGCAGAGCGACCCGCCGGGAAGGGGAGTCGCTAGAAGCCGCGCCGCGTCCACAGATCAGCGAGTTTCGGGCCATTCCGCATAACGCCGTGCTGCAGCAGCTCGGCCTGTTCGCCAACAGCATCAGCGGCGTGGGGGAGGCGATAGAGCAGAACCCGGCATGGTTCCAACAGGTTCACGGCGTCTCGCCCCGGCTTCGCCAGATGATTTCGCTGGTCGCCTATGGAGTGGCCTTTTCAAATCCCGATGCGCTCGACGGTTATATTGCGAATATCGACCCCGGTCTGTGGCTCGCGCGCGCGGCGCAGACCAAAGATGTCGGGCGGGCGGACTCCTATCGCCGGATCGCTGAGATGCTGGAAGAGTGGAGCATCCATGACGGCCAGCGAAAGGTCTATCGCCGGCTCTATAACGATTTCGTCCGTTTGCGGGCGGGGCTGGAGCCGTTCGATCCGCCGGATACGAGAATCAGCGATGACGCCAAGCGCGCGCTGACCCTATTGCATGCCATCCGGATCGCCCTGGTCCAGGAAATCTATACGCTGGCAACACATATTCCCGAATTTTCGAGCCGGCATGAGATCGCCAACCGTCGGATATTCCAGCGCGTTCTCCAGCTCGACATCCCGGTCGCGGTCAGCAATCTGCGCCGCATTTTTCCCGCGACGCCCGAGACCGTGGCCGATACTGAGTTCGGCGAACCGGCCAGCTATGTCAGCGACGCCAGTCAGACCTATCAGCGCGAAAATGACGAGATATTTACGCCGATGCTAAAGCTGTACGACCTTATCCCGCGCATCTCGATTGCGATTATCCACTATATCGGCGCAATAGGGTAAAAGGGTGACGCGCCTCTTCGGGACGGCGCGGGATTTTTGCAGCGGATATGACGATGAGCGGCGACCGGATTTATCTTTATGACACGACCCTGCGCGACGGGGCGCAGACGCAGGGTGTCGACTTTACGGTTCCCGACAAGCATGCGATCGCGCATGCGCTCGATCAGCTCGGCATCGATTATATCGAGGGCGGCTGGCCTGGCGCGAACCCGACCGACGATGCCTTCTTTGCCGATGCGCCGGTCCTGACCCGCGCACGCTTCGCCGCCTTCGGCATGACCAAGCGGATTGGGCGCAGCACCGCCAACGATCCCCAGGTGTCGGCCCTGTTCAATGCCAACACAGCCGCGATCTGCATCGTCGGCAAGGCTTCCTCGGTCCAGGTCAAGACCGCGCTGGGCATCAGCCCGGACGAGAATGTGACGGTGATCAAGGAGACGGTCCGCGCCATCACCGAGGCCGGGCGCGAGGCTTTGTTCGATGCCGAGCATTTCTTTGATGGATATCTGCGCGACCCGGCCTATGCGCGGCGCTGCGTCACGGCCGCCTATGAAGCCGGCGCGCGCTGGGTCGTGCTCTGCGACACCAATGGCGGCACCTTGCCCGATGACGTGCGTCGGATCGTCGGCGAGTTGATCCAGACCATTCCCGGCAGTCATCTCGGCATCCACACCCACAATGACACTGAGAACGCTGTCGCCAACTCGCTGGCAGCGGTTGCGGCCGGGGCGCGGATGATCCATGGCACGGTAAATGGATTGGGCGAGCGCTGCGGCAATGCCAATCTGATCACGCTGCTGCCGACCCTGATGCTCAAGATGGGCTTCGAGACCGGCGTGTCGCGCGACGGACTACGACAACTCAAGCATATCAGCCGCATGGTCGATGACCGGCTGAACCGGGTGCCGGTACGCACCGCCGCCTATGTCGGAGAAAGCGCCTTCGCCCATAAAGGCGGGCTGCATGTTTCGGCGGTCGAGAAGGACCCCAGCCTGTACGAGCATATCGAGCCCGAACTGGTCGGCAATGCGCGTCACATCATCGTTTCCGACCAGGCGGGCAGATCCAACGTGCTGTCCCGGTTCCGCCAGATCGGCCTGGAGGTCGATCCCAAGGATAAGCGCGTGGCCGCGCTGGTCGAGCAGGTGAAGCAGGCCGAATATGAGGGCTATGCCTATGATGGGGCGGAGGCGAGCTTCGAGCTGATGGCGCGCCGCGCGCTGGAGGGCGTGCCGACCTATTTCCGGCTGCAGACCTTCCGCATCTTAGATGAGCGCCGCTTCGACGCGCAGAACCGGCTTGAGACTTTGTCCGAGGCGACCGTGAAGGTCGCCGTCGGCGACGAGCTGATCATGTCGGTGGCCGAAGGCAACGGCCCGGTCAATGCGCTGGACGGGGCGTTGCGCAAGGCGCTGGTCCCGTCCTATCCTGAACTCGCCGGCATCCGCTTGGTCGATTACAAGGTGCGTATCCTGACGCCCAAGGACGGCACCGGCGCGGTGACCCGCGTGATGATCGAAAGCGCCGACGCCGATGGCCAGCGCTGGACCACGGTCGGCGTATCGCCAAACATCATCGAAGCGTCGTTCGAGGCATTGGAAGACAGCCTGACTTGGCGCCTGTTTCACAAGCGGGCGCAGATCATCCCGCTGCCCACGGGCGGGAGCAGGCAGGCGAAGCGGGGGTAAGGGTTCAGGCTATAGAGATCACGACATCGCGTCATTAGAAGAGTTGCGTTTGTGGGTTCCCGACGAGGAGACGGCGCGGCGCTTGCTCGAGGCTGTGGTTTGGCATAACGGGCGATTTTGCCCGCAATGCGGTGGTCTGGAGGATCGGATTTCCTGAAATGGCGGTGGGGTTGGGTATGGAACTTAATAAGAACATCAGAGATTT
>JAQGIF010000305.1 GCA_028291345.1 Rhodospirillales bacterium | reverse complement strand
CTGCCGCGCCACTTCCGAGGGATCGGCATCGGCGGGCTCGAGGCCGGCAAGGCCCTTCAGCGCCCTGTCGGCGATGCCGGCATATGGACCGGCTTCGTATTCGGCGATCCGCGCTTCATCGGACGGCCTGCCAGAGTGGGCGAAGTGGTTGGTGCCTTTGGTGAAGGCGCCCGGGACCATGATCGTCGTCTCTATGCCCCACAGGGCAAGCTCGGTGGAGTAGGACACGGCCAGCGCGTCCATCGCCGCCTTGGCGGCAAAATACGGCGCCAGAAAAGGCGGGGTGCCGCCGCGCGTCGAAGAGGATCCGACCCAGACCAGCAGGCCTTTATGCTGACCGCGCAAATGAGGCAGCGCTGCCCGGTTGATCCGCTGGGCGCCCAGCACGTTGACATCATATTGCTGGATCAGCTGTTCGGGCGTGAAGGCTTCCGCCGGGCCGAACACCATGTGGCCAGCGTTGTGGACGATGACATCGAGACGGCCGGCGTCGGCGGTGATGCGGGCGATACCGGCGTCGGCCGAAGCGTCGGACTGCACGTCCAGTTCGACGGTGCGCAAATCTGCCTTCTGTTCGGCCGCCCATGCGGCGACCGCGGCGACCTGAGGCGCATTGCGGCCTGTGGTCTCCCGCATCGAGGCGTAGACCGTGTGGCCGGCCTCGGCCAAGGCTTTGGCGGTCATGAGACCGAAGCCGGACGACGCGCCGGTGACGAGGATGATGGACCTGGAGATGATGAAGCTCCTTGTTTGAGAGGGGACGGGTATCGTTGGGGCGATGGAGCGGCGGGATCAGATGATCCCGCCATTGGCGTGCAGGGTCTGGCCGTTGATCCAGGCGCCGTCCGGACCGGCGAGGAACGCCACCGCATCGGCGATGTCCTGGGGCTGGCCGAGGCGTTCGAGGGGCGCCATCTTTGACAGCTGGTCAATCACCTCCTGGGGCTTGCCGTCGAGGAACAGCTTGGTCGCGGTCGGCCCGGGCGCGATCGCATTGACGGTAATGTTCCGTCCGCGCAGTTCCTTGGCGAGAATGCTGGTCATGGCCTCGACCGCGGCCTTGGTGGCGGCATAGACGCCGTAGGTCGGCTGTAGCCGGGTGGTGATGCTGGAGGAGAAGTTGACGATCCGGCCGCCCTCCCGCAGGCGACACGCCGCCTCACGCAGCGTGTTGAACGTCCCCTTTAGGTTGACCGCGATGTGGCGATCGAACAGGGCGTCGTCGCTATCCTTGATTGTCGCCAGATTCATGATCCCGGCGTTGTTGATCAGGACATCCACGCCACCGAACGCGGTTTCGGCCGAGTCAAACATCCGTGCAACGGCGGCGACATCCGAGATGTCGGCCTGCGCCGCCACGGCCCGGCCCCCGGCTGCCTCGATCTTGGCGACGACCGCCTGGGCCGAGGCGGCGTTGCCGGCGTAGTTGACCACGACAGTGAAGCCGTCCTTGGCGAGGCGTTCGGCGACCGCGGCGCCGATGCCGCCAGAGGCGCCGGTGACGATGGCAACTTTATTGGCTTGGCTGGTCATGATGCTTCTCCTTGTGTTGGCCGCCGGTGATCGGCGGTGGACAGGATCACGATGCACTTTCTTTTCTGGCGGATAATCAGCCATAATCTGGCGATATAATTCGAAAGTTCGGATAATGGATCGCTTCGATGCCATGCGCGTCTTCACCCGCATCGTGGAACGGCGCAGCTTCACCAGGGCCGCGGAGGATCTCGGTCTGCCGCGATCCTCCGTCACCGATGCCGTCAAGGGGTTGGAAGCGCGGTTGGGCGTGAGGCTGCTGCAGCGCACGACGCGCCAGGTCAGCCCAACCCTGGATGGCGAAGCCTATTACCAGCGCTGCGTGAACCTCATTGCGGACATGGAGGACGCCGAGGGCGCCTTCGTCGGCGCCAAGCCTTCAGGGCTCATCCGTGTGGATGCTCACGGCACCCAGGCCCGATACTTCCTGCTGCCGGGCCTGCCGCGCTTTCGGCGGCAATATCCCGATATCCGGCTGCACCTGAGCGAAATCCACCAACCGCTGGACATGATCCGGGAAGGTTTCGACTGCATCCTACGGGCCGGCGAATTGAGCGACAGTCCGTTGATCAAGCGACGCCTCGCGATGCTCGACAGGGGAACCTTCGCTAGCCCGGACTATCTCAGCCGCTTCGGTACACCGCGAACGCCCGACGATCTCGAAGGCCACGAAAGGGTCGGCTTGCTTTCGCCCGATACCAGTGAAATCACGCCGCTTGTCTTCTGCGCCGCCGGCAAGATCCGCAAGGTGACGTTGCCCTCGACGGTAACGGTGACCGGTGCCGAGACCAATGTCGCCTCCGCATGCCTGGGCCTCGGGCTGATTCAGGCACCGCGATACCGCGTCACCTTAGAAGTGGCCAACGGTGCGCTGGTCGAAGTGCTCGCCGACTTTCCACCCTCGCCGTTGCCCGTCCACGTCCTCTATTCCCACACGCGCCAGCTGTCGCCGCGCCTGCGCGTGTTCATCGACTGGATGGCTGAGCAATTCCGCCAGCGGCTCTCACCGGCGGGATGACGAACGAGTGACCGAGTAGTGGCTCGCTTCTGGCAGAACCTAGGTCGGACTCAAGATGCCCGTGACCTTCTGGCCTCGGATTTCCGGAAGTACACGTAACCGGTGGTGTACTCAGGCCCTTGCCAGTAATCCGACAACTCTGTCGCGAGCACTCGTGGCTCGAAAATCCGCTTCTGAGAGGCGCGGCTAGGGACCCAATGACGGTGCGGGCGCAATCATGTCGACGCGGCGGCTCGGCGAGCGACCGCTTCCGAGATCGGTCGGTTGTCCTCCCAATGGCTGACATGGGTCGACAACTGCCCCCTTAGCTAGTCCGGTGGCAGTGTTCGCTTTGCCGGATGTCCTTTCAAAAGCAGTCCGATTTCGGCCAAACTATGCCGATTTCGCTGCCACGGACTATCGGAAATCCCGGGACTTTGGAAACGCGCTCGGCACAGTATTTTGCTCGGGATAAGTTCCATGCCGAGGTCGGCATAAGGGGATATAGATGTCGCGGCTCCGCAGGCCCTTGGGCGGCTGATCGCGTGGATCGGGACCGCCGCCGTGCCTCACCTGATCGCCCCGTCCATGCGGCAGAGCGAAGACCGCGTCGCGCCCGCCGACGCTGGCGAGTTCGGCCGAGAGATCGGTCAGATGATGCGCGACCAGATGGACGACCTCGCCTTCGCGCTGCACGCGGCCGCGGACCGACATCATGCTGGCCGCCATCACGGTGCGCCGGTTCTGTTCGAAGACATGCGGCCAGACGACGAGATTGGCGATACCGCTTTCATCCTCCAGCGTGATGAACATCACACCCTTGGCCGAGCCGGGACGCTGCCGCACCAGTACCAGGCCGGCGGCCTCTGCCCAGCGGCCGTCCTGCGTCGCCATGGCCTCGGCGCAGGTGACGATCTTGCACTGCTGGAGATCCTCGCGCAGGAAGGTCAAGGGATGGCAGCGCAGCGTCAGCCCGACATTGCGATAGTCCTGCACGACCTCGCCGCCGACGGTCATGGGCTTAAGTGAGACCTCGGGCTCGTTGATCTCGGGGATCGGCTGCAGGGCCCGCTCGGTCGCAGCCGCGAAGAGCGGGAGCGGTTCGTCGCGCAACGCCTTGATCGCCCAGAGCGCCTCGCGGCGCGCGAGCCCGATCGACGGCCGGAAGGCGTCGGCCTCGGCGAGTCCGACAAGCGCGACCGAGGGCACACCGGCGCGGTGCCAGAGATCCTCGACCGAGACGAAGGGCTGGTCGGCGCGGCAGGCGACGATCGCTGCACCATGAGCATTGGCAAGGCCCTTGATCATGCGCAGTCCGAGGCGTACCGCGAAGCGGCTCTCGTCATCCGTCGGCTCAAAGGTCGAATCCCAGCGTGAGGCGTTGACGCAGACCGGCCGGATTTCCACGCCATGCTCCTGGGCGTCGCGCACTATCTGGGCCGGCGCGTAAAAACCCATCGGCTGGGCATTGAGCAAGGCCGCGCAGAACACGTCCGGATGCCAGCATTTGATCCAGGAGCTGGCATAGGCGATCAGCGCGAATGAGGCGGCATGACTTTCCGGAAAGCCATAGCTGCCGAACCCCTCGAGCTGCTTGAAGGTCTGCTCGGCGAAGTCCTGCTCATAGCCATTGGCGATCATGCCGGATACCAGCTTGTCCCGAAACTTCGACACACCGCCGGTGAACTTGAAGGTCGCCATGCTCTTGCGGAGCTGATCGGCCTCGCCCGGCGTGAAGCCAGCGCAGACGATCGCGACCCGCATCGCCTGCTCCTGGAAGAGCGGAATGCCGAGCGTCTTTCCCAGCACCTTTTCGAGCTCTGGCGTTGGATAATGCACCGGCTCGAGCCCCTCGCGCCGGCGCAGGTAAGGATGGACCATGTCGCCCTGGATCGGACCCGGCCGGACGATCGCCACCTCGACAACCAGATCATAGAAAGTGCGCGGCTTGATCCGGGGCAGCATCGACATTTGCGCGCGGCTCTCGATCTGGAAGGTGCCGAGGGTATCGGCCTTGCGGATCATCGCGTAGGTGCGCGGGTCCTCGGCCGGGATGGTCGCAAGGTCGAGATCGATACCCTTATGCTCAGCCAGGAAATTGAAGGCGCGCTTCATGCAGGTCAGCATGCCGAGCGCCAGCACGTCGACCTTCATAAATTTGAGAATGTCGATGTCGTCCTTGTCCCACTCGATCACCTGGCGATCGACCATCGCGGCGGGCTCGATCGGCACGAGCTCGTCGAGCCGGTCATGAGTCAGCACAAAACCACCGGGATGCTGGCTGAGATGCCGTGGCGCGCCCATCAGCTCGCGGGCCAAGTCGAGCGTCAGCCGCAGGCGCCGGTCAGCGAGATTGAGATTCAGCGCCTCGACATGCTTGTCCTCAACCCCCTCCTCCGACCAGCCCCAGACTTGGGAGGACAGCATCTTGATCAGGTCCTCAGGTAAACCGAGCGCCTTGCCGACATCGCGGACTGCGCCTTTGGTCCGGTAGCGGATAACGGTCGAACACAAAGCGGCGTGATCGCGGCCATAGGTGTCGAAGATCCACTGCATGACAATCTCGCGCCGCTCGTGCTCGAAATCGACGTCGATATCGGGCGGCTCGCGGCGCTCCTCCGATATGAAGCGCTCGAAGAGCAGGTCGTTGCGCTCAGGGTCGATCGAAGTGATCCCCAGCACGTAGCAGACCGCGCTATTGGCGGCCGAGCCGCGGCCCTGGCAGAGGATATCCTTCGAGCGGGCGAAGCGAACGATACTGTTCACCGTCAGGAAGTAGGGTGCGTATTGCAGCGTCTCGATCAGCTGCAGCTCGTGGAGCAATGTGGCGCGAACCTCGTCGGGCAGGCCCTCGGGATAGCGCCGGGCCGCGCCCTCCCAGGCCAGCGCCTCCAATGACTGCTGCGGCGTCAGCGCCGGATCGACCCGCTCTTCGGGGTATTGATAGGCCAGCTCCTCGAGTGAGAAGCGGCAGCGCTCGGCGATCTCGACGGTCCGCGCCAGCGCCTCGGGGTAGCGTGCGAACAGGCGATGCATCTCCGCGGGCGGTTTGAGATAGCGGTCGGCATGGCGCTCGCGCAGAAAGCCGGCCTCGTCGATCGTGACCTTGTGGCGAATGCAGGTCACGACATCCTGCAGCATACGCCGCGCCGGGACATGAAAGAGGACATCGTTGGTGACCACAGTGTGGACACCCGCCCGCGCCGACAGGTTCGACAGCTCATGAAGGCGGAGAGCGTCGTTCGGGCGCCGTCGCAAGGTCAACGCCAGACAGGCGCGATCACCGAAGGCCTCACGCAGACGGCGCAGCCGCAGCGCACAGAGATCGTCCGCCTCATCCGGGATCAGCACCGCGATCAGCCCTTCGCCGTAGGCGACGAGATCGTCCCAATCCAGCTTGCACTGCGCCTTGCCGCCGCGCTTCTTGCCAAGGGACAGCAGCCGGCAAAGCCGGGAATAGGCGGGACGATCGGTCGGGTAGACCAGGATCGATAGATCGCCGGCCAAGTCGAGCCAGCAGCCGACGATCAGGCGGACACCGGTTTCCTTCGCGGCTTGATGCGCCCTGACGATGCCGGCGAGGCTGTTGCGGTCGACGATCGCCAGCGCCGCGATGCCGAGCGCATGGGCCTGGACGAACAGCTCCTCGCACGAGCTGGCGCCGCGCAGAAACGAGAAATGCGACGTCGCCTGGAGTTCGGCATAAAGCGGGCCGCTCATCCGAAGATCCCATGCAGGAACCAGCGGTGCGATCCCGTTGCGGCATCTTCCCCGTCGCCGGCGCGATAGAGCCAGAAGCGCTCGCCGGCGTCGTCCTCGACCTGGAAGTAATCGCGGACAGACGCCAACTCGGCGTCGCGCTTCCACCACTCTCCGAACACACGTTCCGGTCCGTCCGCACGCCTGACACGCCGGCGGATGCCGCGCCAGGTGAAGGCGACCGGAGGATGATCCGGCAACAATGCAACGGTTTCGATGCTTTCGGGATGTGGCAGCAATCGTGACGGCCGCGGCCAGTGATCCGGCCACCCTGCCCCGCTCTCCGGCGCCATCGGCGGAACCCGGGAGACCGACCGTTCGGGGACATCGCTCGCCACAGGAGCGATGCGATACAGCCGCTCGGAGCCGATGCGGTTTGCGAGCGTGTCGATCAGCTCAGAGACATCCGCATCAGGCTCGCCGACCAAGGAGGAAATCGCTTGCCTATGGGCGACGGGTTCGACAAGCGTCGCCCTCAGAACCATCAGCTCGACGCCGAAACCGGGATCGACAGTTTCGATCTTGTCGCACAGCAATCGCGTCAGGCGCCTGGCATCCCGCACCGGAAGAGCCGTGCCGACGCGGATCGCCTCGATGCGATTGTCGAGACGGTGGAACAGGAGATCGAGGCGCTTCGTCCCAAGACCCTTCGCTTCAAGGGCTTCGCTGAGTTGAGTCACGAGCTTTCCGATATACCGGGCGATGGTTTCAGCGGCGGCGATAGGCTCGGCGAAGGATCGCCGCACCTCGATCGGATCCGGCGGGCGTATCGGCGTTATCGCCTCAGCTAACCGTCCCATCGCCTGATCGAGGCGCCGGCCAAGTTCCGGCCCGAACCTCAGCGCCAGCGGCGCCCGTGGTTGCGCGGCCAGCTCCCCTACCCGCTCGAACCCGAGAACGCGCAAACGTTCGACCATGTCCGCCTGCAGGCGCAGCGCAGCGATCGGCAGTTGGGCCAACTGCCTTGCACTCTCGCCCGGCGGAATGACGATGATCGGTTCGCTCTGAAAGCGGGCGAAGGCGTGGGCCGCACCCCAGCTGTCGGCGATGGCGGCCCTGGAAGCGATTCCGGACGTCTTGAGACGTCCTGCAATCGCCTGCAGCATCGCCTCCTCGCCGCCATGCAGATGGTCGGCGCCGGTCGTATCGATCACAAGACCGTCTGGCGGATCGGCGGTGACGATGGGTGCGTAATGGTGAAGTGCCCATAAGGCCAACCGCTCGAGCGCGGCACGATCCCCAGCAGGGTCGGCATCCTGGATGACCAGTCCGGGAACCAGGGCCTGCGCCTGCGTCGCCGGCATACCGGCATAGAGCCCGGCAACCCGCGCCGCCTGGTCGGCGGCCAGAATCACGCGACGCCGGCCGTCGCGGCCGACAAGAACCAGCGGCGTCTCAGGCGGAGGCGCGCCGGCCGCCGGATTCCGTCGCAACCTGTCCGTAGGCCAGGTCGGCAGGAACAGCGAGACGACCCTTGGCATCGCAAGCCTCCACAATGAAGTCCGCGCTATCACCGGCGCGGCAACGGATAAGTTCGAGCTGCCAGCGCGCCCGCCCGACACCCGGCACCGGCAAGGGCGCCGAGGGCAGCGCGGACACGCGCCAACGCGTGACGGCGGCCGTCGGTTGCCCGAAATCGGCGGCCTCGGTTTGCCTGCGCCAGCGCCGTATCGCGATGCCGATACCGCCTGAGGATTCGGCCGCGAGCTGAAGCCGGCGAGACGCTGTCATCGACAGGCGCGCGACCTCCGCGACAGCCGCGCCAAGGCCGGTATGACGGAGCCCCTCCTCGAAGCAGGAGAGGATTTCCTTCTCGTCGCCGACCTCGACATAGATGACCCGGTCCGGTGACAGCCCTGCCTGGGCGAGCGCCGGTGCAAACAGATCCTGCCGCATGACGCACCACAGCACTTTCCCTTTCGTCCTGGCGGCGATGCCGGCAGCAAAAAGCGCCGCCGCGGCGCCGTCGATCGCGCCATTACCGCCGCCAGCGATTTCGTGCAAAGCCCCCATGGCCAGCCCGCCGCCGGGCAGAACACTGTCCAGCTCCTTCACCCCGAACGGCAGAAATGGCCGCCCCTGCGCCTTGCCGCCTTCCAGCCGCTTGATGCGGTCTCGCAGGTCATCGAGGACAGGACGTGAAGCAGCAGCGTTCATGCGAAAAACAGACTTTCCGAGGACTCTTCCCAACGATTTGCCTGGGTGGTAAGTTCCCAATCTGTTCCCTAGAGCGCGCGTGTGTCAATGCGCTGGATCTCCATCACTTACCGCAGCCCAATGAGCCGAGCGATCGCTGATGTTCTTCTCTCGCAAATCAGATAATCAAAACAGTGGAATACAGGGCCGATGAGCGCCGCCTATCTTGAAAAATTAAATTGTGAGCAGCGCCTAGCGGTCGAGCATGGAATAGAACAGAACGGCATCGTGATTGGCCCACCGCTGCTCGTCATTGCGGGTGCAGGCTCGGGCAAAACCAATACCTTAGCGCACAAGGTCGCCCATCTGATCGTCATGGGCGCCGATCCGCGCCGGATATTGCTGATGACTTTTTCCCGGCGGGCAGCGTCGGAAATGTCCCGCAGGGTGGAGCGGCTCTGCGCCCATGTCCTGGGCGCGAATGCCGGCGTCATGGCCGACGCGCTGACCTGGGCCGGGACGTTTCATGGGATCGGCGCGCGCATCTTACGTGAATATGCCGAGCAGATTGGGATCGATCCGGGCTTCACCATCCATGATCGCGAAGACAGCGCCGACCTGATGAATCTCGTCCGGCACAATCTTGGTTTCTCGAAGCTGGAGAGCCGGTTTCCGACCAAGGGCACCTGCTTGGCGATCTACTCACGGGTGGTGAACGCGGAAGAACCGCTCGAGGATGTGCTCCGGCGGTT
Organism: Rhodospirillales bacterium; assembly: GCA_028291345.1. Classification (GTDB taxonomy): domain Bacteria; phylum Pseudomonadota; class Alphaproteobacteria; order BOG-932; family Roseiterribacteraceae; genus BOG-932. The sequence continues at coordinate 12,315 of JAQGIF010000305.1, read as the reverse complement.
CTTCCCCTGGTGTGCGCCTTGGGAAAAGCAGCTGCGTGAACTGTTCGGTGGATATGTCGACATCAAGCAGGCGCAGAACGTCCTCGATTACGACGACCTCCTGCTCTACTGGGCCAATGCCGCCGGCGACCCGCAGCTCGCCGCGGACATGGGCGGCAAATGGGATCATATCCTGGTCGATGAGTACCAGGACACCAATCAGCTCCAATCATCGATCCTGCTCGCGCTCAAGCCCGACGGCCGCGGACTGACCGTTGTCGGCGACGACGCCCAATCGATCTACAGTTTCAGGGCCGCGACGGTGCGCAACATCCTGGATTTTCCGAACGCCTTCTCCCCGTCAGCCGACATCATCACTCTGGACAGGAATTACCGCTCGACCAAGCCGATCCTGGCTGCGGCCAACGGCGTGATCGAGCTAGCCACGGAGCGCTTCACCAAGAATCTCTGGACCGATCGCGTCTCGGCAGAAAAGCCGGAGCTGGTGATGGTTCGCGACGAGAACGCCCAGGCGCAGTACATCGTTGAGCGCGTGCTGGAAAATCGCGAGACTGGCACGCTGCTGAAGCAGCAGGCCGTGCTGTTTCGGACATCGAGCCATAGCGGCGCGCTCGAAGTCGAACTGACCCGGCGCAACATCCCGTTCGTCAAATTCGGCGGCCTCAAGTTCCTCGACAGCGCTCACGTCAAGGACGTGATGTCCGTGCTGCGGTTTGCGCAAAATCCGCGCGACCGCGTCGCCGGATTCCGGATCATGCAATTGCTGCCAGGGCTCGGTCCGACCTCGGCCCAGCGCGTGCTCGACGCCATGTTGGATCAGCCTGATCCGCTGGCCGCGCTCGCCCATATTCCGTCACCTGCGCGCGTCGGCGATCACTGGCAGCCGTTCGTCGATCTTCTCCAGGCCCTGCGGCCTGGGCGTTCCGGCTGGCCTTCAGAAGTCGAACAGATCCGCCGCTGGTACGAACCGCACCTCGAGCGGATCCATGAAGACGCAACGATGCGGGTGGCCGATCTGCTGCAGCTCGAGCAGATCGGCGCCGGCTATCCGTCGCGCGAGCGCTTCCTGACCGAGCTCACGCTCGATCCGCCGGACGCCACCAGCGATCAGTCCGGCGTCCCGCTGCTCGACGAGGATTATCTAATCCTCTCGACCATCCATTCGATCAAGGGGCAGGAATATAAGTCGGTCTTCATCCTGAATGTCATCGACGGCTGCATTCCATCCGACCTAGCCACCGGAACCACCGTAGAAATCGAGGAGGAGCGCCGGCTGCTATACGTTGGCATGACGCGCGCGAAGGACAATCTCCATCTGGTGACACCGCAGCGCTTCTATACCCACGGCCAGGCGACCTACGGCGACCGCCATGTGTATGCCGCGCGGACGCGTTTCATTCCGCCGGCGCTACTGCCTATGTTCGAATGCCGGACATGGCCTGTGGTTGCCGCGACGACGCCGGCGCAAGCGACGGCCAAGCAGGTCCGCGTCGATATCGGGGCGCGGATGCGCGGCATGTGGCGCTAGGAAACTCCGAGCTTGGATCGCGCCATGGAACCAGCGACGGACAATAATTCGAAAGGCGCCGAACTCCCGGCACTCCGGAAGATCGTCCATATCGACATGGACGCATTTTATGCCTCGGTCGAGCAGCGCGATAATCCCGATCTGCGCGGCAGACCGGTCGCCGTCGGCGGCTCCCGTGAGCGCGGCGTCGTCGCGGCGGCGAGCTACGAGGCGCGGAAGTTCGGTGTCCATTCGGCGATGCCGTCGGTCACCGCGAAGCGCAAATGCCCCGAGCTGATTTTCGTGAAGCCGCGATTCGATGTCTACAAATCCATCTCGGACCAGATTCGGGCGATTTTCGCCGAGCACACGCCGCTGATCGAGCCTCTGTCACTGGACGAGGCCTATCTCGATGTGACCGAAAACCTTCAGGGGATCGCGACCGCAACCGAGATCGCCACCCTCATCCGCGCCAGGATCAAGGCTGAGACCGGCCTCAATGCCTCCGCCGGCATCTCCTACAACAAGTTCCTGGCCAAGCTCGCCTCCGATCATCGCAAGCCGAACGGCCAGTTCGTGATTACGCCCAGGATGGGGCCGGCCTTTGTCGAGACACTAGCCATCGGCAAGTTCCACGGCATCGGCCCCGCGACGGCCGCGAAAATGCAGCATCTCGGCATTCATACGGGCGCCGACATGAAGGCCAAGGATCTGGCATTCCTCCAGCAGAGTTTCGGCAAGTCCGGCGGCTATTACTACTGGGTCGCGCGGGGCATCGATAACCGTCCCGTCCGTCCCGATCGCATCCGCAAGTCGGTCGGAGCGGAAAACACATTCTTCACAGACCTCACGACTTTGGAAGAGGCGCGTATCGCCCTTGCGTCGATCGTCGACACAGTCTGGCGCCATTGCGACGCGCACGGAACGCGGGGCCGCACAGTGACGTTGAAGGTCAAGTATGCGGATTTCCAGCTGCAGACGAGGAGCCGCACGGGTGTTTCGCCGGTCGCCACCCGGTCCGAGCTAGAAACGACCATCCTGAGCTTACTGGAGCCGTTTTTTCCGGCCCGAAAGGGAATTCGACTGCTCGGTGTGTCGATTTCGTCTCTGGGTGAAGACGATGCCCCTGCTTTGCTGCAGATGAACCTGTCCTTGTGAATCCCATCCCCGGCGCCCGCCACAGAATCGTCTGCTCCGGGTTCCGTGCAGTGTTGCTTCATCGAAAGATCGGAACACGCTGTGGCCAGCTCTATATTGTTCCTGTGAATATTCCGACGAGGATGGATGGATGGCGCGTTCCCTGCTGGCCGTCAGCCTGCTTCTTTTCTCGGCGATCCTGAGTGGCGCTTTGGCTGTAGATCAAGCTTGGATCCGGATTCCTCCGAATTGGTTGCCTTGGAGTCTGCCCGTGCTGGACGAAAGCCAGGCTGGATGGCGCGCATCCAGAGCAACAGCCTGTCGCGAGACCGTGAGAAATGCTTACAGGTTTTCGGTCGGTCCCATCTGAAGTTTACCGCGTTTCCCGACCGGCGCGTGGACGGTTCCTGTGGCTTTAGCAATGCGGTCCACGCGACGGGCTCGCCGATACCGCCCGCCTCGTTCGCTCGACCGGGAGTCCTATTTTTTTTGCCCCAACGGACCGGCTCGACTGCGGGTGGCTGGTCGCCAGCGGTGGCGCTCCGTGGAGAATTCTGGACTGGCTTGGGTGAGCGTCGATGCCTCCGCGACCAAATCATTCCAGTGATCCTGCTGGGATGTACCATCCTTCCGCAACAGCCAGCACCGGTGGCGCGTAAGGCGCGAGCTGTCTTTCGCCCTGCGCCTTTGTAAGGTCCCGTCAGGACCACAAAGTGAACGGGCCGCAATCCAAGCGCCTCGATTGCGGTGATGGGGCTTGTTCGCCGCGTCGGCTTCAATAATTCTTTACCACCTCAAATTCCACGCCCCGTTGTCCCACTCCGGTTCGTGGAATTGCATTAGGCGACCAGCTTCGGGAACCGCATAGTCGCGAAGACGGCCCGATTTGATCGAGGGTGTTCCTAAACCTCACTGATTCCTATGCGGCTCGATCCAGCACGCGGCTCGCCACAAGAATGCGATTCAATTCCTTCGCCAGCCATATTTTGTGGCTGTTCACGAAGAGATGGCCGCCCTCGCTGGTTAGGAATTCAAAGCTCCCGGAGGTTTGCTCGTTCCAGTCGGCAAGCTCGCCTGCAGCGAAAGCGCGATCGTGGAGGCCAGCGACAACCGTGATGGGAAGATGAAGCTTCGGATCAGCGACGAACCGATAGCTGTCACCGAGCCGGAATCCAGCGCGCAAGCTCGGCCAAAGCGCCTGGCGTACGTTCCTGTCGGCCAGGAAAACGTCGGAAAGTCCAAACAGATCGATCTGTCGTTCCAAGGCTTCGGGCATGGCATCGGCGATCGAATCCGGCAGAACAGTGATTTCCCGAAAAGGCCTGGGTCTTTGCGGCGCGGGATATGCACCAACGATCAAGTGGCGTGCCATCGCTGCGCAACCGCGGCGACTCAGTTCGCGCAGCCACTCGAAACCAATCAAAGCACCCTGGCTGTGACCGTAAATCGCGAACGGCTTATCGCAATATGGCTGCAGGACGTCCGCTAGGTGCTCGATGAGTGCGTGAAAATCTTCAATTGGTTCCTCTGAGGAGCGATCCATCGACCCGGGCAGCGCCACCGGGCACAGCTCGACATCCGGCGAGATCAGATCGGCCCAGGAACCGAATACCTGGGACGATGCGCCGCCCATGTAGGCGAAGCAGAAAAGCCGCATCCTCGCCTCGGGCCTCTGGAAGCCGCCGAGAATCCATTGACCCTGATCCGTCTGGCCTGCGCTATTCCGGTCGGCAGCTATCTCTAATATCTGGCGGGTCAGCGCGTCGATGCTCGGTCCCTGCATCAACTGCATCAGCGGGATATCCGTTTTCAGCTCGGATTGAATCCAGTAGCGCAGCTGCGTGATCATCAACGAGTCCAGGCCGAAATCTGTGATCGGGCTGGTGCGCACCAGCGCTTCTCCCGATGCCAGAATCTTCGAGAGCTCTCGTTGGATGCCGGTTGCGACGATCTCGAACGCCTCCAATGCACCCGGTCGGGCGAGCGCTTTTTCGAAGACGCATGCGCCGGCGTCCCCGTCGGTCGCGGCGGTCTTGGACAAGAGAACCAGCCGTTCCAGCCGCTTCTTGACCCGATCCGACGCGAAGCTGTCGGATACGGTTTGCCAATCGGCATCGGCTAAGCACCGGACGACCGGCTGCTCGCAGATGGCTTTCTCGAGTCCCGCCAGGATCTCGTTGATATGGACCAGACGCCAGCCGATTCTTCCCAAGGCCTGGCCGACATTCCGGTTGCGGGCGACGAAGCCAACGCCGCCGACGACGCCTAACTGTACCGTGCATGCCGGGCGCCCTTCCCATTGGCGCTGCGCGCTTAGCCCCTCCAGGAAAAGATTTGCCGCATTGTAGTTGGCCTGCCGCGGATTGCCGAAGGCAGCGGAGCAAGATGAGAACATGACGAACAAATCGAGTGGATCGGCGGCAGTCGCCACGTGCAGCTCCATCGCACCCAGGGCCTTAGGGCGCATGGTCCGGTCGAACGAGGGCTCGTCGAGATCGACGAACTGACCGTCATCCAAAACCATCGCGCCATGGAACACACCCCCGATCGGCGCCATCTCCCTGCGCACAATATCGAGGCACGTCGAGACGGCTATCGCATCGGCAACGTCGCAGGCGAACGCCCGCAAGTCGACCCCGCGTTCGAACAGATTTCGCCGCAGGCGCCGCACCTCGAGCTTGCGGTCGCCCGAGGGGCTCAGCAACGCTATTTTCGTCGCGCCCTTGTTAGCAAGCCATTCGGCGAGGACAAGGCCGATACCGCCGCTGCCGCCGGAAATCACATACGCACGGTCCGATCGAGCCTGTAGCCGGCCATGGAAATCGGTGACGACCGGCAGTGCGTGCAGCGCCGATGCGCTCAGCACGACCTTGCCGATATGGGCCGAGCGGGCCATTAGCTGCATGCCTTCATTGATACGGTCCAGACCGAATTCCCTCACCGGCAGGATGCCCAGCTTCCCTTCCGCCACTAAGCCCGCGATGGTCCGCAAGGTCTCGCCGATCACGGCGGGGCGATCCACAAGCGCGGCGTCAAGATCGACAGCCGAATAGGAAATGTTCTTGCGGAACGGATAGAGGGAGATGCGGTGCTCATCGTAGAGGTCGGCCTTGCCGATTTCTACGAAACGGCCGTAGGGGGCAAGCACGCGGAAGTTTTGCTCGATCGCGGGACCGCTCAAGCTATTGAGAATCAGGTCAACGCCGCGCCCACCGGTCCATTGTAGAATCTGGTCGCCGAATGCTAGGTCACGGGAATTGAAGACCGCGCTCACGCCCTGGCGCAGCAAAAATTCCCGCTTCTCCTCCGTGCCCGCCGTCGCCAGTATCGTCGCGCCCCGCGACAGCGCCACCTGCACCGCGGCCTGGCCGACGCCGCCTGCCGCCGCATGTACGAGGACCGTTTCGCCGGCCTTCAGCCGGCCGCGCTCCATGAGTGCCTCCCACGCGGTCAGCATCGCGACGGGCAGGCTCGCGCCTTCCACGAACGACAGGTTGTCGGGCATCCGGGCGACATGATCGGTCGCGACTGTCACGTATTTCGCGGCAGCGCCTCTGGCGCAGGCGAATACGCGGTCACCTGGAGCGAAACCCTCGGAATCGACGCCGGAGCGAACCACTACTCCGGAACATTCCATGCCGACCTGGTCCTCGAGCAGGCCGCTGTAGATCATCCCCTTGTCCATCATGCGACTGGTCAAGAGAACGTCACGGAAATTCAACCCGGTCGCCTTGATCTCGATTTCCAGCTCATGCGGTCCCGGTGCGCGGCGCGGGATGCTGACGAACCGCCCCGCCTCGGACAGGCCTGTCTTACTCGGGATGTATCGAAAATTCTCGACCGCAAGCGCCGCGGACCGCTCGCGTGAAAAGGCCGTATCGCTGAGCCGCATCATGCGGTAGACGCTCCGGCGTTCCCTTCGCAGAACGACCTCACCCTCGTCCCGCCGTTCCGTTTCACCCTGACACAATTCACGGACAAAGGACCGGATGGAGGCATCCTCCATGCCGTCCAGCCTGATCATCGCGAAATCGAGGCGGGGCAATTCGCTCAACACGACGCGTCCGCATCCCCAGATCGCCTGAGTAATCGGGGATTCGCCGAGGACGACGATACGCATCCCGAGATCCCGCACACGGGCGAAGTCGTTGCTCAGCAGGGCCTGTGCCCAGTGGCGCAGCGACTGACTGTGGCTGTGAAAATACGCCATGGCTGCTTGCGCATTCCATTGCCCGGTGGACTCGAATAATTGAGGAGCCAGCACGTGCAGCACAAAGGAGAATTCCGCGTGATCCAGCACCTGCTCGGCTGGCGTTAGGGGATCAAACCTACGGACATCAACGCCTTGCCGTTCGAGCCCGCGGATAAACTCCGCCACCGACGGTGCCTCGGCCGCGATGACGGCGATCTTGCCCATCGCTGCGAGCGGTAGCGCGAATTCCCGATACTCGGCCCGCGCCAGCACGATCGTCTGCTCGGCAGTAGGCTCCGCGTTGCCGAGAACGTCCTGCCATTCCGGCAAGCGGCTGGCGACCACGTCAGCGAACCCGCCCGCCCTGAGAACGGATTGCCAGCGCGCTGGGGAGAGGCTCGCATGCTCGCGTGGAACGGACCGGTCTTGCGAAAAATTCCACCATCCGTCGGCGAGGCCGAAGACAACATCGACCCATAGAGGCGCGTTGGTCACTTCGAGCATCAGCAGACAGCCCTGGCTGGCGAGGACCTTGCGGATATTCCGCAGCGAGCCGTCCAGGTCGGCTGAGGTATGCAGGACGTTGGCGGCAACGACGATATCGACGGAGCCCTCCGCGATGCCCTGCTCGATCAGGTCCTTTTCGAGATCGAGCGCGCGGTATTCGAGGAAGGGATAGGCTGCGAAATCGTCCTTAGCCTGGGCGAAGAAGGATGATGAGATATCGCTGTAAATATAAGTGCAGCCCTCGCGCGGCAGCTCGGGCAGCAGGGCCTGCGTCAGTCCGCCTGTTCCGGCGCCAATCTCAAGCACCCGCAGCGTTCTGCCAGCCGGCATGCCTGCAAGTAGCGCGCGCAGATGCAGGGCGGCCCAGGCGTTGTAGGAGCTGTTGGAGAAAGCCTCGCGGTAGAAGCGCCGCAGGACGTCCAGATTGTCCGCAGCAAACCGGTTGTCCGCAGCCTGATCCAGCCACAGCATGCTGCAATTGCCCACCAGGCGGAATTCCAGCGCGAAATCCGGGTAGTGCTGCACCAGTTCCGCGAGGGCGGGCATCGACTCCGAAGCAGCGTCGGCGGGTGCCGCGGCGCCCGTGACGCGGCGCCACCATGCCGCCCGGCCAGGCGAAAGCGCTTCGTCTGGTTGCGGAGATCGCTTGAGGGCGTCCAGCGCTATCCGGTTCAGGAGAGGCTGGACTTCCGTAACATACGTCTCGAAAATGGATCTCGGATATATTCCAGCCTTCCCCTCGTTGAGGGACAGCCTGATCTCGTCGAATGGCGCGAACAATTCTTCAGCTTGGCGGCCCGCCGTCTGATCGAGCCGGTCCTTGGCGAGCATCCGGCCAATCAATTCCAGCTGTTCGATCGGGCAGTCGCCGCGTGAGCCCTCCAAGTATGACGCCGAAAAATCGTGGAATTCAGCCACCTTGGGCAGGGCGGACCGGGCGATCTCGGCAGCGATCGTCTCGATGCCGGCATTCCGCAACCCCTCCTCAGCTTGGTAGACCCAGAAATCGCCACGCACGAGTTCAGTGGTGCTTTCCCGAAGGCGCGTAACGCAGAAAAGATCCGCCGGAGCCGGATTGAAGATCTTGCCCGCACGCAGCGACGTCGGGACATAGACTGCGAACTGGCCCTTGTGCATTTCGATCGCAAGGAACAGCAGGCTTTGCAGGCAGGAATCGCCCAGCACCCCATGCAGGACATGGCGGCCAGCCTGCGCAGCGATGCGTGGCGTAGCCGAAATCTGCGCTATCGAGACGGACTCATCACCGATACGGCCAGTCCACAGGGCCCGAATATTGCGGAACGTTTCACCGAGCGCCAGCCCGGCCGATGCTAAATTGCCGTATAGCAGCTCGGGGTTCACCGTCTCCTGCCAATCGACGGCGCACAAATCGATATCGATGACCTTCTCAGCAAAGCGCGGGCCCTCGGGGATGTAGCGGGCCCGCATGTGAGTGATCCATTCCGAGTAGGATGCGTCGGGCCCGGAAAGTACCCGGCTTTGTAGACGTACCGACCTATCGTTTCCGGAAATCTGCAACCGCCCCTGGGGCTGCGGCAGGTCTTCGGCAATGGGGACGAAATAGGCGCGATCGAAGCTTACATCATAGATTTCGGGATGGCAGCTCAGCGCGAGGTCGAGATGGGTGGCGCCTGGCACGACCAAGGTGCTCTGCACCACATGGTCCTTGAGATAGGCGTGAGCCATCGGATTATAATCGACGACCATGGTCTGCACGGTCCCGCCCTCCGTTACCGACGGCAAGGACGTTCGGTGCGGGTGCGGTCGATGCCCTAAACGCACCCGCCGACCCTCCGGCGTTTCCTTCCAAAGGATTTCGCGCTGGAACGGGTAATTCGGCAGCGGGACGAAGCGACCTGGCGCGCTGGGCTCGACCATTACGCCCTCACAGAACAGCCGGGCCACCAAAGAGTAGAAGGTGACGACGTCGTCTTGCTCGCGCCGCAACGTCGGCAATACCAATCCTCTGACCGACTGGGCTTTCAGGTTAGCCTCGATGCTAGGCGACAACACCGGATGGGGTGAAATTTCGATGAAGGTGTCGATGCCGCCTTCGATCATCGCCACGAGCGAGTCCATGAAGCGTACCGGCTCTCGGACGCAGTTCACCCAATATTGCGCGCCGCAATGCTCGCCCCCGAGTAGCCGCCCGTAGGTCGAGGAATAGAAATCCAACACCGATTCCCGCGGCCGCAGATGGCCGAGGCGGGCCAGCAGTTCTTCCTTGAATTGATCCATGTGGTGGGAATGGAACGGTACCTTCCCACGCAGCAGCCGGTTGAAAACGCCGCCTTCGGTGAGCTCGTGGGCCAGCAGATGGATTTCGCGGTTGTCGCCGGAGAATGCGACTGCATCCATGGAATTGATTGCAGCGACCGAGACCTTCCCGCCGCTCCTTGCCGCCAAGGCCTCGGCTCTGGCTGGCGACAAACCGGCCGCCATCATCCGGCCGGCGCCGCTGGCGGTCTGATGCAGGCGGCTGCGATGGTAGATCACGTCCACCCCCTCCTGCAACGTGATCGCCCCGCTGACCACCGCGGCGGCGATTTCGCCAAGACTATGACCTGTGACGGCAATCGCCTTGATGCCGAGGGATTGCAGCCGCCGGGCCAGCGCGACTTGCAGCGCGAAGACTGTCGGCTGCGCGATCTCCGTCTCTTCCATCCGCGCCTCGTGCTCGTCGCGATGAAGGGCATCCCATACGCTCCAGCCCAGCTTGGGCCGAAAAAGTCCGTCGATCTCCCAGACCGTAGCGGCAAAGGCGCCGTCGCTGGCCAGAAGGCTACGTCCCATCCCGTGCCATTGCGGTCCCTGTCCAGAAAAGACAAATCCAATCCTCAGTTCGCGCGGCTGCGGCGCCCCCTGAATCACGCCCGGCCCTTCGCGCAGCTCCGCCAGCAGCTGGAGGCGCGCGCGCAACTCCTCTATATTTTGCGCGACCAGCATCGCGCGATGGCGGTAGTGGTCGCGGTGCTTGATCGTGGTGAAGCCAAGATCCTGCAAGTCATGCCGGTCGAGATCATCAAGAAGCCCGGCCGATTGCGCGGCAAGCGCCTCGTCGTTATGGGCGGTCAGCGCTACCAGGATCGGCGCCGTTTCTGCTGCTTCCGTAGCGGCTGGCGCGGGTGGCCGGACTGGACTTTTGAGGATGGCGTGTGCGTTAGCACCGCCAAACCCAAAGGAATTGATTCCGGCGATGCGTTCCGGCGCGCCACGGTCGGGCCACGGCATGGTTTGGCGCACCACGCGCAGGCCCAACCCATCGAAATCGATTGCCTGGCTGAGGTGCTCGCAATGCAAGGATGCCGGGATCATGCCATGCTGCATGCTGAGCACCAGTTTGATGAGGCCAGCTGCACCGGAGCCAGCCTCCAGATGGCCGAGATTGGTCTTCACCGACCCGATCAGGCATGGGTCCGCCGGATCGCGCCCCAGGCCGTAGATAGTCCCCACTCCGCTGCACTCGATCGGATCGCCGGCGGGTGTGCCGGTACCGTGGCACTCGACATAATCGATCTGAGCACCACGAAAGCCGGCCTTCAGGAGCGCGGCGGTCAGCAGCTCCTTCTGCGCCTGTGGGTTGGGCAAGGCCATCCCTTCGGTCTTGCCGTCCTCGTTGGCGGCAACGGCGACGATCTCCGCCAGAATTGGCAGCGCGTGGCGCTGCGCGAGGCTCCGGCGCGTGAGCAGCAGAATGCCCGCCCCCTCGCTGCGGACATAACCATCGGCATCGGCCGAAAACGCGCGGCAACGGCTGGTCGGCGATAGGTAATTCCCCATGCTGAAGCCGATCGCCATCTCTGGCTTCAAGTTGGCGTTCACGCCGCCGACAAATGCGAAGTCGCAGTCGTGTTCACGCAGCGAAAACAAAGCCTCACGCAGGGCATAAAGGGAGGATGAACAGGCCGTGTCCACGGCGAGGCTTGGGCCCCGGAAATCGAAAACGTAAGATATGCGGTTGGCCGCGATCGCAAGGCTGCCACCCTGGTTCGTATAGGCGCTGATGTTCTCCCGCTCGGAGGGGGATTGGAGAATGTCGTTGTAATCGTGGGTGCTGATCCCGATGAAGACGCCAGTCTTGCTGCCGCGCAGGCTCGCCAGCGGCACGCCTGCGTTCTCGGCTGCCTGGACGACGCACTCCAGCAGAAGGCGCTGTTGCGGGTCCATATGGAGCGCTTCGCGCCGCGACAGATGAAAGAAGGCCGGGTCAAAAGCCGCCAACCCTTCGACGAAGCCACCCTCTGCCTGATGGATCTGGCCGACCGACCTGAAGTCGGGATCGTAGAAACTGGCGATGTCCCAACGATCGGCCGGGACCGGGCCGATCACGTCCTGGCCTTCCAGTAAAAGTTTCCAGAACGCGGCTACGTCGGGTGCCTGCGGGAAACGGCACCCCATGCCCGCGACAACAATGGGATCAAATGCTGGATTGCTACTGGAAGGGCTTGCGGGATCTTCAACGAACATTTGTGGCCTTGAATATCGACTGGAAAGTACATTGAGAAAAAGGGAATGACTGCTAATACGTTGCCGAGTAAGAAATCCGACGAATTACCGGGACAAGTTTCGATCTTCGTTGCCGCCGGAGAATATCTCTTGCCGTGCGTTTAATTCGCGCAGCGCTATGCCGCGGCCGCAGAGGCCAGCAGGAACCGGTGTCCTGAAAGTAATCCGGGCAGCCTCGCACATAGGAGCGGTCGATGACATCGGGCACGATACCCAGGCGGTGGAGGGCTTGCGGCGTTGGCATGTCGTGCAATGCGGGCTGGTCGGTCTTGAGTAGGATATCTGCGGATCACCCGCGCCATAGGCTCGATCGTCTTTTTTCTTCGGGCGGCGGCGGCACGCAAGACGTTTGCAGATTGATCGGCTGGTAAGACGGACGGATTAAATTCCTCAATGCGGCGATTCCCGCTTCTCTCAACTGAACATTGAGCTGCAAGTTCGGCGA
>JAQGIF010000242.1 GCA_028291345.1 Rhodospirillales bacterium | reverse complement strand
GACCTGCATGTCGATGAGCTGGTGCAGCAGGGGCTGAAGTCGAAATTCGCCCCGCGCGGCCGCTATTCCTGGCAGGAGGGCGCCCAGCGCCAGTTCAATGTCTGGCTGGTGGAGCGCTATCGCAGCGCCTGGGAAGACGCCAAGGCTGCCCGGCCGCAGTAATCACGGGAAGCGGGCGGCGCGACCCTCGCGCCGCCACACCAGCGGTCAGTGGGCGCGCGCCATCGCGTTCAGTCGCTCCTGTCGGAAGGCGCGGGGCGTCATGCCGTAATCCGCCCGGAACGAGCGGCTGAAATGGGCGGCGTCGTTGAAGCCCCAGCGGAAGCAGATATCGCTGATCGATAAATTGCGATGCGCCGCGCTGCCGAGATCGGCGTGACAATGCTCCAGCCGACGCTGCCGCAAATAATGGCTGAAACTTAACCCGGCCTGCTGGAAAAGTTTTTGGATATAACGTGCGGACACATGCTGCTGCTCGGCGATCTGGTGCAGCGTCAGATCGCCGTCGCCGAGTTGCAGTTCGATCGCCTGAGAAATTCGGTGGAAGTTGCTGGCGCCGGCGACGTCGAAACAGCTCATAGCCGAACTTTCCGCCAGACTGGAAATTACGAATTCGGAAAGCGCGACCTCGATGGGGCGGATATGCTCGTCCGTCAGCTCCTCGAGATCATCGACGATCGAATGGAGCAGGTTCGCGAAAATCCGATTGACCGCGGCCCGACCGGTCAGCGTTCCCATCGGCAGAACCTGCAGGTTGAGCAGGCGGGGATACAGCATCGTCTGTGGGATCCGGATATACAGCATGACGAAATGGTCGGGGAGCTTCAGGGTGGAATCGCGGCCGGTCGGGCCGTACAAGATATCCCCCAGCCGCAAATTCGTGCTGTCCGATCCGTCCGCCAGCTGGAACACCCCTTCGACCGGCAAGGCCAGCCACAAGCAGGGAGGACGGCTCAAGCACGCGCCCGACAACGTCTGAGCCGAAGAGGACACACGGGAGAACTCGATACCCAGCGGCGAGACGACGCTCGAGACGTCACCATGAAATCCCGAGTGGTCTTGTACGTGGGTGGCAGGGAGAGAAATCTGGTGCAAGGCCTCGCCCCACACCCGTTCGCGTTCCTCACCACTAACCAAATCAGTCGAACATTTCCAAGACTTCATCCAGACACAAAACCTCGCTTTGATCGCCGTATTTCGATGTTGGCAGACCCACACGAAACACTATGAGCAAGTTTTGTGCCAGTCGAGAGAACCCTTGCCTGTCCTTGATCTCTGACAATTTTGGGCCACCCCACAAGACCTAAATGATCAAATTGCAGGCAATCCGCTGGTTTGTTAGGCACCGCCTCGTCAGGATGCCGGGAAATCCGTACTCACCGACAGCGCCTCCCATGCCGCGATCTCGGCGCTTTGCTTCGCGAGCTTATGCGTCGTGTAGCCTATGGCGTCCGCTCCCAACAGCAGACGCAGCGGTGGCGAAGCTTGGGATGCGACAGTTAGAATGGCTTGAGCGGCCTTCGCCGGATCGCCGATTTCACGCCCGGCATGACCCGCCAGGATCCGCCGCGACTGCCCGACCGTCCCATCATAGTCATCGATGATGCGGGCGGTCTGGGCTCGCGATCCCTGGGCGAATTCCGTCCGGAAACCGCCCGGTTCGATCATTGTGACCTTGATGCCCAGCGGTTCGACCTCCATTGCAAGCGTCTCGCAAATGCCCTCAAGTGCGAACTTGCTGCCGGAATAGATCCCCAGGCTGGGCCAGCCGACCAAGCCCGATACTGACGTAATGTTGAGGATGCGGCCCGCCCTGCGTGCGCGCATGAAGGGCAGAACAGCCTGCATCACGGCGACCGCGCCAAAGACATTAACTTCGAACTGCGCCCGGATTTCCGCCATGCTGGCTTCTTCCACGCCGCCCACCAGACCATAGCCGGCATTATTAACCAGAATATCGATGCCCTCGGACGAGGCTTCGATCGCGGAGACCGTCGCGTGCACAGCCGCTTCGTCGGTGACGTCAAGTAGCATCCCGAAGGACCGGCCCGGCGCAAGCTCGGCGAACGCCTCGCGCGCCTCTTCCGTGCGCACCGTCCCGGCAACTTTGTCGCCAAGCGCCAGGGCGGCAATAGCCAAAGCCCGGCCGAAGCCAGAGCTGACGCCTGTGATCATCCAGGTCCTGGAGCCTGGGGTGGAGATGGTCATTTCAGTCGGCATGATTTTTGCTGTACCCGCTGGATGGTCGAGGATGTTTGGAAACACCATGAATGCAGAGCGCGCTCCTCCCGTCTTGTCTCGAGGCGATAAAGCGATTGATAATTTCGTGCAGGCATGCCGACGACATGGCAATTGCTTGTGCATACTGAGACAAGACGCCCGCGGTGCGGCGCTTGCAGACTGGAACGCTCACATCCAGCCCCTCTGGGAGTCCCATGAGTAATTTTTTGCCTCAGGACCAATGGTATAGCAAGTGGCTGGTGTTCGGGGCAGTTTCCTTCGCCTTTTTCTTTTTGAACCTGGCTACATTCACATCATTGGGCGTCGTGCTCTATTCGATGGTAGCTGAACTGCACTGGTCATTTACCGCCGCCGGGTTCAGCTTTTCATTTCTGGGTCTTGCCTGCGGGATGTCTAGCCCTTTGCCCGCCCTTACGATGCGATTGTACGGCGGCCGCTTCACAGTCTGCGTGGGGGCGGGCTTCCTCATGCTGGCCTTTTTCCTGTCGTCGATTTCCCACTCGTTGTTGATGTTCTATATCGCGATGACCTTTCTCGGCATCGGATACTCCTTCGCCGGCAATGTGCCCGCGGTCTATCTGATATCCGGCTGGTTCGGCCGTGGGTCGGCGCGGATCATCGGCCTCTATTTGATGCTGGGCGCGCTCGGCGGCGCCTTCGGGCCGCCGATCGTCAGGGCCATCGTCAACAGCACAGGCGGCTGGCGTGGACATTGGCAGGCGATGGCGATCACGGCTGCAGTCGTCGGGATCGTCTGTTTCGTCCTGGTCCGAGATGCCAAGGTGAAATCCGCGACCGATCTGGCCGGGCCCCACGATGTATCCGCCGCAACCGGCAAAGGCGGCATCGCCTCTTCAAGCGAATGGAATCCCAAGCAAGCCGTTTTCACACCGCAATTTCTGCTGATCGCCGGCGCGATGACCGCCACCATGTTTTGCGTTACGACCAATTCGAGCGTCGCCGTGAACCATTTGGTCAATCTCGGCGCCACTCCGGACGGAGCGGCATTCGTACTGAGCGCCATCTCGATTACTGCTACGGCGGTTAAGGCGTTTGCCGGCTGGATGTGCGAGAAAATCAGCCCGCCCCATATCGCCGCGGCCGGGCTGATCCTACAAGCCATCGGCACCTGCATGCTGGGTTTTGCCGACAGCACCACCCTTCAATATAGCAGCGCTATTATCTTCGGCATGGGCTGGGGCTTGACCTATGTCGCCGGCACGGTCGTTCTGCTCGATTATTTTGGCGGCCCGGTCGGCTCCAGGATCCTGTCCATCGTCTGGCTTCTGGTCAGCGTCGCGGCCGCGGGACCAGCCGCCGCAGGCATGATCGCGGACCGGTACGGCACCTTTTCCCCGATCTTCGTCGTCTACGCCGTCATGTTGACCGCTCTGTCCATCCCAATCTTCCTGATGCGGCGGCCGGTCCTAAAGGCAGCCGGGCTACACAACACAGTATCGCACGACCCCGGCATGCCCCGGAAGATCGAAGCCACCTGACCCCGCCCAATGAATGCGCGGCTCAAGCAAACACTCTCAGGAGAGGCGATGACCGCCCAGTCCTCCGGATCCAGCCTTCCGGTAGACTTCATGATCGTCGATACGATGATCGTGACGATGGATGCACAGCGCCGCATCATCACGGACGGTGCCCTTGCCGTCACCGGTAATGTGATCGTCGCGGTCGGCAAATCCGCCGATCTCGGGCGCGACTATCGTGCGCGCACCGTGATCGACGGACGTCGGTTCGTCATTACCCCGGGCCTGGTCAACACCCATGTCCATATTACCGGCGAACCGCTGACCAAGAGCCTGGTACTCGACGATACCGGCTTCGAAGAAAATGTGTTTCAGTGGCTCGTCCCGATTCACATGGCTTATACCGAGGCGGACGAGCGGCTGTCGGCGCAATTCGCCGCGCTCGAAATGCTGCGCTCGGGCACGACCAGCTTCCTCGAGGCGGGAACGATCCGTTTCCTCGATCCGGTGGTCGATGGGCTGACGGAAATCGGCATTCGTGGCCGGGTGGGACAATGGGCATGGGATTTCTCGCCCGAGGATCAAAGCTATCCCTCAGCCGCCACCGACGCGGCAGTCGCCTTGCTATCCGACGAACTCGGGCGATATCCCGCGAAGGAGGGCCAACGGATCGCCGCTTGGCCGATTCTGATCGGCCATATGACCTGCAGCGGCGAGCTCTGGCAGGCGGCAAAGGAACTGGCCGACCAACATGCAGTCGGCGTCGCCGCGCATATGAGTCCGGTTCAGGCCGACCCGGACTG
Organism: Rhodospirillales bacterium; assembly: GCA_028291345.1. Lineage (GTDB taxonomy): Bacteria > Pseudomonadota > Alphaproteobacteria > BOG-932 > Roseiterribacteraceae > BOG-932. Next base: position 2,338 of record JAQGIF010000242.1, on the reverse strand, counting down.
GTACCTGCACAAGCATGGACGTCGTCCTGTCGAGTATCTCGCCGATCTGGGCGCGATCGGGGCCAACACGATTTTTACCCACGGCGTCCACTTCAACGACGATGAGGTCGGGCTGCTCGCGGGCGTCGGTGGGAACATCTCGCATTGCGCAACCAGCGCGCTTAAAGGCGCATATGGCGCCACTGCCGTCGGCCGTTTTCCGGAGATGCAGGCACGGGGAATCAACGTCACGATCGGCACAGACGGCAACAACAACAGCAACTACCACGACCTGATGCGGGCGACCTATCTTCTCGCCGGATTGTTCAAGGATGCCCGCCGCGATCCGACGCTATTCCCCGCCGAACAGGCTTTGGAATGCGCCACGCTCAACGGCGCTAAGGCTTTACAGATGGCCGACCAGATCGGCTCCATCGAAGTGGGCAAGAAGGCCGATTTCGTCGCCCACGATACCTATCGGCCGGAATGGCGGCCTTTATTCAATGTCGCCAACCAGCTGGTCTGGTCGGCCGACGGCCGCGGGGTGCACAGCGTCTGGGTCGATGGGGTCCGCATTATCGACGATTATCGCTGCACGACCATCGATGAAGACCGGATCTATGCCGAGGTCCAGTCCGCTGGCGAGGCCATCGTCGCCCGCTCCGGGTTGCCCATCAAAAGCCGTTGGCCGGTCGTCTGATGCCGATTTCTTGGACGACTCTCAAGATGCTGGCTGCTGTCGGCATCCTCTATCTGATCATGATGGGATCGACCTTCTCCTCGCTGGGCGTGGTCATCCCGCATATCATCGCGTCGCTGCATCTGAGCTTCGGTCAGGCGGGGCTTGGATTCACGCTGCTCGTGCTGGCCGCCGGTACGTCCAGCATGCTGCCGGCCGTTGTCATCAGGCATTGGAACGGCCGAATCTGCCTGCTGCTAGGGGTTCTGACGATGATATTGGCCTACGCAACCTTGGCGATCTGCGGCAACCCTCTGGTCTACGACGTTGGTGCGACCTTGCTGGGAATCGGCTTCAGCTTAATCGGTGCGGTTCCCGCCTTGCACATTATGGGCGGTTGGGAACAGCGGAAGCGATCGCTCGTATTCGGCGCCTATCTGGCCTTCGGCGGTCTGGGTGGGCTTATCTGGCCGAGCATTGTCGAACTGGCCATCGGCACACTGGGCAGCTGGCGCGCCTATTGGTGGTTCATGGTCGGCCTGATGGCGGTGGCGGGAACGATCAGCCTCCTGATGGTCCGCGAACGGCCGGCTTTGGCGGCGGACGAGGAGCCTGAGGAGGCGGGCTGGACACTGTCGGAGGCGCTGCGCACGCCGCAATTCTATGTTGTTGGTTGCGGGATCGCCGCGACCTATCTGGTTGCCTCGACCGTCAACGCCTTCACCGTTTCCCATCTGACCATGATTGGTGTCGCTGTGACGATCGCCGTCGTTACCTTCAGCATCCAATCGGCCTGTCATGCCGCCTTCCCCCTTCTTATGGGTGGGATCGCCGAGCGCGTCGGCGTTAGAGCGCTGCTGGTGTTCGGATTGGCGATCCAGGCGATCGGTATGACCGCCCTGACATTGGGATCGTCGTTCCCGATGCTTATCCTCTTTGCCATTGGTGTGGGCGGCGGCTATGGGACGATTTTTCTCGCCACGACGCTATCGCTGCAGGAATATTTCGGGCGCAGAAACTATCCCCAGATCTTCGGCGCCAACCAGCTTTTCACCACAATCTCCGTGGTCGGCCCGGCGATTGCCGGATGGGTAGCGGATATGACCGGCCGCTTCGATATTTCGTTCGGCGCCTGTATCGTCATGCTGCTAGCCGCCGCGATCGGCGCGGCGACCCTGCAAGCACCACAGAAGCGCGCAGGCCTGATGCCCGCCACTGTCTCTTGAACGCGTAGCGAAATGCACCAGATCGACCTTCCCGACTGGGCTGTCGAACGCGGCCGGCGCATGAATTGCTTCGACCACATCAATCCCGCCCGAACCGCCTTGATCGCGGTGGACATGCAAAACGCGTTCACGCTGGCCGGCCAGATTTTCGAGAATCCCCACGCCTGCGACATCATTCCCAGCGTCAACCGTTTGGCGGCTGCGATGCGTGCGGCCGGCGGTCAAGTCGTCTGGACCCGGCAGACTGTCACTCGAAACGCACCTTATGCCTATCCGGAATGGCACTACGACGCCGACAACCCGTTCGTGCGAAGGGCAATCGATGCGCTGACCGACGGGGCTGAGGGACACCGGCTGCATGGCGCGGTGGAGATAGGCGACGCCGATATCGTCCTCAACAAATATCGCTATAGCGCCTTTATCCAGAATGCCTCGGAAATCGACGCCCGTTTGC
>JAQGIF010000216.1 GCA_028291345.1 Rhodospirillales bacterium | reverse complement strand
GCGTTCGATAACCTTGTCCGCCTCAAGCGCCCGCACCCGCCGAAAACAACCGGACTCCGATAGGTTCACCTGGGCGCTGAGTTCGGCGTTCGTCGCCCGCCCATTGAATTGAAGGGCGCGCAAGATCGCGCCATCTATGCGGTCTATGCTCAATATTCTCTCTTATTTTTCGATTTCTACGCATGAATATTCTGATATCCGATCACCCACTGCAAGAGATGGCGAAAAAATTTCGGGCGGCATCGGTTATTTTCAAAGCCCCACTTACCCCCGGAGATCGACATGCGCATCGGCGTTCCCAAGGAAATCAAAAACCTCGAATTCCGTGTCGGGCTGACGCCCAGTGTCGTGCGCGGCCTGACCCAGCAGGGTCATGCGCTGTTTGTCGAGACAGGCGCGGGTGACGGTATCGGACTCGGCGACGCTCTGTATCGATCCGCCGGAGCCACGATCCTCGACAGCGCCGAGGCGGTGTTCGAAGCCGCCGACCTGATCGTGAAGGTCAAAGAGCCGCAGCCGATCGAAATAGCCCGGCTGAAGCCGCGCCACACGCTGTTCACCTATCTCCACCTGGCGCCGGATCCCGACCAGGCGCGCGGATTGCAGGAATCGGGCTGCACCGCCATCGCCTATGAGACCGTACTCGGATCGGATGGCGGCCTGCCGCTGCTGGCACCCATGAGCCAGGTTGCCGGACGCATGGCGGTTCAGGTCGGCGCCTATCACATGCTGAAGCCCTCGGGCGGACGCGGCGTTCTGATCGGCGGCGTGCCCGGCGTTCCCCCGGCGAAGGTGGTGATCCTGGGCGGCGGGGTTTCGGGCTATCATGCGGCCGAAATGGCGGTTGGGCTGCGCGCCGACGTGTCGATCTTCGATGTCTCGGCGCGCCGTTTGGCCGAGCTGGATGCCCGCTTCGCCGGCGCGGCCAAGACCTGCTATTCAACCCACGATGCCGTTATAGAGGCTGTTGCCCAGGCCGATCTGGTGATCGGCTGCGTCCTGCTGCCCGGCGCAGCGGCGCCCAAGCTGGTCCGCCGCGCCGACCTGTCATCGATGCGCAACGGATCCGTGCTGGTGGATGTCGCCATCGACCAGGGCGGCTGCTTCGAGACATCCCACGCCACCACCCATGCCGATCCGATCTATGAAGTCGATGGCATTGTCCATTACTGCGTCGCCAACATGCCCGGCGCTGCGCCCTATACCTCGACCCATGCGCTGAACGCGGTGACGGCACCCTATGTCACGGCACTGGCCGAAAGGGGCGTCGAACGGGCGTTGGCGGAGGATGCAGGGCTTCAGGCTGGCTGAACGTTCAAAATGGACGAATCACCCACCCGGCGGTCGCCGCGGCGTTACACGCGCACGGGTTCATCGGATAACGCGGGCTATCTGCGGCATCAGGGCTACTTGCCGTCGGCGCGAAAACCAAGCGAATAGTCGTCGACCGCTTGAAGGGAGTCGCATGCGCGGAGGCAGCTGATGGATTTTCCATCCGTCCTTCCTTCCGGTACACGGGTTTGCGCGCAAGCGATCGGATCAAGCAACAGACCGACTGAGCGGCGAGTTATGAGTGCCGGCTGCCATCGAAATGATCACTTCGGAGTTCCCTTGAAAGCCCATACCGAACACCGGGGCGTAGAGGACCGGCCTTCCGGCAGGCCGCGCCTGAAGCCTCGTTTGCCGATCGACCCCTTCATTGTTGGTCTGATCACGGCCGTGATCCTGGCCACGATCCTGCCTTGCCGGGGCGAAGGCGCTGTGGTCTTCGGTGCTGTGACCAACCTTGCCATCGCGCTGCTGTTCTTCCTGCACGGGGCAAAACTGTCGCGCGAGGCGATCCTCGACGGCATCGGCAATTGGCGGCTGCATCTGACCGTGCTGGCATCCAGCTTCATCATGTTTCCGCTGATCGGGCTGGGCTTGCGCGCCGGGCTGCATAACTGGGTCAGCGCGCCCATGCTGGACGGGGTGCTGTTCCTCTGCCTGCTGCCCTCGACCGTACAATCCTCGATCGCCTTCACCTCGATCGCGCGCGGCAATGTGCCGGCGGCGGTATGCAGCGCCTCGGCCTCGAACGTTATCGGTATCTTCATCACGCCCCTGCTGGTCGGGCTGCTGCTGGCTGGTCAGGCAGGAACCAGCCGGAGCGACGGCGTATCGCTGAGCGCGGTCGGCGCGATCCTGCTGCAGCTTTTGGCACCCTTCATCCTCGGCCATTTGTCGCGTCCGCTGATAGTACACTGGATCGGGCGTCATAAGGCCGTAGTCAATCTGGTCGATCGCGGCTCGATCCTGCTGGTGGTCTATACGGCATTCAGCGCGGCGATCGTCGAAGGGTTGTGGAACCAACTGTCGCTAGGCGACCTCGCTATCGTCGCACTGCTCGATGCCCTCGTTCTGTTCTTCGCCTTGTTCGCCACGACATTCGGTGCGCGCTGGTTAGGCTTCAATCGGGCCGACGAGATCGCCATCGTGTTCTGCGGCTCGAAGAAAAGCCTGGCATCGGGCGTGCCGATGGCCAGCGTCCTATTTCCCGCTGCTGCCGTCGGACTGATGATCCTGCCGCTGATGCTGTTCCATCAGATGCAGCTCATGGTCTGCGCCATGCTCGCACGACGATACGCGGCGGCGGATCGCAATACCGGTTAACCTCTGCCAATCGCCTTCCAATAGGAAACCGGGAAAAGCCGTTCGATCAGCGCCGCGAACCTTGCATCGGAGCCGATGAGGATACGCGGACGGCGGCGCTCGACTCCCTGCGCGATGATCTCGCCCGCGCGTTCCGGCGGCATCTTCAATAGATGCTGGAAACGTTTTAGCGACTGGGCCTGGTCGGCCGCGCTGATCGCCTTCGACATGCGGGCGCTCCTGGCGATGGCGGTCGCGATACCGCCGGGATGAACGGTGGTGACACCGATGCTGGTGCCGTCCAGTTCATGCCGCAGAGCTTCGGAGAAGCCGCGGACCGCGAACTTGCTCGCCGAATAGGCCGCCTGCCCGGGCGGCGCGATGAGGCCGAACAGGCTCGAGAGATTCACCAGCTGCGCCTCACCGCTGGCCTTCAGCAGCGGCAAAAATGCGCGCGTCATCCTCACGACGCCCCAGAAGTTGATATCGAATAGCCATTCGAAATCATCCTCAGCCGTCTGTTCGAAGCTGCCGCCCAAAGCGACGCCCGCATTGTTGACGAGTATGTCGACGCCGGGATGGATGACCGATACAGCGGCGGGAAAAGCTGTAATGGCGAGTCTGTCGGACACGTCGAGCCGATGACAGCTGACGCGAAGCCCGGCCGAGGACACCAGAGACGCCGTCGCGGCCAACCCCGCCTCATTCAGGTCGGCCAGCGCCAAATGGCAACCACGGCGGCCTAACGAACAGGCGATAGCACGCCCGATGCCACTCGCCGCGCCGGTCACGACCGCGGTTTTTCCCTCAAGCTTCATGTCCGGCGTCCCCCGAATTCCAGGACGCCATCCTCGATCGGGCCGAGCCTCAGCGCCATCATGTCAAGGAAATAATTTTGGTGGACCCGCCAGGGCGCCGTGGCGCCCTGTTGCGGCAATATAGTGCTGGCGCGCCGGACATAGCCTGAGCTGAAATTCAGCAGCGGTTCCCTGCCGATCGCCGGGTCGCGTAATCGAGGGATGCAGCTGACATGGCCACTCCGTTCCATATGGTTGAGCACCCGGCAGACGGTGCGGGCGGTGAGATCGCACTTGAGTGTCCAGGACGCGTTGATATAGCCGAACGCCAGCGCCAAGTTCGGCACATCGCTGAGCATCATTCCCTTATAGACCAGCTTATCGGCCAGATCGGCAAGGACCCCATCGACGACGATATCGATGCCGCCGGCCAGTTTCATGACCAGGCCCGTCGCCGACACGATGATATCCGCCGCGAGTTCCGCACCGGTTCCTAGGCGAATGCCAGTCTCGGTAAAGGTCTCGATGCTATCGGTGAGCAGCGAGACACGGCCCGCGCGCATCGCCGCGAATAGGTCGCCGTCGGCCGTTAAGCACAAGCGCTGGTCCCAAGGGCGGTATGGCGGCGAGAAATCCTTTTCGACGTCATAATCCGGGCCGAGATTGCGGCGAATTCCCGCGAGGATCGCCCGCTGCGCGACCTTGGGCAAGCGCCGCGCCAGGGAATATGTCGCCGCGCCGATCAGCACATCGATCCAACGCACGAGCCCGTCAGCCAACCACGCCGGCAGATGCCGATAGAACCAATGCGCCATGCCGTCCTTCGCCGGACGGGACACGATATAGCTCGGCGAGCGCTGGAGCATCGT
>JAQGIF010000209.1 GCA_028291345.1 Rhodospirillales bacterium | reverse complement strand
CGTTCGTCGCCCTTCCCGCCATCGCGCAGAACGATGGCACGCTTGCACCTGGCCCCCGGCCGGCAATCAAGACATCGAAGGATGCGCCACCCGCGATGCCGGTTCCGGGAAAGACCAGCTTTACCGCGGACCAGGCGCGCGATCATATGATCAAACGGGGCTATAACCTGACCAGCAATCCGCTGAAGGGCGATAACGGCATCTGGTATGCCGAGGGTGCGAAGGATACCGGCAAAAGCGTCATGGTGATGATGGATTATCAGGGGAACGTCTATGAGGGCAGCGACTATGGCGGCCACCCCTCATCGGCGCCGGGCGTTGAGCCGACTAACAATCCACCTTTGACGCCGATCAGCCCGCGGCAGAGGTAAGCTTCATCGCGTTATTCGGCCCGCTCTGTCTAACCGGCTCGACCACGATTAATCTAGCGCCGCCGCGCGGAAGCGGCGCTAGACAGCGTGGTGGAGCCCCAATGCTTTTTCTCGAAGATTTTCAGCCGGGTACCGTCGCGGAATTTGGCAGCCGCACGGTGACCGAGGACGAGATCATTGCCTTCGCTACCGCGTTCGACCCGCAGACTTTCCACGTCGACCGGGAAGCGGCGCGCTCCAGCAATTTCGGCGGCATCGTCGCCAGCGGTTGGCACACGGTCTCACTGACCTGCCGGATGTTCGTCGACAATTTCATGAACGGCACGTCGCTGATGGGGGGTATCGGCGCAGACGAGGTGCGTTGGCTGAAACCGGTCAGGCCAGGCGATACGCTGAACGTGCGGTGCAGCGTGCTCGCGGCGCGTCGGTCGAGAAGTAAGCCCGACCGGGGATCTGTCCATATCAAGCTGGAAACCTTCGACCAGACCGGCGACAAGGTTCTGGCCTTCACTGTCACCGCCCTGCTGGGCGCGCGTCCAGCCTGATACAATCAAGCCTGACGATGGCGACCTAGACCGTGCCGAGAAAATCCCGTTTGCCGATTTCGACGCCACAATGGCGCAGGATCGCGTAGGCGGTGGTGACGTGAAAATAGAAATTCGGCAACGCGAAACCGAGCAGATATTGCTGACCCTTGAAGGTCATCGAGCCGGCACGCATCGGCAGGTCGATCTCACGCTCTTCCGAACCATCGATCTGTTCCGCGGTGAAACCCGCGATGTATTTTTCGGTACGGGCGCAACGTTCCTTAAGCTGCTCGAGTGTCGTTTCCACATCGGGATAGACCGGTACCTCAACCCCTGCCAGCCGGGCAACGGCGCCCTTGGCCGAGTCCGATGCGATCTGCACCTGGCGCGCCAAGGTGAACATGTCTGGATAGAGCCGGCACTGGGTGAGAGCCAGCGGGTCGAGCTTGCGTGCTTCGGCGTGCTCCTCCGCCTTGGCCAGAACGGAGCAAAGCGCGTTTAACTGGTTGCGGAAAACAGGCACTGAAACCTGATACATTGATAGCGACATCAGAATGACTCCCCCGGATTTGGCTGAGGGAGTAGCACGGCAGCCGTAATGTTACGAGCCAACCAAACCATGAGATTGGCCTTGTAGGATTGGCGACACGAAAATGCCCCCGCGTTTCGGAGGGGGCATTCGTCGTACCTATCGGATATCAAGCGCTAGCGGATATTGAACAGTAGGTTCAGACCGCTGGGCGGCGGCGGCGGTCCGTAGACCACCGGCGGGGACACATAAGCGCGATTGCCATAATAATAGCGGCTGTCATAGCGGCGATCCCGCCATTCCTCGCGCCGATGTTCATGGTGGCGCCAGTCGCCCTCCCGCGATCGACCACCGCGATCACCTTCGTGATCCCGGTCCGCGCGGGCCGGGGCGGCAAATCCGCTTAGCGTTCCCGCGAAGGCCGCGATCGCCAGACCGACCGCCAAGGTCTTTTTGAGGCAGATCATGACTTATGCCCCATCTTCTTGTCCTGGCCGTGGGTGAACAGCTCATCGGCTTCCTTCTTCTGGCTATCCGACAGGCCGCTATAGAGCCCCTCGAACGCCGGAACCAAGTCCTTCAGCCCATCCGCATGAGCCTGGGCGATCCTCTGATAGGCTTTCAGATCGTCAATTGCGCTAGTGGTTTTTTCCGCCTTTTCGCGCTTCTCAACCGCCTCGCTCATGTCCTTGGCATTGGCACGCATCACGTCGGCCAGCTTGCCGAATTTCGCCTCCTGATCGGGCGTGATATGCAGCTTCTCGTGAATCTCCTTGATACGCTCGTCGGCATGATCGATTGGCTTCTGAACTTCCGCCTTATCCTCTGCGGTCAATTTGTCGGCGGCGAACGCGATCGACGGCGTGGTGACGGCTGCGGCGCCGACAAGGCTCAGTATCGCGAGCGACGGGAATAAATATCTGATCTTACGCGTCATGTTCGTTACACCTTGTTTGTTTGGCGTCCATTACGCCTTGTCAGAAGCTGAACCACGGGATTGCGGCGTAAGTTCCGGCTCATCCTAAATAGAAGATTTGGACTAGTGGGTAATCTCGTGGCCCACTACCGCACCGCCCAAGGCGCCCGCGGCAGTGGCGGCGGTTTTGCCGCTACCCTTGCCGAACTGGTTGCCAGCATAGGCGCCCGCACCGGCGCCGACCGTCTCAGCGCAGCCGGCGACGCCCATCGGCAGAAGCAGGATGCCGGCTAATGCGGCCTTGCGTAGGGTCATCGATGTGTTCGTTATCATGTCAAACTCCATTCTAGCGCTCCGGATCTGCTCAGAGGACCGTGCCGGATGGAAGCGCTTGGGTAGGTTCGATCGGGCTGTCATGACGACCGCCCCCCGGTTCGGTCTCCAATCGCGAGAACCTCGGTCGAGGCTGCTTCGCGCCGACGGATTACCAGCGATGACGGCCGCCGCCGAACGACAGCGACAGGCTGCTAGCATAGGGCGCGTAACCGTAGCCATAGGAAGGCGCATAATAGCCGGGGCTATAGTCATAGCCATAGGAACCATAGGCCGGAGCCGCATAGGCATAGCGTGGGCCATAGCCTGGTCCGTAATAGCAGCCGCCAAGGCCGGCGGTCGCCGCCGCCAGCGCCGCGGCAGCGGCGAATTTCCTCAACCTTAAAATCGGCTTCATCGTCAACATGGCCAGCCTCCTCCGATTCAATAGGGCCTATCGACCCTCTTAGAATAACAATCTGGGGAGCAAATCGGGCATGTTCGTGGCGGCGGCATGGCCCTATCAGGGCATTTACTGCCTGCTCAATAGCGTCTCGTCATGGCTTTCAAAGCCAATCCGGCAATCGTAAAGCGCCGCCCGGGCCTCGTCTCGAGGACGAACGGATTCCAGCCCGCACGCTCGAGATCCGCCAAGTAAAAAAGTCCGAGTTCGATTAAAAGTGCGGGCGACCGTGCTCGCCTGGGAAGTCCGCGGATCGTCTTGCGCGCCGTCAAAAAATGCCGCCGCGCATGCTTAGCAACTCCGCGTACTACCCGCACAAGGCCGGGGTCAGGTTTCATGTCGAACAAACGCCCGATTCCGACGCCCTCTTCCGCCAGCTTATCGGCGGGCAGATAAAGCCGACGCTGCCGGGCATGGAACGGCACCGCGCGCAGTAATCCGGTGAGCGCCCAGGCAGTACCGGCCTGCCGTGCCACTTGCTGGATGGCGGCTCCCTCACCGCCCGCGATTCGCAGCGCCAGGGCCAGCAGAGGCCAGCCGGTGCCCTCGGCATAATCATGCAGCGCAGCGAAATCGATCGGCGGGCCGCGGTCCAGATCGAATTCGCGCACATCGATCAGGCGATCGAAATCCGTGCGGTCGAGTCGCGCCGCCGCGATCGCTTCACCGAGCGGGCGCGCGACGCCATGGGCGACTGGCTCGCCGGCATAAAGCCGGTCCAGTGTATCGCGCCACCATTGCAGCCGCATCTGGCCGATCAGCGGCTCGCTGACGATCTCGCCGGTCTTCGCGATCTCGATATTGAATGCATAGAGCGCGAACAGATGTTCGCGCACGGGAACCGGCGCGAAAATCGCGGTCATGAAGCGATCATGATCATATTGCCGAACCTGCTCGGCGGGATAGGACAGGACAGAGTTGGGTTTAGGGCTCATGACCGCAATATTCCCAGTTCTCGGGCGTTCAAACTGTTGATCTATCGCGGCAATTGGCCGACAATCCGACTATAAACGGCGGGAATCGTCGGGATCTTATAGGAGCGTCAAAATGGGTAAATTGTTGGAAAATCTGCACCGGGCGCTGCTGCTCGGACTTTTTCTGATGCTGGTCTTGGTAGTCGCGTTGCACCGCAGCTCGGTCGCGGAGCCCGCCTGGGCCGGCTATTTCCTGATGTATGTGCATGTGTTTCTCGGCATCCTGTGGATCGGCCTGTTGTATTATTTCAACTTCGTCCAGATCCCGACCATGCCGAAAATCCCGGCTGAGCTCAAACCCGCCGTGTCCAAGCATATCGCACCGGCGGCCTTGTTTTGGTTCCGGTGGGCCGCCGCGTTTACCGTCCTGTTCGGTCTGGTTACGGCGGGCGTCAAGGACGACCTGCTGCTGACACTGGAGGTCCGGCCCCCCTACACGACGATCGGCATCGGCATGTGGCTTGCGATCATCATGGCCGCCAATGTCTGGTTCGTCATTTGGCCGAACCAGAAGAAGGCACTGGGCATCGTTCCGGCTGATGACGCGACGAAGGCCAAGGCAGGACGCGTTGCGATGATCGCCTCGCGGGCCAACACGGTCCTTTCGATCCCGATGCTCTATTGCATGGTTATGCAGGGCGCGGCGCTGAATATCGGCTGATCGACCTTTCAGCCAAAGGACAAGGGGCCGGCGACGGTCCCTTTTTCTTTGCCCGCGATATTTAACGAAAAGTCTTTAGGCGAACCGTCGAGCCGCCTCAAGGGTCAGGCCCGACGCGACCGACAGGAAATTCGACCCGGTCGCAACCCTGGCATCCGGCGCCGCGCCGGCAATGGCGGCGCGCACGGCCGGGATCAGGCTCGATCCGCCGGTAAAGAAGATCGTTTGAATGTCCCGCGCGTTCAGCCCCGCCGCCGCGATACAAGCCGAGGCCGTGCGGCGTAGCCGTTCGGTATTGTCCCGGATGACACCCTCGAAGCGGGCGCGCTTGGCCGTGGTGTGCAGGCCGCCTTCGATGAAGGCCAGACCGATATCGATCCCATCGCTGTCGCTGAGCGCCACCTTGCCCTGCTCCACCGCCATCGCGATCCGGTGGCCCAGGCGGTGCTGAATGACGCTGAGCAGCCTGCCCACCTTGCGCGGCTCGCGCGCACCGGCCAGCAATTCGACGACCTGCCGCTCATTCCGGGGGGTGTAGCTGAAATTGATCGTCGCCCAGGTCGACAGTGCGACGTAGAGCGACATCGGCATCGGCAGATTCTTTTGGATCAGATGCGTCCCCAGCCCCAGCATCGGCATCACAGCATTCAGGCTGAACAGCGAATCAAAATCAGTGCCGCCGATATGCGCGCCGGCATTAGCAAGGATATCGTCCACGCGATCGGGCCGTGACCGCCGGTCCGCGCCGATCCGGATCACCGTGAAATCCGACGTGCCGCCACCAATATCCGCGATCAGCACAATTTCCTCACGCGTTGCGGTTTCCTCATAATGGTAGGCGGCGGCGATCGGCTCATAGACGAAGGTGACGTCGCGGAAGCCGACCCGGCGCGCAATGCCTTCCAGCGTGTCCTGCGCCTTAGCATCGGCGGCATCGTCGTCATCCACGAATCGCACCGGCCGGCCATGCACGACGGCATCGATGGGTTGGCCCAGAAACGTCTCGGCCTTAGTTTTGAGATGCCGCGCGAAAATCTCGATGATCTCGATGAACGGTACTTTTCGGCCCGCCAGCGCGGTCGTCTCGTCGATCAATGACGAGCCGAGGACAGACTTGAGCGAGCGCATGAGGCGGCCATCGACCTGCGCGATATAATTGTCGATCGCCTCGGCACCGAACAGGATCGAGTCTTTGGTTTCATAGTCGAAGAACACCGCACTGGGGATCAGCGTACGGTCGCCCTCGACCGGTGCCAGCGCCGCCACGCCGTCGCGCAGCACCCCGATGGCGGAATTCGAGGTCCCGAAATCCAGGCCGCAGGCAATCATCGAAGCACTCTCGTTACGAAGGAGGCATCACCTAATACAGCCCCTTCCAACTTGCCAGAGCAGCGCCGGCTGGTGCGCGAGAAACCATCAAATATGCTTAGTCAAAAGCGATTTTCGCTCTCCCATTCCCATGCGGTCACCTGGCAATCGATCCGATTCCCATGCGAACCGAACAATCGGTCGCTCGAGCAAGGGCGAACAACAGGGAAGAGCGGGATGGGCGCCGCCGACATCGGGAACGGCAAGATCAAGCAACGGGGCGATTACTACGACAATCTGCGAATACGCGCCCAGATGGGCTTGGCCAAGGGGCATCAGTTCGGAACCGCCAGCCGATCTCCCCGTTAGCATGTGAGACTGCTCCGATCGGAGCGGATCGAATTTCCACATTTAGGAGACGCGCCATGGCGTTCACACTGCCGCCACTTCCCTTTGCCTATGATGCTCTCGCGCCGCACATGTCGAAGGAAACGCTCGAATATCACCATGACAAGCACCACAAGACCTATGTCGAAACGGCCAACTCGCTGATCGAAGGAACAGGACTGGAAAATAAGAGCCTGGAGGAGGTTGTGATCGCCAGTCATAAGGACGAAAAGTTGAAAAATCTGTTCAACAACGCCGCCCAGCATTGGAACCACTCACAGCTCTGGCTAAGCATGAAAGCCAATTCCGGGAAGATCCCGGGTGAAGTCGCCAAGCGAATCGATGCCGATCTCGGCGGACTGGACAAGTTCAAGAAGGATTTCGTCGCCGAGGGCATGGCCCAATTCGGTTCGGGTTGGGTCTGGCTCGTGTCGAATGGCGGCAAGCTGGAGATCGTGAAAACCGCGGATGCCGAGAATCCGTTGGTCCTGGGCAAGACTGCTCTGGCCACCAGCGACGTATGGGAACATGCCTATTACATCGATTACCGCAACGAACGGGAAAAATATCTCAAGACCTTCGTCGACAATCTGATCAATTGGGATCGGGTGGCCGAGCTGTTGAGTGCGGCAGGGCAGCGCGCCGCCGCGTAACATTCGGGCTTTGATATTGCGGGCTCCATGTGCATCCTACGGATACGCTTGGGGCCCGAATCGACACGGCGCCCTGGGCCAGGGAGCCGCTCAATGAAGCATGCGATTTACTACGCTGTTACGCTGGTCGTCTGCGTCGTGGTCGATTCCATTTGGCTGAAGACGACTTCGGACCAGCTATATGGCGCGGTGATGGGCGACATGCGGGCGGAGCAGCCCCGCCTTGCCGCCGCCGCTGCCTTCTACCTGCTTTATGCCGCAGGAATCACCTTTTTCGTTGGCGCGCCCGCCTTGCGGGCTGGCAACTGTCGGGCATCGCACTCCACGCCCCGCTGTTCGCGCTATTCTGCTACATGACCTATGACCTGACCAACCAGGCGACCTTACGCAACTGGTCGATCGTGCTGACTGTCTCCGATGTAATCTGGGGCATGTTCCTGACCACCGTCTCGGCCACGGCTGCCTATTTCGCCACGCGCGCGCTAGCCAAGATTTGAACCTGTTGCGGATACCCCGATGACGAACGGCAATATCTATATCGTCGATGACGACCATGCGGTGCGTGACTCATTACAGATGCTGCTTGAGGCGTCCGGATATGCGGTTCGTGCTTTCGCATCGGCGCAGGCTTTCCTGAACGATGTCGGCTCGCTCGATTTCGGTTGTCTGATCGTCGATCTCCAGATGCCCGAGATGGACGGGCTTGAGTTGCAGCGCCAATTGGCGGAACGCGGTATCAAGCTGCCTACCGTGGTCGTCACCGCGCATGGCGACGTCGCCACGGCCGTCCGCGCCATGCGGGCGGGTGCAGTCGATTTTGTCGAGAAGCCGTTTTCCGACGAGGCGATCCATGCCGGCATCCGATTGGGGCTTGCCGAGCGTCCCAAGCCCAACAGCGCGGACCAGATGCGCACGGCGATCCGGGAGCGGCTCAAGATCCTATCCCCACGCGAGCGCGAAGTGCTGGACGGTATGGTTGCCGGGCATCCGAACAAGGTTATCGCCTACAAGCTTTCGCTCAGTCCACGAACAGTCGAAATTCATCGCGCCCGCGTTATGGACAAGATGCAGGCGCGCAGCCTGTCGGAGCTGGTCAGGCTGGCGCTTGCGGCGGGGCTGACACCAGAGGGTGCCATTTGACCTGTGAGCGACCTACGAGAGGAGCGGCGGGCGGACGGTATTCAGCGCAATGCGCACCGCGTCGATCAGGACGTCGTCGGGAAGAGGCTTTTCCAATATAGCCATGACGCCGGCCGACAAGGCGCGCCGCGTTATCATCGGATCGGACAGGCCGGTGATTAGAATCGACGGATAGGACAGGCCGAGGCGCTGCAGTTCTTCCAGGATTTCGATGCCGGTCATTTCGGGCATGTGATAGTCCAGGACGAGACAGGCGGCCGTGCAATGCGCGTCGCTCTCGAGGAATTCGACGCCCGACCCGAAATCCCGTACTCGCAGACCATGCGCCTCCAGCAGCATCCCAAGCGAATCTCTGACCGCGGCGTCGTCGTCAACGACCACTATGAATTCCGCCGGCAATGAAGCCTCTACTCTTTTCGGGGCAAGCGCGGTGCCCACATGGTTCTTAACGAAAATACGATCAGAAAAGTTCAACTAAAATAAGGGAATATGCGTAGCATGGAGCCCGGGCTTGAACGCAAGCGTTTATTGACCGGTTGAACCCTGTGAAATCGACTCCGAGTCCGATCGCGGTACAGTAAAACGAAATATCGTTCCGCCGGCATGATTGGGTTCGGCCCAGATCTTCCCGCCATGCGCCTCGATAATAGAATGACAGATGGCCAGTCCCACACCCATTCCATCCCGTTTGGTGGTGACAAAAGGCTTGAACAGGCCCTGGGCGACAGGCTCGGTCAGACCGGGGCCGGAATCCGCGACGCTGACTTCGATAAAATCCCGCCCGGCCGACGCGGTCGAGACCAGAACTTCCCGACGGGGGCTTTCCGACATGGCCTCAATCGCGTTGCGGATCAGATTGACCAGCACCTGCTGGATCTGAATGCGGTTGACGGACGCCCAGCTAGAGTTGCCATCGAGGCGCAGACGCACCTTCAATCCGCGATCCTTAATGCCCAGCCGGGCCAGGGCCATCGCTTCCTGCACGACGATCGTCAGATTTTCAGGCTGACTCGCCGTGTCCCCCTTGCGAACGAACGCGCGCAGATTTCGGACAATGTCGCTCGCGCGGGCTGCCTGCTGCGCCGCCTTCTCGAAAACACCTCGAATCTTCATGCGTGAATATTGATCGCCTGAATCCAGCATCAGCAGTCCGGCACGGATATAGTTGCCCACCGCGGTCAGTGGCTGATTCACCTCATGCGCCAGGGTAGAACTGACCTGCCCCATGGCGCTGAGCCGCGAGACGTGGAGCAACTCAGACTGCATTTGGTGAAGGCGCGTCTCGGTCTCATTGCGCTCGGTGATGTGCTGAACTGTGCCGATCAAAGTCTGCCGGCCGCTTTCACCCACCAGAAACTCGGCCCGTTCATGAATCCAACGCACGGCCCCGTCGGCGCTGACCAGGCGGTGTTCGATGGCGACGGCATTGTCGCCATCGCCATCCGACAGTTCGGCATTCATCGCCGGCCCATCATCGGGAAAAATCGCATTAAGGAAGGTATCATCGTCGGCGGCGAACTCCGCCCTGTGAATTCCAAGCAGGTCGAGGACGCGATCCGGCGAAGCCGGGTTACGGCGATCAATATCCAGGCTGTACTGGATCTCCTCGACCTGCTCGCTTTGTCCGCCAACGCCATCCGGCTTGTCGCCGGCGCCCTGAAGATCCGCGACCGATATGCCGACTCCGGCCAGGCGCCCATCCAATTGCACAGGAAAGAAGCTGGCGCGCCATTTCCGCGACACCGCACCATCGAGGATCACGTCAAAATCGTAGGTTGCCTCGCCTAGATCGATGGCTCGCCGCACCAAGGGCTGAATCTGCGGCCAAAGCAGTGGCGCGTTCTCCTGTACCGTCCTGCCGATCAGATGGTTGAGCGGTGCGCCGCCGAAGGGGGCGAATGCGTCATTGGCCATCACATAGTGCAACTGCAGATCGGCGAACGCCAGACCGACGGGCGCGGCCGAAATAACCCTGCTGAGCAAAGCGCCCGCGTGGGATATATTGCCGAAATTCAAAGCCACAACGGCACACTTAGTTGTAGCACATGGAACCTGCCATCCGGACACGCGAATCGAAGATCGCAATCATACTGGAAAGATGCAGTTATCTCCGCCCCCTTGCGGTTTAAACGCGCCCTTTTCCTGGGTTTTTGCGATTGGATTTACGTTTTACTCAAGTGAATCAACCGACTAAAAGCCGGCCATAGGTATTTCTACTTAGTAATAACGCGAATTTAACCAGCACGTTTCTCATGCAACCATGCCGGGCATGCAGTGAGTAAAAACCAAAATCGCTCTATGGAAAACCAGGACTGGCGCCTTTTTACCAAGGCCACAAATAAATCACGGTACTAATCGAGGGATCTATAAATATGCGCAATTACCATAAAATGGTAAATATCGCGAGTCACAACGGATTCGAATTTGATTACAATCATAACGTCATATTTTATGGCGGGAAAGTCATCAGGCTGTCGCCGCATGAGGCCGATATCTTACGGGTCTTATTAGGCAACCGGGCGCGGCCCACGCCAATCGGCGTACTGATTCAGCGTGTGTATGGCGCAAACGAACCCGACGCGGCAGCGGTGTCGATCCGCGTAGCGATCCATTCTCTGCGCAAGAAGATCCAGGAAACCGGGATGAGCATCCGCGCCGAGCCGAAGGTCGGCTATGAGATCGAGGCGTCGCATATTCCCGAACTGAACCGCCGATTGAACGACAAGATTCTAATGGCCCTCAACCTCGCCCGCTCAACAGAGGAACATGAGATCGCCATGCATCTGGAAACGGCATTGAACCTTGCGGAGACGAAACGCCAGAAATGGCTGAACCAGGCGCGAACCCTGACCCCGGCCCAACCGGCCGCGCTGAACTGAACCGCGTTACGCGACAGGAAGCAGCGCGGCCGCCACGCGGCGCTCTTCGCCGATCAGCACATTATAGGTCCTGCAGGCCGCGCCGGTATCCATGATCTCGATGCCGAAGCCGAGCGCGCGCAGGTCAGCGCGCAATTTCGACGACAGCAGCGCCATGCGCTGGCCGGTGCCGATCAGCAGCAGTTCGATCGGCGGATCGGCCGCTTCGCCGACGGGAGCAAAAGCCGCGACACTCAGATCGGCGAGACCGGCTACGTCCCACGCGATCGTCCGGGTGGGGAACACGATGATCGCCCCCGACCATCCCGTGTCGGAGACGCGAAAGCCGCCCTTGCCATAGCTTTGGACGATCTGGCGGCCCTGTTGGGGAACAAGCGGGTTAATTTCCACTGGCGACCGCCCTGGATTATTCGGCGGCCGCTGTTGCTGGGCCGCGCCCCACCGTCGTCGTCGCGTTGCGGCGCAGCTTCTTCTCCCCCAGGAATAGCAAGATCGGCGCTGCGATCCAAATCGACGACGTCGTGCTCAGGATGATCCCGTACAACATCACACAAGCGAACGGCAGCAGGGCCTGACCGCCGATCACAGCCAGGGGAATCGTCGCTAAAAACACCGACGTCGAGGTGCCGATGGTGCGCGACAGCGTCTCATTGATCGACAGGTCAATCAGTTCCCTGAGCGGCATGGTGCGGTATTTGCGCAGATTCTCGCGCACCCGATCATAGACAACGACCTTGTCGTTGATCGAATAGCCCATGATCGCAAGAATTGCCGCGATACTCTCGAGACCGAACTGCCAGCCGAACAGCCACCCGGTTACCACGAAGAAGCCGATCGTCTTGGTGACGTCGAGGATCAGGGTCAGGACAGCACCAACGCCAAACTGCCATTCGAACCGGAACCAGATATAAGCCAGCATCGCGACCAGGGCGAAGCCGAGCGCCTTCATGCCGTCCCAGAACAATTCGCCCGAAACCGTTGCCCCGACTGCCGAAGTCGAGCGGATTTCGCTGCCGGGGAAATTCTGCGCTAGATCGGCCTTCACCTTGCTGACCGCCGCCTGTTGCGCCTCGTCGCCGCCGGGCTGCCGGTCCAGGCGAATCAACACCTGATCGGGCGCGCCGAACTGCTGCAGATGGGCTGCGCCCAATCCAAGTTTGTCGATATCGCCGCGCAGCTTGGCGAAATCGGCCGGGCCGTTGGTCTTCAGCTCCATCTGGATGCCGCCGACGAAATCGATGCCATAATTGAGGCCTGGCACGAAGAAGAGGATCAGCGAAGCGGTTGAAAGGACCACCGACAGACCGATGCCGAAGAAACGCCCCTTCATGAAGCGAATGTTGGTCTTGTCCGGTACGACGCGGATCAGGGAGATCTTGAGCTGTTTTGGGCGATAACGCCGCATCCAGGTCGTCATCATCAGCCGCACCAGAACGGTCGCGGTGAACATCGAAATCATGATGCCGAGGAAAATGGTGACTGCGAAGCCGCGTACGACCCCCGCGCCGAATGCATAAAGGATCGCCATCTTGATCAAGGTCGTCAGGTTCGAATCGATGATCGTCGACCAGGCTTTACTGAACCCCGCCTCCATAGCGGAGAAAGGCGGCTTACCGTTCTTGGTCTCCTCACGGATACGCTCGTTGATCAAGATATTGGCGTCGACCGACATGCCCACCGAAAGCAGCAGGCCGGCGATGCCCGGCAGGGTCAGAGTCGCCTGCAGCAGAGACAGCGCGGCGATGGTCAAGACCAGATTGACGACGACGGCGATGTCGGCGAACAACCCGAACAGCCCATAGCTGACCAGCATGTAAGCCAGAACCAGAACCAGCCCGAGCGCAGTCGCGTAGATGCCCGACTTGATCGAGTCCGCACCCAGGTCTGGGCCGACCGACCGCTCCTCGATGAATTTGATCGGCGCCGGCAGTGCGCCCGCATTAAGCAGCAGCGCCGTATCGGCGGCATCCTGCGCGGTAAAGTTGCCGGAAATCTGGCCCGAGCCGCCGGTGATCGGTTCACGGATATTCGGCGCCGTCACGACCTTTCCGTCGAGCACAACGGCGAAGCGATGGCCGACATTCTGCTCAGTCACCTGGGCGAATTTCCGCGCGCCCACAGAATCGAACTTGAAATTGACCACCCAGCCGCCGGTCTGCTGATCAGTGGCGGCATGGGCATCCGTCAGGTTCTCGCCCGAAACCTCGATCTTGCGCTTGACCAGGATCGGCGAAGACTGGCCGGTGCGGCCCTTCATGCTGTCGTCCATCAGCAGCATGTCGCCCGGCGGCACATGCGCCGGATCGGGCGCGGCGGTCTCGTCGACCAGATGGAAATCCATCTTCGCGGTGGTGCCGATGATTTTCTTGATCTGCTCGGGGTCCTTGACGCCCGGCAGTTCCAGCAGAATGCGGTCGGGATCCTGCCGCGAGATTTGCGGCTGCGCGACTCCGGTGGCGTCGATGCGGCGGCGAACGATGCTGACCGACTGCTCGAGCGCCTTACCCGCCCGCTCGCGCGCGGCGGTTTCGGTTATCGCGACCTTGATGTCGCCGGCCGCGCCGGGCGTGATCTGATAGGTGCTGGCGGTGCCGACAGGCGCGCTGTCGAGCTTGTTGAGCGCCGCGACCGCATCCTGCATCTGCGCCGGATCGCGCAGCGTGATATGAACCCCGTTGCCCTCGATCTCCGCGCTGGTGAATGGAATCTTGGCAGTCCGCAACGCGGTGCGCACGGAATCCAGCACGCCGTCCAGCCGCTCCTTCGAAAGCGTGTTCAGGTCGATCTGCAGCAGCAGATAGGAACCGCCGCGCAGGTCGAGGCCGAGATTCACCTGCCGTGTCGGCACCCAGCCCGGCAGCTTGGCGAGCGTATCGCGGCTGAGCAGGTTGGGCACGGCGATGAGCATGCCCAAAATGCAAACCGCGATAACCGCGGTGATCTTCCAGCGACTGAAATAAACCATACTATCTAACCCTGACTCTCACCGATTAACCGAACGCCCTTCGGCCGAATCAGGCTTCGGGTTTGCTTTCGTTGGCTGCCGCCGGCGGGGTTTTCCCGGCACTGGCCGGCGGTGTTTTCCCACGGCGCACTGGCTTGGATTTTTCATCCGCGTCTTCAGAATCGGCCTTTGCATCAGTGCGCGGCTCACCCTTTCCGGCGATACCGGTAATGGTGGAACGCACGACGCGCACCCGCACGCCTTCGGCGATTTCGATCGAAAGCTCGTCGTCGCTGATGATCCGTGCGACCGTTCCCAATATCCCGCCCGACGTCACGACAGTATCGCCGCGGCGAAGATCGGACAATTGCTTCTGCAGCTGCTTGGCCTTCTGCTGCTGCGGACGGAGCAGCAGAAAATAGAAAATCAGGCCGACCATGAGCACCATGGGCAGCGGGCCCTGCATGATCTGCGACAGGGTGTCCGGCGCCGCCGGCGCATTCGCGGTTTGCGCATAGGCGGAGGGAATCAATCCGAACAGCGACATCGTTCAACCTTACTGCCGGAGAAGGGTTAGGCGCCGCCTGCATTGGAGGCATCATCCGAGCGGCGGCGACTATAGCTCTTGGAGGCCTTCTTGCAAATCGATGCGTCGCAGGCTGATATGCTCGTCTTTCCGCCATTTCGATTGTTGCATGCCCCAGCCAGACCTCGCCCAGATCACAGACAGCCTTACCCGAATCGCAGCTGCGCTGGAGCGGTTGACGCCCCCTGCGCCACCGCCGCTCGATTTCAGGGGTGCCGAGGCGTTCCTATGGCATGCCGAGACAAACCGCCTATCGCCGGTGCCGGTCGTCGCGCGCGTCGATCTGGAACTGCTTGTCGGCATCGACCGGCAGGCAACCGTGCTGCTCGACAACACACGCCGCTTCGCAACCGGGCTGCCGGCCAATAACGCGCTGCTGTGGGGCGCGCGGGGCATGGGCAAAAGCTCGCTGGTCAAGGCTGTCCATGCCGCAGTCAATGCCGAGACGAGCGGCGGCCTGGCGCTGGTTGAAATCCAGCGCGACGACATCGCCTCCCTCCCCGTCCTGCTGGGCGTGCTGCGCGCGCAGTCCCGCAAGACGCTGATTCTGGCTGACGACCTGTCGTTCGATAGCGAGGACACCAGCTATAAATCGCTGAAAGCCGTGCTGGACGGGGGCATCGAGGGCCGGCCACCCAATGTGCTGTTCTATGCCACCTCAAACCGGCGCCATCTGATCTCGCGCGACATGATGGAGAATGAACGCGCCACCGCGATCAATCCGGGCGAGGCGATCGAGGAGAAAGTTTCGCTATCGGACCGCTTCGGCTTGTGGCTCGGCTTCCATGGCTGCGATCAGGCAACGTTCTTCGCCATGGTCGAAACCTATGGCAGCCATTTCGGTCTCGCGGTCGATCCCGAAGAGCTTCATGCCGGCGCGGTCGAATGGTCAATGATCCGAGGTGCTCGGTCGGGGCGCGTTGCCTGGCAATATATCCAGGACCTAGCCGGAAGGCTGGGGAAGACGCTGCCGGCCAGCTAAACCAATTACCCGGGACTATCCCCTGCCGCTCAAGAACGGCGCGGGATCAACCGGCTTGCTGCCCTGGCGGATTTCGAAATGAAGTTGCGGGGCGCTGGCGGAGCCGGTCTGACCGACCGTGCCGATCGGCTGGCCCTGCGTGACCGTTGCGCCGCGTTGTACACCGATCGAGCCGAGATGCCCATAGGCGGTCACCCAGCCGCCGGCATGGCGGATCAGGACGAGATTCCCGAAGGCCGCCAGCTCGTTGCCGGTATAGATCACCGTGCCGGCATCGGCGGCCTGGACCGAGGTTCCGGCCGCCGCAGTGATGTTGATACCGTCATTCGTCTGGCCTGATCCGTCCGCGCCGAAGCCCTGAACCGTCTGGCCGCTGACCGGCCGGATGAAATGCGGCGCGCCAGCAACGCCCGCCGGGGCAACCAGGGCCTGCTGTGTGGATGCGGGGGGCTGGGACGCCGCAGGCGGCACGGGCCTCGGCGGCGGATTCGCCATCGGTGGCGTGTTCTGCGGCATGGTATTTTGCGGTTGCTGAAACGCCGTCTGCGGTGGCGCGGGCTGCCGTCCGGGCGCCTGAGGCGCCAGCGCGGTCGGCGAGGACATCTGGGTCTGCGGCGGCCCCAAACCGCGCGGCGGCGGTCCCATATTTTGCGCAGGCGGCGATTGCGTTGGCGCCATGGGCTGCGGCCCATACGATCCACCGCCTGGGCCGCTGCCGACGCCCGGAGGCGGCGCCAAACTTTGCGCCGAGATCGACGAACGCGGCGTCACCGCTGCTTGCCCCGGCGGCACATAGGCTAGGTTCGGATCGGCATCGGGCCCGGCGTCGCGAATCAGGCCGCCGTCACCGTAACCGCCCGGCACCCGCAAAACCTGGTTGACGTGCATGTGATAGGGCTTCTGCAGGCCGTTCGCACGCGCGAGCGCGACTTCGTCGACACCGAGCAAGGTCGCGATCTCGGCCACCGAGTCGCCGTCATGCACGCGATAGGTCGCGGGCGGCGGGATGATCAGCGTCTGGTGCGGACGCAGCGTATAAGGCGGCCGGAGATGGTTGGCCTCGATCAACGCGCTGCTCGGTAAGTCGTACCGAGTTGCGATCGATTCCAGCGTCTGTCCCGGCTCGGCCGCCACCATATAGCCGACTTGGCCCGGCGCCCGAACTGTCGGCTCCTGGGTCATCTCGTCAATAGCGGTACAGCCGCCGAGCATGGTCGTCGCGATCAGAAGAACTGCAAGCCGGTTGCTCATCACGCCCCTATTCTTTTGTCAGTTTTGGCGGCCGGCGACCCCGTTACCAAGGGCACGAATCGCACGGGCCATAAATCCTCGCTGGTAATTTGGTCTTTTTCGCGGCGAACGCGAATCATCATTTGCCCTAGTTCAGATGTAGCGGCCGCCCGACGAACTGGGCAGATCATGATACCGCCCTCACCCAACTGGTCGACAAGGGGCTTCGGCGCCTCCCCGCCGCTGGCCGCCGTGACGATGATACGGTCGAACGGTGCCTGCGCCGGCCAACCTAAACTGCCGTCCCCATGGCGCATCGTCACATTATGGATGCGCAGTTTTTCCAGCAGCTTCGCCGCCTCGTCCTGGAGCGGCTTGATCGTCTCGATCGTGTAGACGCGACGCGACAGCAGGGCCAAGACGGCAGTCTGGTAGCCTGAGCCGGTGCCAATCTCGAGCACCTTGCGCCGGTCATTGAGTTCCAGCGCCGCGGTCATCATCGCCACCACCAGGGGTTGGCTGATGGTCTGGCCGTGGCCGATCGGTAGGGCAGAATCCTCCCAGGCACGATCCTGGAAGCTGTCGGGGACGAAGAGTTCGCGCGGAATGCGCTCGATCGCGCCGAGCGCTGCCGCGTCGGTGACGCCCGACCGACGCAGCGACATCAATAACCGAAGCTTGCGCGCGTCCGTCGACACCGTTGAACCTTTTCTAGCCTGGCGGCTGTTCTAGCCCAAGGCTTCGGCAAAAGTTGGCAGGGAATGAAAATGGGTCAGGTCGAGATACAGCGGCGTCACCGAAATGCCGCCGCCCTCGACGACCGCAATGTCGGTATCATGCGGCACCTCATTGCCCGAGCGCTGCGGCCCAATCCAGAAATAGGATCGGCCGCGCGGGTCGAACCGCTCGCGCAGATCGTCGCCCAGCTTGCGCCGGCCGTGCCTGACCAGCCGGGTACAGGTAATCGCATCGGGGACCACGGCGGGAAAATTAATGTTGAGCATGACGTTTTCAGGCCATGCCGCTCCGGCCAGCTTACGGATCAGATCCGCCGCCCGCGCCTCCGGCCCGGCAAAGGACAAAGCCTGCCCCTCCTCGACCCGCTGGCTGACGGCGACGGCGCGCACGCCGAGCAAAGTCGCCTCCATCGCGACGGCTACGGTGCCGGAATAGGTTACGTCGTCGCCAATATTGGCACCATGATTGATGCCCGACAGGATTAGATCGGGCCGGTGGTCCTTCAGCAGATGACTCATCGCCAGCATGACGCAGTCGGTTGGCGTGCCGTCGACCGAGAAGTGCCGGTCGTCATATTCCCGCATCCGCAGCGGCCGGTGAATCGTCAGCGAATGGCTGGCCCCGGACTGTTCGGTTTCGGGCGCGCAGACCCAGACATCGTCGGTGAGCGAGCGCGCGATCTTTTCCAGCACCTTGATCCCGGCCGCATGGATACTGTCATCGTTCGAGATGAGAATCCGCGCACGGGACAGGTCGAGGGGCGGTCTATCCATGAGCTTTGATCAATTCCAAACCGGCCATATAGGGTCGCAGCACCTCCGGGACGACGATCGAGCCATCCGGCTGCTGATAATTTTCGATCACCGCGACCAGCGAGCGGCCAACCGCCAGCGCAGAACCGTTCAATGTATGGACGAATTCAGGGGTGCCCTCGCCGCCGCGCGGGCGGGTCCGCGCCTTCATCCGGCGGGCCTGGAAATCGCCGCAGTTGGAGCAGCTGGAAATTTCACGATAGGCGTTCTGTCCCGGCAGCCAGACCTCGATGTCATAGGTCTTTCGCGCCGTAAAACCCATGTCGCCGGTGCACAGCAACATGGTGCGAAAGGGCAGCCCCAGACGGGTCAGCACCGTCTCCGCCGCCGCGGTCATCCGCTCCTGCTCGGCCTCGGACTGGTCGGGCGCGGCGATCGACACCAGCTCGACTTTCCAGAATTGATGCTGGCGGATCATACCGCGCGTGTCGCGCCCGGCAGCGCCGGCCTCAGCGCGGAAACAGGGTGTCAGCGCCGTCATGCGCAGCGGCAGGGTTTCGGCCTCCAATATCTTGTCCGCCACCAGGTTGGTCAGCGACACCTCGGCGGTCGGGATCAACCAGTAGCCATTGGTTGTCTGAAACAGATCCTCGGCAAATTTGGGCAGCTGCCCAGTTCCGAACATAGCCGCATCGCGCACCATCAGCGGCACCGACATCTCGCGATAGCCGAACTCGCTCGTATGCAAGTCGAGCATGAATTGGCCGAGCGCCCGCTCCAGCCGCGTCAGCGCGCCCGATAGGACGGTGAAACGCGCGCCGGACAGCGCGGACCCCGCGTTGAAATCCATCAGCCCAAGCCCCTCGCCCAGCGCGACGTGATCCTGCGGCGTCTCGATCGTCGGCGGGGTGCCGAAACGGCGAATTTCAATATTGCCGGTCTCGTCCAGGCCGTCGGGAACGTCTGCGCCCGGAATATTCGGCAGTCCGGCAAGCATCGTGTCGAGCTGTTCGCCTAGCGCCCTCTCCGCCTCCTCCAACGCCGGTAATTCGGCCTTGATGGCTGCAACTTCCGCCATCAGAGCGGCAGCGCCGGCTTCATCTTTCTTGCGCTTGGCTTCCCCGACCTCTTTCGAAGCCTCGTTACGCCGGGCCAGAGCCTGCTGCAGCCGGGTCTGAACTTGCCGGCGCTCGACATCCAAAGCCAGAATCGCGGCGGATTTCGCCTCCAGGCCGCGCCGCGCCCAGCCACGAT
>JAQGIF010000197.1 GCA_028291345.1 Rhodospirillales bacterium | reverse complement strand
CCAGCAAATGTGGTGCAAAAACACCAAGCAAGTGGTTGCTTTTGACCCAGGGCGATATTACGCTCCCGGCGGGATGGAAATAACGTCGGCGCGGGTCGGGAAATTGCCTGCGACGTGTCGGACTGGTGTGAAAACACACTTGAAAAACGAAACAGGGAGGAACCGATGTCACCACGCTTCTTAGGACTGCTATGCGCGTCTGTCAGCGTTCTGGGACTGGCTTATAGCGGCGGCGCGTTCGGCCAGCCGGCCGACCAGCCGGCAGCGTCAGTATCCTCCGGCCTGGAAGAGGTCGTGGTGACCGCCCGGCGCCGGGAAGAAAAGATCCAGACCGTTCCGGTGGCGATCACCGCGTTCAGTGCGAAAGACATCGAAGAAAGGCATATCGACGAGATTCACGAGCTGATCCGCAGCGTGCCAGGCCTCAACGCGTCGCTGCCCGGATCGGATGCGAACGCCCCTTATTCCACCCATACAGTGCTGCGCGGCCTGCAGGGCGTGGCGGTTTATTTTGCCGATGTCGCCGCCAAAGCCGATTACAGCACAAGCACCGGCGTGACCCATGGCGTCGCTCCAGGGAGTTTCTTCGATCTGGACCATATCGAGGTCGATAAGGGCCCGCAGGGCACACTATTCGGTAGAAACTCGATCGGCGGCCTGATTTCCATCGCGCCCAAGCGGCCGTCCAACGACTTCGAAGGCTACGCCAAGGCGACACTCGGCGATTACAGCGACCGCGAGTTCGAGGCGGCTATCAACGTGCCGATCATTGCCGACAAGCTGCTGGTCCGGGTAGCCGGCCAAAGCCAGACGCGGGACGGCTATACGATCGATGCGCGGACCGGCAAGGATTACGACGATCGCGACTACTATTCCTGGCGCGTCGGGGTAACCTTCCGGCCGAGCGACGATTTCGAGAATTACCTGCTCTATACCGGCTATTGGCAGCACAGCAACGGCGGATCGACGATCACAAAATACGTCAATCCAGCCTTCGCGCCGGCGGTGAGACTCGGCTTTCTGACGGCGTTCGCGCAGCAGCAGGCGCTAGGCCCGCGTCTGGAGAATGGCCGCACGACGCCCGGGATCGGCAAGGATTATTTCTACGGCTTCGTCGATCAGGCGACTTGGGATATCAACGAGGACCTGTCGCTCAAGAACATCGCCTCGGCCAACGTGACCAAGACCTTGGCGACCCAGGATTCGGATGGAACGTTCGTGCCGCTGATCAATATCGGCGACCCTATCAATCCGCACGGCTGGACCGTGAACGAGGTGCAATATACCGAAGAGATGCGGCTACAGGGCAAAGCGGTTGGCGGAAAACTCGACTGGGTGGTTGGCGGATATCTCGAATATATCCACCCGCTGGGCGACTCGCTCTACGAGACGGACACGCTGGGTAGCCTCGCTTTCTACCACTTCAACAATTCGTCGCGCAGCCAGGCGGTGTTCGCGCACGGCATCTATGACCTGGGTGATTATGTCGAAGGACTGCGCTTTACCGCGGGCTATCGCTATACCTGGGACTTCGCCTCGGTAAATCAGCGCGCGACCAACGCCCGCGATGGGATCAATCGGAACGGCGCCGGTGCGCCGACAAATTGCACCGCCCTATTCGCCGATCGGAATTGCGAAAACGCGGTGAACGGCAATTTCAATTCGCCGGGCTGGAATGTTAGCCTCGACGAACAGCTGACGCCAGACCTCCTGCTCTATGTTCGCGCCGGCCATGCCTATCGGCCCGGCGGCTTCAACCTGACGGTCGCCCCGGCCTTCCAGAAATACCAGCCGGAAAAGGTCACCGACGTCGAAATCGGCGTGAAGTCGGAGTGGGATTTGATGGGCGTCAAGGGGCGGACCAATGCCGACCTGTTCCATACTGACTATAAGAGCATTCAGGTCAGCACGCCCGTCTCGTTCCTGGATGCGACCGGAGTGACGCGCATCGCCAACGCGCTGACCAATGGCGGCGCCGCCACGGTGGAAGGCGGCGAGCTCGAGGCCACGATCATCCCGTTCAACGGGCTCGAGCTTTCCGGTCATTATTCCTATGTTTTCCCGCAATATGACGTCTATCCCGGCCTCAGCTTCAAGCCGCCCTTCATCTATTACACGAAGGTCGAATGGGGCCTTTCGGGCACCTATCATCTGCCGATCGACGATTCATACGGCGATGTCAGCCTGACAGCGACCTATTCGCGCAACGGTCAGCAATATGCCACGATCGTTCCGAACGACCCGCTGCGCGTCGTCCCGGGATACGACGTCATCGACCTCAGGCTGGATTGGACGAATATCTTCGGCTATCCGGTCGATGCCGCCGCTTTCGCGAACAACGTGACCGACAACACCTATATTGCCGGAACGCTGCCGCTCTATACGCTGCTGGGCTTCTCTTCGGTTTCCTTTGGCCCGCCGCGGATGTACGGCTTCTCGCTGAAATACCGCTTCGGCGGCCCGTCCGAGGCGGAAGAGACCCCGGCTGCCTACGTTCCGCCACCGGTCGTCGCTCCGGCGCCGTCGGTGCCGAAGAGCTATCTGGTGTTCTTCGACTTCAACAAGTCTGACCTGACGCCCCAGGCCGTTACGATCGTCGACCAGGCGGCGCATAATGCCGGCCCAGCGGGAGTGACCAAGCTCGAAGTCACCGGTCACACCGACACGGTAGGCTCCGACGCCTATAATATGCGTCTCAGCCGCCGCCGGGCGGAGTCGGTCGCGGCCCAGCTGGAGAAGGACGGTGTTTCTTCTTCTGAGATCGAGATCATCGCCAAGGGCAAGCGGGATCTTCTCGTCCCGACCGCCGACGGCGTGAAGGAACCGCAGAACCGGCGTGTTCAGATCGTCTATGAGGGAGGCCCAACCTCCTAAAAAAGGCTCTAGAGCCAGGCGGCGCCTCGAAGGGGGCGCCGCCTTT
>JAQGIF010000335.1 GCA_028291345.1 Rhodospirillales bacterium | reverse complement strand
TGGAATATACTGAAAGCTACCGGATGCGACATGGCACAAGGTTTCTTTATTGCGAGACCGATGACCCACATACAATTTCTAACATTTCTCACTCGAGAGACGGCCTGATGACGGGCTTGATGCCTTAGAACGCCGTCCGGCGTTTCGGACGCTCATTTCGGCGTCCTGCTCGACCAAAGCGTGCTGATACAATTCCGATTCAGGAATGCATGGTGTCGGTTTATCGTAAGCGCAGCTTTTCTCCCTGCTTTTCGCGCCTGATTGGATAGCCTGATCTTTGATCTGCAGCTTCTTGGAGAGAAGGCCGAGCTCTCCCGCATTGCCGGGTAGAGTTTCGAGGTAGGTGCCCACGGCCCGAGCGGGATCGCCGCCATCGTCATGCGCCGTTCGATCCGGCGCTGCAGCATCCCGGGCTTGTAAAGGGTAAAATTGTGCGCGGCCTTCGTGCGCAGAACTTCGACAATCTCCGACAGCCGATCGGCGCCTCCGCGCGACGGCATCGATTAGGCGTCGGTGCCCTTACAACGCCAGCCGCTCCTTGTAGTCGAGTGTAATCGAGCGCTGAGTGCAGCCGTTGGCGATTATAGATCTCCTCGATGATGCCGCCGATCCGGGCGGGCGTCGTCGGCATCGCGATAGGCGCTGCCACCTTGTAAACGCGGCAGTCTTAATTTCCAAACCGGGTTTGCACATTCGCCCTGCGCTCTGCAATGACATTTCGCAGTGCATCCAACGAAAAATCAGGGGTGTCGGAAGGGAGATGCTTCCGCAGGTGAGCGAACTTAACAGTTTGGATCGTCGGCTGCTTATCTTTAGGGAATTCCGGCTCTTTCATCCCATCAAAGCGCAACAGAATCGTTCCCTGCCGCAAGCCGCCTGTATCGAGCCAATTTTGCACCCGCGGGTTTTTGCTCGACACCACAAAATGGTACGCGCCGTCGCTTGTGCGATAGGCTTGATCAGCTGTCAGGCTGCTCTGCCGGTTGGCGTACTCCAGAGAGGAAAACCATAGATCGGTGAGCTGGATGCCCTGGTAATTCCCGCTCATTGGCCAGGTCGTAATTATGAGCGCCTCGTCATCCTTCAAGTCAAAGTGGGCCTCGCTCATCCATCGTCCTTGGACACCGCCGGTCGATACTGGGTCAGTCATCGGCGTCAGGCTGTTGGCGGGCATCGTGTTGACATAACGCTCGAGCACAAAGCTGGGCCACGCTTCCACCGTCTGGACCAGATCGGCCGCCGCCTTGTCGAGCTTGTCGGCCATGGCACCTTCGCTGGTCCGGGGCTTGAGCGCGCCTTCATAGCCAACGCGATCGATATGGACTTCTCCGGGAGTCTCGTTCTTCCAATCGCTGAAAATTTGGCGGACCATTAGCTTGGTCGAGTCAGACGAATTCTCCATCCAATTACCAGGCCGCTTGTGCGGCGACAGGATGACTTCGAACCGTCCGTCCTTATCGAAGATGATATTCTCCATCGCCAGGTTTGAAACAACCCGACCTCCTCCTTTGATATAAGGCGCCCCGGCATACATCTGGAAATCGAGCCGTCTTTGTTTACCCAGGCGACCCCAGACCCGGTAGGTTTCGCCGCCTCTGACCGGCGCGAACAGGTACCGCTGGTCAGGATTGTCGCCACCCTCGCGAATGCGGAAATCGAGCACACGGAAGAAGGGATAGTCGGCATCGAGGACGACATCCTCTTCCAACGTACGGATGACCATGCTTGAGATGAATGCCATCCCGGCTGCCCGGTTCTCGGGGTCCTTGAAAAAAACGTGGTTCGTGATGAAGTCCTTTGACTGCCTGACCGCCCCGATCAGTCTGTCGAATGCCCGATCGAGCTCCGGAGCCTCCGGTTGCGAAGCTGGCTGAGTCGAATCCGCCAGCGCTGTGCCCTCGGCGGCGAAGATTTCCAGACAGGCGGCTATCAACAGCTTCTTCATCGCGGATTCCCAGTTAAGCTCAGATCTGGTGGCCGCTGCTCCATAATCACCAGTGATAGGTCAGGTTCGCACCAATGGTGCGCGGATGCCCGTACACGGCATTCACAATGCCACCAAAGCTGGGGCCGAAGTCGATCATTTGAGTACGATATTTGTCGTCGAACAGGTTCTTCGTCCACACCGACAGATCGGCGGTTCCGTTCGGCATTGGGATATCTGCCAGCCGAAGCCGGATATCGACCAGGTCGCGGACATCGGTTTTCGTCGTTCTGGCGTTTTGTCCGGTATTTGGATCGACGCTTAATGAGTAAGGATACAAATAGTATGGGTCGGAATGACTGTAATCCATGATCAAATCGAGCTTTCCATACTCGGTCTCCGCCACGGTCACATCGGCGCTGATGCTGGCTGTAATCGGTGGTGAATAGGGAAATGCCCGGTCGCTGGCGACATTCACCCCATTATTGATAAACACGTTATAGGTGGGCGCTAGATAGCCTAGCGTTCCCTGGAGCCGCAGCCAATCGACCGGCAGAATTGCAACCTCAAGTTCCAACCCTCGTATGTCGGCGCTGCCGGCGTTTCGAACGACGCTCTGCACCGCTCCGCCCTGCACCGGCACGAACACGCTGAGCTGCATGTTTCTGCGCTGATCCCAGAAGGCCGCAGCGTTGACTTCTAGCCGGTGATCAAAAAAGCGCAGTTTTGAGCCGACTTCGTATTCGTCCACCGTTTCGGCATCGAAGGGGCGGACGCTTTCGGCCACCGTCGGCGCCTCTAGATTAAAGCCACCGCTTTTGTAGCCTTCTGAGAACTTGGCGTAGATGTTGAAATCATCACTAAAATTATATTTAACAATAAAAAGCGGTGTTGCCGCGTCGAAGTTTTTGCTGCCGCTGGTGTCGGGGGGAATAATATAGCCGGGCCTTCCAACTGCCGTTTCCGAACGCTGGCCCGTCTTATTTTCGTTGCTGTAGCGAAGCCCGGCAGTCAGGGTAAGGCGGTCCCGCAGAATCGGCGGGTTATACTCGACCTGCCCATAAAGAGCGTAGGAGTTCGTGGTAAAAGCGTATTTCGGGTCAATGTTGGTGCTGCCGCCGAAATATTGCTGCGGATTGTCTGTCGGCCCGCCGTCCGAGAAGTAGTAGGCGCCTGCCGTATATTGAAAACGATCCAGCTTACCTGTTGCCTGTAGTTCCTGTGAAAAGGAATGATACAGGGTGGTCAACTGCACCGATGCGACGTTGAGCGGCGTTCCGTCGAGGTCCGCCGAGTTCTGCCAGTTCATCTGCCGATAGGCGGTTATCGATTTCAGAACGATGTCATCTAGCTCCCATGTGGCCGTTAAGGCGTGGGACCGGATCAGCGATGTTTCATAGAGTGTGCCGTTATTGACTGCCCCGTTATCGAATGAAGTTAGAGATCGGCTCGGCTGGAGATAGAGATTCAGCGGGAAACCGAAATATTGCCCGCCAACTGGTCCGCCACCGACATAGCGGGGTGATGTCGGATCGAACAGACCGCCCTGGGCGACACGGTACAGCTGTTGGTATTGGGGCAATTGTCGCGCGTCATCGAACTCAAAGACATAGTCAAACGTGAGTGAGTCGGTCGCATCGAGCCGGGCCGCGATCCGTGCCGACCTGGTATTGAGATTGTCGAGCGATCCCACCGTTCTTGGTTGCGCCTTGACTACCGCCGGATTGGGATTGCCGAGCACGTCGACAAAGCCGTCGCGTGCTCCAGCTTCAGCCGAGATCTTGACGCTCAGACGCCCGAATTTGGGCAGGTCGACGCTCAACCGACCGGTAAGATATCCATAATCGCCGACACCGAAATCCGCAAATCCGCCGAACTCGCCGGAAGGCTTCTTTGTCACAATGTTGATCGCGCCGCTGAGCGTGTTGCGTCCATACAAAGTGCCCTGTGGGCCACGCAGCACCTCGATATGATCGAGGTCAGGCAGATCGAAGACGTTGCCTTGGTTTTTGCCGACATAAACACCATCGATATAGATGCCGACGGTCGGCTCCCAATAAGCAGCTGGGTTCACAGTAATACCGCCGCGAATCGCGATCTGGGTCGAGGTGGTTCGCGCCGCCTCCACAATCTGGACATTGGGCACGAGGCCGCTGATTCCCGAAACTGACGTAATATTGCGTTGTTCAAGCGACTGTGCACTGAACGCGCTGATTGCGATCGGCACATCGTGAAGTTTCTCCTCGCGTCGTTGGGCAACGACCGTGATTTCTTCCAATGTCTCGCCGTTCGCTACAACAGGATCTGCCAAAGCCGGTGGAGATATGACAGCGAAACCACAGCCTGCAACAAGCAACAGCCTATGCACCGATTGGCGAAAGACCGGATGTTCGATTGAGGTTGCGAACCTTTTTGACATTACCCCTCCCAATTTCACTTTTTTGGCCGGCCAACAAACGAAAGGCAGTACTAGCCCAATTCCCAGGCCTGGGTGGCTGCCGTTGGTATGAATAACCCGTTCCGCGATTGCGACAGTTCACCGGAGGTACTCTGGCTGATTGTGATGATATGCACCAAACAAATCCACAGTCGCTCCGGAACCTTGAGGCTCGCTCGCTCTTGCGTTTTAGCCTTGTAATCAAACATTCATCATTCTGCTATCCGCACTGGAGCCAATTCCATGCTGCAATTGGGTGCCAAGCGGGGAGGTTCAGCAGATACTTCGCACCGGCGATCGAGGTGCTCATTATGGCCGTCCTCATGTGGGTTGCCTTGGTCCTCGTGCTCGGAAGCATTCACCAGATGGCGTGTGATAGGCGCCGTTGGCATCGCGCCAATCTCGAAACCAAGCACGGGAACCCGGTATCAGAGCCTTGCCACCGAATAGCTTTGATCGCGCATGCAACTAAGGATGGACCAACATCATGAATGATCTTGACGAAAGATTCTGGGACCTGTTCAAGCGAGATCTCTCGGCAAGTGAATTGGAAGCGGCGCGCAGCGCGGTTTCGAGCGGCGAGGGCATGGATAGCCGGAAGCGGAAACGCCTGCGGCGAAACGCGATCCTGGTCGTACGAAGGAGGGTGACGGGATACGGCGAAAGACACCGTCGGCGCCAAGCGAATTAACTTGAGCGTTGCAGTGCGTCGCCGCCTTGGTGAGATTTAGCTCCGGGCGACCGAGAAGAAACAGCGGATTTGCAGCATTTCCATGACAATCTCGCCCCGCCGTATGCGCATGGTGACGGCACCGCAATCACGCCGAATTGTCGTTTCGACGCCTTCCTGCTTCACCGCGGTCGAGAGCGGAATCGATGCAGGAGAGCAAGTCTTCCTCGCTGAATGGCTTGGTCAGATAGCACAGGACGCCGGCGTTGAGGGCCCGTGCTCGAATGCCGTCATCGGGGTAGGCAGTCATCAGAATCGTCGGAATGAAGACGCCGGACGCAAGCAAGCGGCGATGCAGATCCAACCCGCTCATTTGCGGCATCTGCACATCCGCAATCAGGCAGGCCGTATTGCGCATACGATCGAACTTTAAAAAATCCTCGGCGCTTCCGAACGTCTCCGCGAGAAATCCCATTGCCCTCATCAAGCCCTTGGTAGCCTCGCGAACCGCTTCATCATCGTCGATGATCGAAATCAGTGGCCTATTCGACAATTCAACTTTCCTGTATCGGCGAACGTCGAGGGTGCCTCGGCGTTAGACCAAAATTGTGCGCTTCCTACTGCGCATCAAGATCAGATAGCGAGACAAATCAAGGCATTATACCTTTGTCTAGAGCGCCTACGACTTTTCCCGCGATCGGCAGAGTTCGTGCCCGTCGACGTTGCTATCGGTTCCGTCCTTTCCAGATGTTTAAGGCGTTCTGAGCAAGATCGCTTCAAGCGCAGCAAACTTTGACAAGCAGGAAATCGGCACACTGTCACCTTAGGGATTGATCGCAATGCGAACCGATTTTTCCACGAATTCAGCGGAGGCGACACCATGGCCCGCCTATCAACCCCAAATCTTTTGCGATGCATCGCGACATCGGCAGTCGTCGTTTGCCTTGCCGCGTGCGTCTCTCAAGCGTCGCGGGTCCAGGACAAGGAGCAAATGCTGGTGGCGGCCGGCTTTTTGGAGAAGCCCGCCTCGACGCCGCAGCGGCAGGCGCATCTAGCCTCGCTTCCGCCGTTCCGGATCCTCTCGCAGCAACTGCAAGCCGGTGGAGTCGATACGATCGGCTACGTCTATGCGGACCCACAATTCTGTCATTGCCTATTCGTTGGCGACCCGGCCGCATTTCAGCGATTCCAGCAGACGGCCTTACAGCAGCGTATCGCCCAGGAGCAGCTCCGGGCGACGGAAATGGCGGAAGATAATGCCTTCGATTGGGGCATGTGGGGACCATACGATTATTGGGGCGGTGGAGATATCATCGTCGGTCATGGCGATCATGGGGGCTTTGGCGGGCATGGCGGACACGGCCACAGATAGTGCGGAGAAGTGCCGTTAGCTCAACTACTTGATCGAGCCGGGTGTTTGAGGCGTTCCGAAGAAGATCGCTTCAAGCGTAGCAAACGTCGATACCGTCATCTGAGTATGTGGCACGTCTGAGTATGTGACACGTCGCGAGATCCGATGGCACCAGAGATTGCATCAGCGCTCAGGCCTGAAGCCCTTGAGGACTTATGCCTCGACGCTCTTGCCCTGGAGCTCGATGGGTGGTGGTTCCGGGAGAATGATTATTAGAACTATTCTAAAGTATAATTTACGACAGTTCTAAGCTTAGGTACGAATTCTCCCCGTAGCGTCCAATCACCGGGCTGACCGGATCTCCCGAAACGGCAGCTCACTGAGACAAAAGCGAGAAGGAGCTGTTATGCGTACAATCATTGCTTTGGGACTGGCTGGCCTGGTGGCCGGTTCAGCCGCGGCCCAAAACGTCTCTATGACGAGGGATACCGGTGCGCCTGTGGGCGACAACCAGGACTCGAAGACGGCCGGCTCGGAGGGGCCTGTCCTTCTTGAGGATATGAATCTGATCGAGAAGCTGGCGCGGTTCGACCGCGAAAGAATTCCGGAACGCGTCGTTCATGCCCGCGGCACCGGCGCCCAGGGCGTCTTCGTCGCCAGCGCCGATTTCTCGAAATACACAAAGGCCTCGCTCTTCGCCGCACCGGGCAAGGAAACGCCGGTATTCGTGCGGTTCTCGACCGTCATGAACTTCCGCGGCTCACCCGAAGCGGCGCGCGATCCGCGCGGCTTCGCCGTAAAGTTCTATACCGACCAGGGGAACTGGGACATCGTGGGCATCAACGAGCCGATCTTCTTCATCCGCGACGCGATAAAATTCCCCGATTTCGTCCATGCCAACAAGCCTTCGCCGGTCACGAACGTGCAGGACCCCAACCGGGCGTTCGATTTCTTCTCGCGCGTTCCCGAGTCGACACAGATGTTGACCCAGCTGTACACCGACATGATAGGCATGCCCGCCAGCTACCGCACGATGGACGGCTGGGGCGTGCACGCCTTCCGGCTGGTCAACAGCAAGGGCGAGACGATCTTCGCCAAGTTCCACTGGAAGAGCCAGCAAGGCGTGAAAGGCATGACCCTCGAAGAGACGAAGGCCGCTGACACGAACTATGCCACCAAGGATCTGTACGACAATATCAGCCACGGCAATTCCCCGAAATGGGACCTCATGGTGCAGCTGCTGACGCCGGAGCAGGTGGCGAAGCTGAGCTATGACGGCTTCGACGATACCAAGGTCTGGACCGACGTTCCGGAGGTGAAAGTCGGCACGATGACCTTGAACAAGATGCCGAGCAATTTTTTCGCTTATACGGAACAGTCCGCCTTCTGTCCCTGCGAACTTGTGCCGGGGATTGAGCCGTCGCCCGATCGGATGCTGCAGGGACGTCTGTTTGCCTATGCCGACACCCAGCGCTACCGAGTTGGGTCCAACTACATGGAGCTGCCGGTAAATCGGCCGCTGACGCCGGTCAGCAACAACAATATCGACGGCGCCATGCAGTCCGCCCCGCATCAGGGCGAGGTGAATTTCGAGCCGACCAATGTCGCCGAGAATCCCGCCGAGGTCCCGCAGTTCCGCTACAGCCAATATGCCGTAACCGGCACGACGCAGCAGAAGGCGATCGACAAACAGGATAATTTCCGCCAGGCGGGCGAATTCTATCGCGCCCTCGACAAGCATGAACAGGACGATCTGATCAAGAACCTGTCCGCCGATCTCGGCCAGGTAAAGAGCATGGAGATCAAGGAAGCCATGCTCAGCCACTTCTATCAGGCTGACAAGGATTACGGTACGCGGCTGGCCGCGGCCGTCGGCGTGGACATCAAGTCCGTCGAGAAGAAGATGACGTCAGTTAACTGACGCCAGCGTTCTGTCGGATATCGGTCGCGGGTCCAATGCCCGCGGCCCCCCTTCCTCATTTAAGGACTGCTATCATGTCGCCTCAAGCAAAGCGGAGTGCTGCTGGAGTTGCGTTCGCCGCCGGCCTGAGCCTTGTCGGTTTTCAGGGCGCACTGGCGCAAAGCGAGCCGCCTTCTCCAGAGCACGTCAGAGAAGAATATTTCGATGCCGCCCGAGCGGGCCGGGTCGATCTCCTTGATGGTCTGATCAAAGCCGGGATGAATCCCAATGAGCACGATCCTCGCGGATTCACGCCGCTGATCCTGGCCGCGTATAATGGACAGGTCCAAGCGGTCGATTTCCTGATCGCCAAAGGCGCGGATCCCTGCGCCACCGATCCGAAGGGCAACAACGCCCTGATGGGAGTTGCGTTCAAGGGTGACAGCAAAGTCGCGGATCGGTTGCTGACGGAACATTGCGACGTCAACGCGGTCAACAATGTGGGACAAACCGCTCTTATGATGGCCGCGATGTTCGGCCGGACAGACGTTGTCAAGCTGTTGATAGCCCGCGGCGCCAATGCCGCACTAAAAGATACGGGGGGCAACACCGCGGCCGCTCTGGCGCAGCAACAAGGCAATCCCGAAATGGCGGCCCTTGTTGGCGGAGGGTGACCCCATTTGGGGGGTGGCCTCAGATCGGGCGTCAGGCACAACTAGCGGCCAATCAGCAACGGAGATACCGATGACCACGATGACGCTCGTTCCGGCCAACCCGGAGCACGCCGCCTGGGCCATGCCGGGACAGGCAATCGACCCGTCGCACTGTCCGCTCGACCACGCGGTCCGCGGCTTGGCGCCGAACTATCTGAGCGCCATGCCGACCGATCCGTCGCATCTCCCCGATGGGACGATGAACTATGAGGGTTTCTTCCGGCACCGGCTGCATGATCTCCATATGGAGGGCAACTACCGGATATTCTGCGATCTCGAACGCCACGCCGGGAATTTCCCTTACGCGACCCACTTCGGCAACGGGACCCAATCGACGGTGACGATCTGGTGCTCGAACGACTATTTGGGCATGGGGCAGCATCCGTCCGTGCTGGCGGCGATGCACGAAGCGATTGACCGATGCGGCGCTGGGGCCGGCGGCACCCGGAACATTTCGGGGACCACCCATTACCATGTGCTGCTTGAACGGGAACTGGCTGATCTGCACCAGAAAGAAGCGGCACTGCTGTTCACCTCTGGCTACGTATCCAACTGGGCGGCCCTCGGTACGCTTGCGTCCCGCCTGCCTGGTTGCGTCGTCCTCTCGGACGAAGCCAATCATGCCTCGATGATCGAGGGCATCCGGCACAGCCGGGCGGAA
Source organism: Rhodospirillales bacterium (assembly GCA_028291345.1). Lineage (GTDB taxonomy): Bacteria > Pseudomonadota > Alphaproteobacteria > BOG-932 > Roseiterribacteraceae > BOG-932. The sequence continues at coordinate 19,814 of JAQGIF010000335.1, read as the reverse complement.
AAGCAAATCTGGCGGCACAATGATCCGGAGGATTTGAACCGTAAGCTCGCGGCGTTGGATCCCGGACGGCCGAAGCTGGTGGTGTTCGAATCGGTCTATTCGATGGACGGGGACATCGCCCCGATCAGGGAGCTCTGCGATGTCGCGGACGCGCACGGCGCGATGACTTATCTCGACGAGGTCCATGCGGTCGGGCTCTACGGGCCGCGCGGCGGTGGGATCGCCGAACGCGAAGGACTCAGCCATCGCCTGACCGTGATCGAGGGTACGCTCGCCAAGGGTTTCGGCGTAGTGGGCGGCTATATCACCGGCAGCACGGCACTGTGCGATTTCGTGCGGAGCTTCTCGTCGGGCTTCATCTTCACGAGCGCGCTGCCGCCGTCGGTCGCGGCCGCCGCACTTGCAAGCATCCGGCATCTGAAGACGAGTGCCAGCGAGCGCCAGCATCACCAAGCGGTGGTTGCTTCACTTCGCCGGCGCTTGGACGCGGCCAGACTGCCCCACATGACCAATCCGAGCCACATTGTCCCATTGATGATCGGCGATCCCGTGCTGTGCAAGCAGATCAGCGACGTGCTGCTCAGCAAATACGGAATCTACGTGCAGCCGATCAACTATCCGACCGTGCCGCGCGGCACCGAGCGTCTCCGCATCACGCCGTCACCGCTGCATACCGAGCGGGACATTGACCATCTGGTACGGGCGCTCTCGGCCATCTGGTCGGAACTCCGGCTCAAACGCGCGGCGTGAGGCAATGAGTCTACGACCGGAGCACTCAATGGCTTTGGGGCCGGTCCGCCATGCAACCCGAGGATGCCCTCCTCAATCGACAGCACCGTTGACTTGCGTTCTTTCTGGTCAGTCGGAACGTCGGTCACTGGATGCACCATCGAATGCCGGGATTAAATAGCGGCCTGTTAGAGACGTTCTAAGCAAGATCTCTCAAAGCGGGGCAATCATTGACAAGCACGGCATCCGAATATCGCTAGAGTATGCGGCGCGCCAGGGTCGCTAGATCCGATTGCATCAGCGCCTGATTACGAGGGGTCTTATGTTCAAGGACCAGTTCAGCTTCAGCCCCGGAATGTCCGAGACCGGGCCGTTCGGTCAGCGCGGCGCCACCGGATCGAATGGCTGCTTGTCGGTGCATGGTGAAATCGGCTTTGTCGGTCTTGGTCACATGGGCGCGGCGATGGCCGCGAACCTTGCTGTCGCTGGGCATCGGGTGATTGCCTATGTTCGTCGCCCTGACCAAATGGGCGAGCTTGTGGCGCTGGGCCTCATGCCGACTACGGATATCACCGATCTGTTCGGCTGCGAGATCGTCGTCAGCATGTTGCCGGACGACGCCGCCGTTCGCGACGTCGTATTTGGACATAGGGGTTTCCGCACCCACGGTCTTGCCGTGGGAATGATGCCGGGTGCAATTCACCTTTCCATGAGTACGATCAGCACGACGACTGCCTTTCACCTCGCGAGCGAGCATGCGATCCACGGGCAAGGCTATGTCGCGGCACCGGTCTTCGGAAATCCAGATGCGGCCAAGGCACGCGAGCTCTACATCCTCGCCGCCGGCGTTCAAGCCGATATCGAGCGCTGTCAGCCGCTCTTGGACGGTCTCGGACAACAGACATTTGTCATCGGCTCTGATCCCGAACACGCGAATCTCATCAAACTGCTCGGTAATATGATGACCGCGACCGCCCTAGAGATGATTGGAGAAGTCATCGCTCTGATTCTCAAGCGGGGGCTCGACCCGAAACCTTTCATCGACATCCTGACGAGCACGATGTTCGGCGGATGCGTGCATAGAATTTACGGCGAGAAGATGATCAAGCAGCGCCATGCGCCCGAATTCGTCATGCCCCTGGCACTCAAGGATGTGCGTTTAGGACTTGCCGAGGCAGAAAATGCGGGCGTCCCTATGCCATCGGTCAACGTCGTGCGAGACCGGATGATCACCGCAATTGCGCGCGGCTATGGCGGTCTTGATTGGACCGCGCTCAGCCTGATCGCCGCTGAGGAAGCAGGACTTCACATTGTGCCTATCCGGTCGCCCCCAGTTGAAAGCTGACGTGGTGGTAACCCGCCGGTACCGCCAACCCGCAATCACTCGAGAAAAAGCAAGATCATGACTCGAGAGGCCAGGACACGCGAAATCAAACTGGAGCATGCCGGCATTCCCGGCACATCGCTCCAGGTGCCGCCCGTTGCGATCGGCACCTAGGCCGGCGCGAAGCGTTGCGGCCAAATACAGCAGGCAATGCGATTAAATCGACAATGAGGAGTTTGCTATGGCGTCTTCTGACGAAGATTCCGCTAGCGCATAACGGCGATGGCCGCCAAACGTTCGATGCGCCGGCAACAACCGACCCAACTTTTCCCACCGGTGTAGTGTAACAATGCTGACACCAAGCAAAATAGCCGCAGATCCAATCCCTACATACATCATCGAATACTCTATTGTTTAACTCGATGATCATATATGATCTGGTATTCTGCTTGCTGCTGCTAGCCCCAGAGTCATTCCTACGCGCCATTTGCGCCAGTGTTGCATTACAATGCGAGCCAGGGGGATTTCGTGGGGGGTAATTTCTGGGACATGCGCGCGACCGGGCTTCGGTTGGGCAACCCGGCGGCGGAACAGGCGCAGGCACCGCCGACCAATCCTGTGGAAATGGGCCTGCCCGATGCCGCCTGTGCGGTCTTTCGTATCTCCCAGCGGCCGTATCGCTCGCTATTCGAGACGGTGTGGGGAAAGCAGAGCTTCGCCATCACCTGGCCCGCAAATATCGAGCAGATATGCAACACGCCGGGTCCACCATCGCCGACCGATCCGCGCCCGGCGCGACGAACCGTAAGGACGTCGTGCATTTCTACAACACACGCGACGTCCTGGCGCGCTGCGCACCAAACGACCCCGGCGACAAAGTCTCGTGCTGGCCAGTGGCTGAAAATTCCCTGAACGAGAACAAACGGCAACTCGGCAATCTCGGCGTGAGCGAGCGGGAGGAGGATGCCGTCGTCGCGTTTCTCAAGACCTTGAGCGACGGGTACATGAAAGAGCCGAAACCGGCCGTTGCGGGTCAAGCATCTACGAACGAACACCCACACGCAGCAATCTCGCGCAAGCCGTAGATAGTGGGGTCTGTTGAGCGATTAGAGCAATCCTACGCCAACCTCCGCAATACCGCCCAAGTCGTAATCCAGGCCGCTGGCTACCTTATAGGCAAGGCGCCCGTTCGGCGCTGCATCGGTCCGAACCTGACCGTTCACAGCACAGGAGCGCTCTTGTGGGCAAACGCCCGACACTCACCACGAACGCCAGCGATCCCTCCGCCGACAATCAGAACTGCTTCACGGAGGCGATGCGGGGCGTGCCGGTCGAGATCGTCGAGCGTCGGATCGCGCATTTTCAAAAGGCCGATCCCGAATACAGCGTTGACGTCGCAAACCGGATGGGCTTGAGGGTCGCCGACCTATCCCGTGCGTCAGCGGCAGCGGAATGACCCCATCCGTGGTGGCGTTCCGCTCTCGCAGTTTAAAGCCGAATTTAATCGAAACTTCCAGTCGAGCGACCCACCTCTCGCAGCGGACACTGGCGACGAAATCACGGTTTATGCGAATGCCAGCCGTCGTTCGAATGGATTAAACAAACTCTCATGACCGGATCATTGCGTTTGGAACGCAAAAGTTTCAAAGCGCTCGTAACGGCTTTGGCCGTCACGCTCAGCGCTTGCAGCGTCGGCCCGAGCTATAAGCGACCGGACCTTGACGTTCCCGCGACGTGGCGTGGTGAATCGGCGCAATCACCGTTATGGCCTTCAGCGGATTGGTGGCACGGCTTTGAGTCGTCGCAGCTCGACAACCTTATTACTCAGGCCCTAGCTGGAAATTTTGATCTGGCTGTGGCGATTGCCCGCGTGCGCGAAGCCGACGCGCAAACTCGGATCGCCGGCGCAGCGCTGCTGCCGACGGTCGGGTTTGGAGGCGGCGTATCCCGTAGCCGTAGTGGTGGCCAGGCCAGCACCCTCTATGACGCGCAAATCGGCGCCAGCTATCAGATCGATTTCTGGGGAAAGAACCAGGCATCGCTCGAGGCGGCCAAGGAAACGGCGCAAGCGAGCCGCTACAGCGAGGAAACCGTCACGCTGACCATGATGGCGAGCGTCGCAACGACCTATTTCCAGATTCTGGCGCTGCGTGACAATCTGGCGGTGACGGAGGGAAATCTTGCGAGCGCCGAAAGCATTCTCAAGGCGCTTCAGGCGCAAGAAGCAGCCGGTACGGCGAACGCGCTCAGTGTGGCGCAGCAAGAAACCACGGTCGCGACCCTGCGGGCCAGCATTCCGCCGCTTCGACAACAAGAGCGGCAATTCATCGACGCCCTCGCCATTCTAATCGGCAAGCCGCCGGAAGCCGTCGATATAACCTCCGGCACGTTGAGTGATTTGGCGCATCCCGTCATCGCCCCGGGCATGCCGTCGGAACTTCTCGCCCGGCGTCCCGATGTGGCCATGGCCGAAGCCCAGCTGAAGGCAGCGAATGCGAACATCACCGTCGCTCGCGCGGCCTTCTTCCCCAGCGTCCAGTTGACGGCTCAAGGCGGCTTCGAAAGCGCGGCGCTGTCGTCCCTGCTCGGTCCTGCCAGCCTGCTCTACTCGCTCGCCGCGAGCGTCTCCCAGCCGATCTTCTCAGGTGGCAGTCTTGAAGGACAATTACAGTTCTCTCAAGCTTTCTACGACGAGCTCTTGCAGGATTATCGTAAGTCGGTGATATCGGCTTTCCAAAATGTCGAAGATGCGCTGGTTGCGACCCAGCAGACTGCCGAGCAAGAGCAACGCCAGCAAGCTGCGGTTGACACGGCGCGACGGGCCTTTCAGATCGCTCAGGCTCAGCTCCGCGTCGGCACCATCGATGTGCTGACCCTCCTCAACACGGAAACGGCGCTTTTCACGTCGGAAACGACTCTCGTTCAGGTTCGAGCTGCGCGATTGGACGCAATTGTCAGCCTCTTCAATGCTCTGGGCGGAGGTTGGAGCCAAACGGGAGCGGCCAGTGCCTAAGTCGCCATTTTTCGCAAGAGTGATAAGGAAGCGTGCGGTCGTATTACTCTCGCTCGCCGCCGTGCTTGCCGTCACTGGATGGTATTGGCTCTCCCCAGCGTCCAGGACCGGTCAGGCGCCTTTGCCAACGCCGCCGCCAATTCCTGTCGAGATCGCTGCTGCCAGCCGGGCCGATGTGCCGATCTATCTGACGGGGCTCGGCACGGTGCAGGCCTTCAACACCATCACGGTAACGACCCGCGTCGATGGGCAATTGCAAACAATGAAATTTGTCGAGGGCCAGGATGTGAAGGTCGGCGACACGCTCGCTCAGATTGATCCGCGCCCTTTCCAAGCAGCGCTCGATCAAGCGGTTGCGACTAAGGCCAAGGACGAGGCTCAGCTGGAGAACGCAAAACTCGATCTCCAGCGCTATGCCACACTTGCTCCGCAAAACTATACCAGCAAACAGATTTTCGATACACAACGCGCGCTCGTGGCTCAGCTTGATGCGCAAGTAAAAATGGACCAGGCGGCGATCGACTTGGCGACCGCGAACCTCGATTACACGACGATCAAGTCACCGATCGATGGTCGCACGGGCATTCGCCTTATGGATGCCGGCAACAATCTGCTCACGACGGCAAATACCCCCATAGTCGTCGTCACTCAGATGAAGCCCATTTCGGTTATCTTCACGCTACCGGAAGAGGATCTTCCAGCTGTCAGAAAGTCTGCCGCCACCGGGCCGGTTTCAGTTATCGCCTTTTCGCGCGACCAGAAGACCGAACTCGATCGAGGAACGGTCGCGGTGCTGGACAACGAAATCCTTCAATCAACCGGTACGATACGGATCAAGGCGACGTTTCCGAACGAGAAGGAGTCTCTCTGGCCAGGAGACTTCGTTAACGCACAGCTGCTGAGTGAAACGCAGCACAATGTTCTGACGATTCCATCGCCGGCGGTGCAACGAGGGCCGAACGGGTTATATGCCTACGTCGTCAAACCCGATTCGACCGTTGAGATGCGGTCGCTGAAGCTCGATCAATTTGCCGGCGGGCAAGCGATCATCGACGGCGGACTGCAACTCGGCGAGCGGGTCGTAACAGCCGGTCAGTATCGGCTGCAGCCGGGTGCGCGGGTCCAGAGCTCGAAGTCGAATGTCACGAGCGCCGCGCCGGATCAGGCTGCAGCCCCGGGCGAGTTGCAATGAGCCTCTCCACTCGGTTTATCCGGCGCCCTATCGCGACCACGCTGTTGATGGCCGCCATCTTTCTGGTCGGTGTCGCGGCTTATCCGCTCCTCCCGGTGGCACCGCTGCCGCAAGTCGATTTTCCGACTATTCAGGTCACGACACAGCTTCCAGGGGCGAGCCCAGAGACGATGGCATCCTCGGTGACGCAGCCGCTCGAACGGCAAATCGGGGAAATCCCCGGCGTGACGCAGATGACCTCAAGCAGCACGCTCGGTAACAGCGCGATTACGGTTCAGTTCGATCTGACGCGCAACATCGATGGCGCCGCGCAAGACGTCCAGACCGCCATCAATGCGGCAAGCGGTCAACTGCCGACAAATCTTCCCGCGCCGCCGACCTATCGCAAGACCAACCCGGCGGACGCGCCTATCCTGGTGCTCGCCGTCACTTCCGATGCGCTGCCCCTGACCCAAGTCGACGACTATGCCGAGAACATATTGCTGCAGCATATCAGCCAGATCTCCGGCGTTGGCTTGGTCGGGATCGGCGGCCAGCAAAAGCCGGCCGTGCGCATCCAGGTCGATCCGGCGAAGCTCGCCGCGCTCGGCCTCTCGCTCGAGGATCTTCGTTCCGTCCTGATAACGGCCACCACCGATAGCCCCAAGGGAACGATCGACGGGCCGACCCGCACCTTCACGATCTATGACAACGACCAAGAGTTGGAGGCTGCGCCTTGGAATGATGTCGTCATCGCCTACAGCAACGGTGCGCCGGTACGCGTCCGCGATATCGGCCGCGCGATCGATGCGCCTGAAAATACCAAATTGGCGGCATGGGCGAACGGGAAGCCGGCGATCTTGCTCCCCGTCTCCAAACTACCCGGCGCCAATGTCATCGCTACGGTGGATTTGATCAAGGCATCCCTTCCGCAACTGCGGGCGGCAATCCCGCCTTCGGTCAAGATCGACATTCTCAGCGATCGCACGCAAACCATCCGGGCTTCGGTTGCCGATGTCGAGTTCACCTTGATGCTGACGATCGCGCTTGTCGTGATGGTGATCTTTCTTTTCCTGCGCAGCCTCTGGGCGACCGCGATCCCGAGCATCACCGTGCCTTTGGCGCTGGTCGGAACGTTCGGCATGATGTACGTGCTCGGCTATAGCCTCGACAATCTGTCCCTGATGGCGCTCACAATCGCAGTGGGTTTCGTCGTCGATGACGCGATTGTCATGCTGGAGAACATCCATCGCCACATCGAGGATGGAGCCGACCCCATGGAAGCGGCGATCAAGGGGGCGGGGGAAATCGGCTTCACCATCCTATCGATCAGCTTCTCGTTGATCGCGGTTTTCATTCCGCTGCTGCTGATGGGTGGTATCGTCGGCCGGCTCTTCCGCGAATTCGCGGTGACAGTGACGGTGACGATTCTCGTTTCCGCCTTGGTGTCGCTGACATTGACCCCGATGATGTGCGCGCGCTTCTTGCGCGGCGAACGGGATGTCCAACACGGTCGCCTCTATCTGTTGTCGGAGCGCGCCTTTGATTTTCTCCTGGACGCCTATCGCCGGGGCCTCGACGTCGCGCTACGTCATCACCGGATCACTTTCGCGGTGTTCATCGCGACTGTCCTGACTACCGGAATCCTCTTCACGACGATCCCAAAGGGCTTTTTCCCGCAGCAAGATACAGGACTCATCCTCGGCACGTCGGAAACGGCACAGGATGTTTCCTTCCTCCAGATGGTGGGCCGTACGCGCGCTATCGGGGAAATCGTGAGCAAGGATCCGGCCGTCGCGACGGTCGGCATGAATATCGGCGCCAGCGGCAGTCAAACGCAAAACAACGCTCGCTTTTTCATAACCTTGAAGCCGCGTACCGAACGCGATGTTTCCGCGGACCAAGTGATCCGCCGGCTTCAGCCACGGCTGGCGCAAATCGAAGGCGCCGCGCTGTTCATGCAGGTCGCCCAAGACCTTAATGTAGGCGGTCGCGCCACGCGGACGCAGTATCAATTCACGCTACAGGATCCCAATCTCGACGAGCTCAACCAATGGGCGCCAAAGCTGCTTGACCGGCTGAAGACGCTTCCCGAGCTGCGGGATGTCGCAAGCGACCAGCAGACGGGCGGCGGCACCCTGACGCTTACCATCGACCGCGATCAGGCGGCGCGCTTCGGCATTCAGCCGCAGCTCGTCGACAACATCCTTTACGATGCGTTCGGCCAGCGGCAGGTGACCCAATATTTCACGCAGCTCAACAGCTACCACGTCGTGATGGAAGTTTCGCCCGAATTGCAGACCTCGACGACGGCGCTCAACCAGATTTATCTCCACTCGCCGATCACCGGCCAGGAAGTTCCGCTCCGCACGCTCGTCAAATGGACAACGCTTCCAACGACATTCCTGTCGATCAACCATCAGGGGCAATTTCCCTCGGTGACCCTATCCTTCAACCTGGCGCCGGGCGTGGCCCTCGGCCAGGCGACATCAGCTATCGTAGCAGCCGAAGCGCAGCTTGGCACGCCGCCCGCCCTGCGCGGCACGTTCCAGGGTAACGCGCAGGCGTTCCAGGCGTCACTTGCCAGCGAGCCCTTACTCATCGCTGCCGCGCTGATCGCCGTCTACATCATTCTGGGCGTACTTTATGAAAGCTATGTCCACCCGCTGACCATCCTCTCGACCCTGCCATCAGCAGGCGTCGGCGCGCTGCTCATGCTGACGCTCTTTCACTTCGATCTTTCCGTGATTGCGATGATCGGTATCATCCTGCTGATCGGCATCGTGAAGAAGAATGGCATCATGATGGTCGACTTCGCCATCCAGGCCGAACGCGAGCAGCATCTGACGTCGGAGCAGTCGATCCGCCAGGCATGCCTGCTGCGCTTTCGCCCGATCTTGATGACCACGATGGCGGCGCTCTTGGGGGCTCTTCCGCTTATGCTTGGACACGGCACCGGATCGGAGCTGCGCCAACCGCTCGGCTATACCATGGTCGGTGGACTGATACTCAGCCAGCTTCTGACCTTGTTCACGACCCCGGTCGTCTACCTCTATCTCGATCGCGTCAATATCTGGCTGGTGAACCGCCGCGGTGCGGCCGGCGCGGCGGTGCAACCGGCCGAATGACATCTCGGTGAAATGACGCACGACCGAGCGCCGCGCCAGTAACCACAGCACATTATGTAGCGCGGGTCTTCGATTGCCGACCCCCGCGCGGAGCCCGTAAGAGTAAGGGTAGATCGCAAAAAAACGCGCGATTGTCAGAAATCCGGCATAAATCGTCAAGCCGACCGCTAGAAGAACTCGAGGAAAACTGGCTCAGCCAACATGACTGACGCTGGCCGGCGACGTTCCCAGTGGAGAAGCGGCTATCAGCCGTTGAGCAATAGGCGACGTTAACGCCATTATTTCTTGAACTGAAACTCCGGTAACTGTTTCAGAGCCTCTTTGGATGCCCCCGGAAGCGTGATCTTGCGCCCGTCGTCACTGATGTTCAGGCTATCAAATGGAACAGCGACCAAATATCCACCGAGACCGAGAAAGCTGCCGACCTGCAGAATTGCAAAGAGGCCATGATCCTTTGTAACGACGAGATCGTCGAGCATGCCGATCTTCTCATTCTTGTCGTTACGGACTGGCGTTCCCGCTAGTTTGGATGCCTGAAAGCCTTGAGCCACGGTCTTGACGTCGACCGTGACAAGCTGCACCGCCTGCGCCCAGGTCCGGGAGGTCGCCGACGCCACCAGCCCGACGATTGACAACATGGCGCCAGACACGGTGCGGCGGCTCAGGCGATGAGGTGGCGGTCGGCGTGGCGTGGCTTGCTCGTCAAGATGCGGAGCGTGGTCAAGCGACAGCATGGTGGCCTCCTTGCGTTAAAGTATCGGCTCTGCTCGCCTGGACGATCGTCACGTCTCCAGCGGCAGTCCGGGAACGAGAATGACCAGCGGGGCAGCCGCGGTCGTTGACGACCGTCAGTTCGTGTCGCGCATCCAAGGATTATCGTCGCGACGACAGGCGCCCTTTAGTTCATCGGAAATGGAGAACGGACGCGATGGCCAGCGGCAATCCGTATGATTCCCTTGGTGTGGCACGCGATGCTTCGCAAAAAGACATCCAGAAAGCCTATCGCCGGCTCGCCAAAAAGCTGCACCCCGACCTCAATCCAGGGGACAAGGACGCGCAGCTCAAGTTCCAAGATCTCTCGACCGCCTACGATATTCTTGGCGATGAGACGAAGCGAGCGCGCTTCGATCGCGGCGAGATCGATGAAACCGGCGCTGAGCGGCCGCAACGGCAATACTATCGCGACTTCGCGCAGGCAGGCGCCGGTTCGCAGCGCTACGAAAGTTCGTCCGGCTTCGCCGATTTCGGAGACACGGATGACATTCTCTCGACGCTCTTCTCCCGAGACGGCCGGCGCCGATTCCGGATGCGCGGCGATGACAGGCACTATCATCTGGAGGTGGATTTCCTCGATGCGGTGAATGGCGCGTCACGTCGGGTCACCCTCCCGGATGGGTCTTCTCTCGAGGTCATGATTCCGCCGGGCACGCGCGATGGTCAAACGCTTCGTCTGGCGGGAAAGGGCGACGCCGGGCCCGGTGGTGGCGAGGCGGGCGATGCGCTTATTGAAGTAACTGTTCGCCCGCATCCGTTGTTCAAGCGTGACGGCAACGCCATCCGCCTCGATCTGCCGATCTCGTTGACCGAGGCCGTCCTTGGGGGCAAAGTAGCGGTCCCGACACCGACCGGGACGGTCACGGTAACGATTCCCCCAGGATCGAACACCAACAATGTCCTTCGCCTGAAAGGCAAAGGCGTTCCGGGGCGAGACGGCAGGCGCGGCGATGAATATCTTACCTTGCAGGTAATGCTCCCTGATCCGCCGGATCCCGAGCTCGTAGCTTTCGTCTCTAAATGGCCGGCGGGCCGCGCGCACAACCCGCGACAAAAGATGGGGATGTGATGCTTGATGCGACCGGGTTTTGCGAAAAGGCTGGAATCTCGCTGACGACGCTTGAGGAATGGGCCGAAGCGGAATGGATTCGTCCGAGGCGAACACGGAACGGTTGGCGGTTCTCGACGATCGACCTCGTGCGAGCCCAGTTCATTCTCGATCTTTGCAATCCGATGGGTGTCAATGAGGAGGGGGTCGGCGTGATCTTGCATCTCGTAGATCAGATCCACGGTCTCCGCCGTGCGCTATGGCGTGCAGGCTCAACTTTGGCCGTTCGCGATGCCGCGATCGTTCCGGGCCGGGCATCCGTTTTGCCGAAGAGCCGTCGCGCGGCCGTATGAGCGCGCACTATGGAGAGAGCGATCGATGTCGATCAAGGATGAGTTGAAGGCAGCCAGGGCCGACTTCAAGCTCCTTTCGCTCTACCAGCGGTTCGAGCATGTCATAATTCTGATCCTGACAGGGCTTATCGCGATCGTCGTCGTCGCTGCCGTCTGGAATCTCACGCTCAAAATCCTCTTCGCTTTCATCTTCGCCGGCAGCTTCGATCCGTCGGATTATTCGACCTTCCAGGCGGTGTTCGGCATGATTTTCACCGTGATCATCGCGCTCGAGTTCAAGAAGTCGCTTCTAATCGTTGCGGAGCGCAAGGACAGCGTCGTGCAGATACAGACGGTCGTGGTGATCGCGCTTCTCGCTATTTGCCGGAAGATCATCATCCTCGATCTGGCCGAAACCGATGCAGGGCACATTCTCTCGCTCGCGGCTGCGATCCTTGCACTGGGCATCGTCTATTGGCTAATCCGCGATCGCGTCCAGGCCGTCGGTGCAGTCGATTGAAGGCGATCGCCACGTCAGCTTAAGAGAGCGGCTTCTCGTCAGGCGTAGCGGGTGCGACTTTTTGCGGTGGATCCGGCGTCTTGCTGACGCCCACGAGCGCCGGCCGCAGGAGGCGCTCGTGATGCATGTAGCCGGGCTGAATAACGCTCGTCACGCTTCCCGGTGGATATTGTGTATCGGGCGCTTCGAAGCTCGCCTCGTGTCGATGTGGGTTGAACGGCTCCCCGATCGGATTGAGGCGCTTAAGCCCATGCTTGGCGAAGGCGTCGAGAAGGGCACGCCGTGTCGCCTCAACCCCTGTCAGGAGTCCGGCGACAGTGGCATCCGAGCGTTTATCCTCCGGCACGCTGGCGATCGCGCGCTCAAGGTTGTCGATCGATGACAGCAAGTCGCCGGCAAAACCGGCCGCGGCATATTGGACGGCTTCATCCTTGTCCCTCCGGGCCTGAGCGCGAATGTTTTCTTGCTCGGCAAGCGAGCGCAGATGACGATCCTTCGCGTCCGCCAACTCTGTCGTGAGATCGGCCACGGATGGCTCTTTCTCCGGGAGCGAAGTCACGGCGGTGCCGTTATGCTCGGAACTCGTTTGGCCCATCGGGGCGTCTTTCTCGGGCATGGATCGATCTCCAGCAATACCCCAAATCTGGTCTAATGTTCGGAGCGCCTGTGTTCGTCGACTTCATCAAATTCGGCATCGACGACGTTGTCATCGCTTGCGGCTCCTTTCGATGTCGTTCCTTGATCGCTGGCGCCCCCAGCCTGTGCCTGAGTGGCTTTGTAGACAGCTTCGCCGAGCTTGGTGGAGACCTGGGTTAAGGCTTGGCTCTTTGCCTTGATCTGCTCGGCATCGTCGCCGGCAAGTGCGGATCTGAGTTCGGAGATCGCGCTCTCGATGGCGGCTTTATCTGCTGCCTCGAGCTTGTCGCCGTGCTCGGCCAGGGACTTCTCTGTCGAATGGGCAAGGCTTTCTGCCTGATTTCGGGCTTCGACAAGAGCACGGCGCTTCTTGTCTTCCTCGGCATGGGCCTCGGCTTCCTTCACCATTTTCTCGATTTCGGCCTCGGACAGACCGCCCGACGCCTGGATGCGGATTTTCTGCTCTTTGCCGGTACCTTTATCCTTGGCCGAGACGTTGACGATTCCGTTGGCGTCGATATCGAACGTGACTTCGATCTGTGGTACGCCGCGCGGTGCTGGGGGAATGCCGACGAGGTCGAACTGGCCGAGCAGCTTGTTGTCGGCCGCCATTTCGCGCTCGCCCTGGAAGACCCGGATGGTTACGGCCTGCTGGCCGTCCTCGGCGGTCGAAAATATCTGGCTCTTCTTGGCGGGGATTGTGGTGTTGCGGTCGATGAGGCGCGTAAACACGCCACCCAGCGTCTCAATGCCGAGGGAGAGCGGCGTCACGTCGAGGAGGAGCACATCCTTCACGTCGCCCTGCAGAACGCCGGCCTGGATGGCGGCGCCGATGGCAACGACCTCATCCGGATTCACGCCCTGGTGGGGCTTCTTGCCGAACAGGGTGGTCACGATCTCCTGTACCTTTGGCATCCGCGTCATACCGCCGACGAGCACCACTTCGTTGATGTCCTTGGTCTCGACTCCCGCATCTTTGAGGGCGGCCGTGCACGGTCCGATGGTGCGCTGTATGAGGTCGTCGACGAGGCTTTCAAGTTTTGCACGGGAAAGCTTCATGTCGAGATGCTTCGGCCCGTTCTGATCGGCCGTGATGAAGGGCAGGTTGATGCTCGTTTCCATCGTCGAGGACAGTTCGATCTTCGCCTTCTCGGCGGCCTCGCGCAGACGCTGCAGCGCAAGACGGTCGTTGCGCAGGTCAATGCCCTGCTGTTTCTTAAACTCGTCGGCGAGGTAATCCATGATTCGCTTGTCGAAGTCCTCGCCGCCGAGAAAGGTGTCGCCATTGGTCGCCTTCACTTCGAAGACGCCGTCGCCGATGTCGAGGATCGAAATATCGAATGTGCCGCCGCCGAGATCATAGACAGCGATTGTTCCCTGTCCTTTTTTATCCAGACCGTAGGCGAGGGCTGCCGCCGTTGGCTCGTTAATGATGCGTAGGACCTCTAGGCCAGCGATTTTGCCGGCATCCTTGGTCGCCTGTCGCTGTGCGTCATTGAAATAGGCCGGGACCGTGATGACCGCCTGGCTGACCTTGCCGCCGAGATAGCGCTCTGCCGTATCCTTCATTTTCTGCAGGATGAAGCCGGATATCTGTGACGGAGAATATTTCTTGCCATTGGACTCGACCCAGGCGTCGCCATTATCGCCGCGTACAATCTTATAGGGAACGAGCGTTTTGTCCTTTTCGACGATGGGATCATCGAATCGACGGCCGATCAGACGCTTGATAGCAAAGATAGTATTCTCCGGATTGGTCACCGCCTGACGCTTCGCCGGCTGGCCGACGAGGATTTCGCCGTCCTTGCCAAAGGCAACCATAGAGGGGGTCGTCCGCTGTCCTTCAGCGTTTTCTATAACCTTCGCCTGTTTGCCTTCCATCACGGCGACACAGGAATTAGTCGTTCCGAGATCGATTCCGATCACCTTGGTGGCCATTGCCTGCCTCCATCGCTGGCGCTTTAAGGTGCACCAAGGAATATTGGCGCACCGCAACGTTCGGGAGACACTCAACACCGATCACCGGATGTCCGCCTTGACGACCGTCAACCCGCCCCTCGGCGAGCGTTTGGAGGCGCAGGCGTGGTGAAATTGGCCGCACGAGCGGCAATGCCCTCAAAATTGACGATGATCAGGGCGGACGAAGAAGCGGCCCGTCATATTGCGGGCAATCTGCCAGCAAATCCGATACGGGCCCGCAGCGAACACGGAGACTGTTGCCCGCTGGCGTCACAGCATCGAGGTTAACGATGGACGGGCCGCTCAACTAGTAAAAAAAGCGAGGCAATATCGATGATCCGCAGACCGTCACATTGCAGTTCGGCTCTGGCCTTCGCGGTTGTACTTTTCCTATTTGTGCCGCCTGGCACATGGGCCGAGGAGGTCGGGCTTGTAAAGCTCGATGTCAAAGACGTTGCAAAGGGCTACCGCGCTGAGGCCCTGAAACTGAGGTCCGTCGTCAATGATAAGGGGGAGACGATCGGCCGTATCGACGATTTCATCTTCGACCGAGACGGCAGCCAGGTCTTTGCGGTTTTGGCTGTCGGCGACTTTATCGGACTTGATGGGCATCTGATCGCCGTACCGTTCCGCAGCCTCAAGCTGGATGATTCATCGGGCTCAATCGTGCTACCGGGCGCCAGTCGTTCGGCGCTGCTGAAGCTGCCTGTGTTCCTTTACAATCGCTGAAGCCGGCTTATTTCACCGGCGCCCGGGGACCCTTGTCAGTTCGGTCGAGACGCGTGGGGCGGGGGAAGGAATGCACCCCACGCGTCCGCCCGAACGATCAAGGACTTACGGTGATGCGGTCTTCCACTTTCACCACGCCTGGCGCGGCCCAGGCGGCGCGTTCGGCTTCCTTGCGTTCGATCCAGGACCTGACCGTGCCTTTGAGGACCACCTCGCCGCCATGGGTTTCGACAGTAATTCGGTTGGCGTCGATCTCGGCATTGCGCTTTAGCGCCTCCTCGATCTTTTTCTTGATCTCGGTCGGTTCCAAATGCGGCTTCAAATGGATCAGATTAACGACTCCCTTGACGCCGGTCAGGCGGCGTACCGCTTTCTCAGCGATATCTCGGGTATAGTTCCATTCGACTTCGCCCTCGAGCGTGACCCAGCCATCTTTCACGACCGGTTTGATGAGCTGATAGGAAAAAGGCAGTTGATGCTTGATCGCTTCCACTGCCTCGCGAGCGAGTTCAGGATCGGGCTTAACATCGGCCGTTGGCAGACGAACCTGGATATCGTTCGCCAGGCCGACCACCCCGGCTACGCGTTTGGCCGCCATCTCAGCCTCGTATTTGTCATTGTAGCTTTTGACAAATCCGGTCAGCGTGACCACCCCGTTCTTCACAGCCACGGCAATATCCGTCGCGTCCAAGTCGGGATGCCACCGCAATTCCAATTCCACGTCCTTCTTGATTTCGCTGTCGGACCTCATGATTGCTCCTTTTCGATGGATGGTTTGCCTGCCGGATAATCGGTCCCGCTCGATCCGGCTTGAGCAAAGCTCGCCTTGGTTGTCGGGATCCCTCTCGGTCGAGCACGCATCGGACGTTTAATGCATGTCCGCCGAGCCCGCCTTGACGGGTGTCAAAATCATAAGCTGCTTCAGGCCTTCTGGTCTGCCGACGATGAAAAGCGCGTTGTTTCAGGCCCCAGCCGCTGTTCGATGCGGGCGAGCGCCTGGCGGACGTCCGCGACATCGCACTGGTGAATCGCGTTAAGTTTCTGATGTAAAAACCTGAGCTCAAGCGCGGCATGAAGATTGACTTCGTAGTTGCTCTCGGCGCGGTACCGATCCATCGCCGCTTGTCGGTTCTGGCTCATTATTAGTCTCTTCCAAGGGTCAAATGCGAAGATTGGCTTTTCCGTCGGCCATGGCGGCTTCTCCAGGCTTAGCGCGGCTGCAAAGCCCAGGCGGGCCGCGCCTATCAACGAGCGATCGCAATCACCGCGATGGTGCCGAAACGGGACGCAGCAGCTATTCATAATGTGCGTAGCCGACCCATGGTGCTCGAACGATCGAACCGGCGACAGCTCGGTCTCGTCGACTTTGAAATCGCCTGGTCAAAGGCAGAATCGAAATGGCGCGACAGGCTAAATCCTTTGAAGCGTGGGGGAAGCCACGCCATGGCTCTGTGCCCGACGAAGCTGAAAGGCGAACACAAGTAGAGCGCCGCCAAAAAACAGCGCGTACGCAGCAATCCACCAAGTCAGTACGAGTGCCCCCAACAGGGGTGCGATCAGCAGCAGCAGGCCCCAGATGATCGACACGATCGCGCCGATGCGCATTGCCCATTTGCCCTGTGCCACAGGCTGCCGAAAGGTCGCGATCAGCAGCAATATTCCACTCGCGATCGCCCAGCCCGCCATCACATAAATCAGTATGATCGCCGTGATCAGCGGCAAGGCGAGCGCGACTGCGGCCGCGATCAGATCTACGACGCCTTCGAGCGCCAATAACGCCCAACGTTCGTGGCGTCGGACAGCTCGCACCGCGGATACGATCGCGAACACCCCATCAAACAGCATGTAGATGGCGAACAGCAAAACGAAAGCTACGATAGTCGGGCCGGGCATGAGGAATGCAATGGCACCGAACAATATCGCAAGGACGCCGCGTAGCGCCACCGCCCACCAATCCAGCGTCAGTGGAATGCCGTTTACATCTCGTATTTCAATATGGATGTCGGACATGGAACTCCTCCACATAATAGATGTCGGATATGGCGACCGGCAGGCAGCGTCTATGCCGCCTCGGCCGGCTTGGTTTCGCCGGGCGCACTTTCGGCTGGCTTAGCCTCGGCTGTTTCCGCCGGGGTCTCCGTATCCGTTTTTTTGACGGTGATCTTATGAACCTGGTCCTGCGTTTCCGTGGGCTTTGGAATTGTGATCGTCAGCACACCGTTCTTGAAGGCGGCGTCGACCTGTGCGGGATCGACGGCGAAGGGCAGCCGCAAAACTCGGGAGAAAGCGCCGCTTGAGCGCTCGACAAGGCGCCAGCCCCGCTGTTCTTCCTCGCGCTCGGCCTTCTTCTCGCCGCGCAGGGTGAGAACGTCATCGACCACAAATATATCGATGTCGTTTTCGTCCAATCCGGGAAGGTCCGCCTTGATCTGAATGTCATGATCGGTTTCGCTGACATCGATCTGGGGTGGGACTACAGCCGCAGGCATGCCGCCTGATCGCATCAGGGCTATGCCTGAAGCGCCGGAGCCGGTGAAGAAATCGTCGAACAAACGGTCCATTTCCGACCGGAAGGCCTGCAACGGATCACTCGGACTGCGGGAAAGCGATGCCGTCCGGGTTCCGAGAAATGGGATCAATGATCTAGTGCTCATGGCTAATCTCCTTGGGATATTTGGTGCGTGTATCGGCTTCTGGGTGCGCTGTCCGAACCCAGGGCGTGAGTTCGTCGGCAAAGTCGATGCAGATCATTAAGTGACGACACCTTTGGGCGCATTGATGGTCGTCAAATTTGCGTTCCATCGAAGCGGCGCATCGAGAAAAGCGGCCGGATTACGTAAATCTACGTTACGTATTATCCCCGACTTTCCGGAGCCAAGATCGACGCGCAGTCTGACCAGACCGTCAGACGTGCGACGGCGTCTTGCCGAAAACCAACGCCCAACAGGGGAGAACCCGATTATGGGAGAAAGCCCGATGTCGGACGAATCCTTGCAGTTGAATCCTAGACAAATCTCGCCGTGCTCAATCGCCTCGCTTGATGCTTTTGCGGCGCGGCTTCATTACCATCGCGGCCAGGAAATTTGTGACGACGAGGCGGCCTCCCCCTGCTGGTTTCGGGTTGTTGCTGGAATGGCGCGGAGATCTATGGTCCGCCTGAGCGGTCGGCGGCAGATCGTCGGGCTTTTGCTGCCGGGAGATTTCTTCGGTTTCTCCAGTCAGAGTAAATCCTTCGCCATCGAAGCCGCGAGCGACGACACGATCGTGCGGTCTTATCCCCGACAGCGGCTGGAGACGCTAGCGCAGACGGACCCCCGCATTGCCCAATTCATCCGCAGCCTTTCCTCCGAGATGATTTCAGGTCTTGAGGAACAGATATTGATTCTGGGGCGTACGACCGCAGCCAAAAAGGTGGGATCGTTCCTGGTCAGTGTTACCAAGCGTCTGACGAGAGATCAGGCGGGTTGGATCCTGCTGCCGATGTCGCGTTATGACATGGCCGACTATCTGGGACTATCAGTTGAAACCGTTAGCCGTGCGCTGAGCGAGCTCAGAAAAAGCGGAACCATCGCGTTGGCGGGAACGCGTCAGTTCCGCATCCTCGATGCCGACGCGATCGAGGAGGGCGCCGTCGGCGGATCGCTCCCCCGAACCACACCCGGTTCGCGAGATTGCGAAGTCACGGTTCGAGTGTGATCGTCGCTGAGTCATGGGATTTTCGGCACCTTCGCGTCCAGCGGTTCGGCTCCTTCTCGGTCGAGCGTCGCGATGACGGCCAAACGAACCGCTTCAGCCAACGAGTGCGTGCCGAGCCGCTTCAGCATGCGGGCTCGGTGCACCTCAACCGTTCGTACGCTTAGCCCAAGATCAAAGGCGATCACCTTGTTAGACCGGCCGGCCACCAACGCATCGAGCACCTCCCGTTCGCGTGGGCTGAGAGATCCAACCCGGACGGCGGCCTCGCCATGATGTGGTTCGCCCGCAGCCATGGAGAGAGCAGCGGCGATCGCCTTCAAAAGACCCGCGTCATCGAATGGCTTTTCAATGAAATCCGCTGCGCCGGCCTTCATCGCCTGAACTGCCATTGCGATATCCCCGACTCCGGTCATCAGGATCACCGGCAGGCGTAGTCCGATCCATTTGAGGCGCGCCAGCAACTCAAGGCCATCCATGCCCGGCATGCGGACGTCGAGGAGTATGCATCCCGGTGCCAGGTTCGACGCCATATCAATAAAACTCAACGATGAATCGTACGAAACTGTGGCAAATCCCTCGGCGCGCAGCAACCGTCCGAGGGATCGTCTGAGCGCCTCATCGTCATCGATGATATGTATCGTGGTCACGCTCGCCATCGTGCTCGCCTTCTAAGCTTCGCGAGGCAGAAGAATCCGTCGGCAGATCGGCGTCGCTGGCCGACCTACGGCCGGACGCGAGGGGGCCCGTGTTGCCTT
>JAQGIF010000191.1 GCA_028291345.1 Rhodospirillales bacterium | reverse complement strand
GCCAAAACCCTCCCGCCTGGCTATGCGATCGAGGTGGGTGGCACCGCGGAATCCAGCGCCAAGGGCCAAGCCTCGATCGCCGCAGTGTTTCCGGTCACGCTGCTGCTGATGGCGACCATCCTCATGATCCAGTTGCAAAGCTTTCAACGGCTATTCCTAGTGGTGAGCGTCGCACCGTTCGGACTGATCGGCGTGGTGGCGGCATTGCTGCCGACTGGAACGCCGATGGGGTTCGTCGCGATCCTTGGCATCATCGCGCTAGTCGGCATGATTATTCGCAACTCGGTCATCCTCATTGACCAGATCGAGACCAACGTCGCTGCGGGACAGGATAAGTGGAATGCCGTGATCGACGCCGCGAACCACAGGCTGCGCCCGATCCTGCTGACGGCCGCGGCGGCGATTCTCGGCATGCTGCCGATTGCGCGCGAGGCGTTCTGGGGACCGATGGCTTTCGCCGTCATCGGCGGCCTCGCTGTCGCAACCGCGCTGACGCTTGTGTTTCTGCCGGCTCTCTACGTGGCTTGGTTCAGGGTGAAAGAGCCCGAGGGCATGGATGGTTCGCCGAAGGAGTATTAGAGACTCAAGTCTCTACGGCGGCGATTTGTTATCAGAGCCGGGAAGCCCGGCCGGCGATCCCGATACCTCTGTCCACTTGAGCCAAAGACAAGAGCCGTCCTTAACGGACGACCATGCAGATGGAACTTGTCGAAGGGCGGCTTGTTCAAAATCTGGCTGCGCCAGACGGAACGATGGCGCAGCGACAGAACCGAGTGAATCGATATGCAATCCTAACGCACTCGTGGCACTCCTTTTATAGGAGAGACCGACATGCTCTTCATTGAGTTGATCGAGTGCCTGTAGCTTGTTCAAGATCAACGGCGAACCCTAATGTCAACAAAGCTTTGGATCAGAACGATCGATAGCCAGCCTGCGATCCTAATCAGTCAGACCGGTGCGAAAGTGCTCTTCCGCATCGGTGACCAGGAATACATGCTGCCAAAGGAAGAGTGGGAGCGCCTCCCCCTTTGGACAGGTCCGTCGCCTTTTCTAAACGAAGGAAAGCACGGGGCGAGCTAGGCTCGGTCTTTAAGGAACGTGCGAGACGGCAACCCTGATACATGTTTCTATCACCAGCGGGGTGACTAAATCTCGGCTCATTTTTATCGCTAAGCGCTCCGCCTTTCCACTGGCACCGGCCGAAAGATAACCGCTCATGCCGCAATCAGATCGGCCATCAGGTTGACTGTCGTCGGTTGCCGGCCAGTCGCACGCATGTTCGCCCTTGCGGCCAATCCGATGGTCGTCACAATTGGTCACGCCAGAGACCGGCGCAGGATCGACGCCAAGCCATTTTCCGGCGCCCTGATGAGTCCCGGTGCTTGCCGCGTGGGTCACACGCAGCAGACGCAGATTTTTATTGCTATAGGCGGCCACTGGTGCGGCGAGCATCGGCGCGGTGCAAGGACATTTCTATTTGCCCGCGGATGCATTCCAGTCAGCGGCCTAACCGTCGGCATTTACCCTCTCGCAAGTCGAGTGCTTCGGTAGCTGTGATCGCTTCACCTCTGGCCTCGTATTCAGCGGCCATCGCAAACATCCTCCGCTTGCCCGGCACGAACAATTTCTGGCTCAATGACGGCTATGGCTCGACCGCGACGATGGATGGCGGAAGCTATTCGAACTGTTCGGACCCACATCAGCCCGGTGTGGACGTAGTCACCGACTATCTGAAGGCGGTGGGCGTAAAGCCAAATTGCGAGCCCAACGCGTACTACCTGCTTAACAACTACAATCCCGCCTATGTCGGCAATGGTACGCTCGCTCCGACGGTCAACGGGCCGTTCACGATTCCGCCGACCTCCAAGAAGCATATCAGCGATACGCTGAACGCCGCCAAAATCTCCTGGGCCTATTTCGGAGAAGGCTGGAACGACTATCTGATCGATCCGAACCGCGCGACCAACCCCGCCGGCTTTCTCTACTGCAATATCTGCAACCCATTTCAATACTTGGTCTCGACGATGACCAGTGAGCAGCAGCGCGAAACCCACATTCACGATACAACGGATTTTTACAACGATATCGCCAATGGCGAGCTGCCCGCGGTTTCGATTGTAAAGCCCAATGCCCTCAATGACGGGCACCCAGCCTCGTCCAAGCTCGACCTGTTCGAGTCCTTCACGCACAAGATCATCGATGAACTCAAGAAGAACAAAGACCTATGGGCGACAACAGCGGTGTTCGTTACGTTCGATGAGGGCGGCGGCTATTGGGACTCCGGCTATATTCAGCCGGTGGACTTCTTCGGCGACGGGCCGCGCATCCCGATGATCGTCGTGTCGCCGTACTCCCGGGGCGGCCGCGTGATCCACACGTACCAGGACCATGTTTCGCTCAATAAGTTCATCGAACGGAACTGGCGCCTGTCGCCAATATCGGTCCGCAGCCGCGACAACCTGCCAAACCCGGAGACTGCGTCGGACAATCCGTACGTACCGATTAACCGGCCGGCGATCGGTGACCTTTTCGATATGTTCACGTTCGAAGAGGGCGAGTCGCATTAGCCGTTCGCGAATGATCGATCAACGAAACCAACACGACTTGGCGTTGGGGGCGATACCGAGCCGGTATCGCCCCCAATCCAACGACGTTGGCGAGCAACATCGGAAGTCCAGCAGCATTCTGGCGATCGTTTGGAGCTTCGCGGCTGGCAGCGCTCTGGCCGCGGGAACGGCCAGTGCCGATTGCGCACCGCCTGATACCGATCCGCCGCTCTGCCTATCCGGGACCGTTACATCGCGCGACTACCAGAGCGCCATCGTTGAGCTGCCGGGGGGCTCCGACCTGGAACGCCTGCGGCCCGGAGACACCGTCCTCGATTGGAAGGTTGTCGAGATCGCGGCAAAGTACATCGTGCTGGATCGGGAGGGCCGGCAGATTCGCCTCGGCATCGCAGAGACCGCTTCTCCCCCGGGCCCGGCGAAAAAAACTACACCGAAGCAGGGACCGATGCGGCGTGCGCGCGTGCCGGAAGAAAGAGGCGACCGCGCAGCGGAGCGGTAACTGAAAAGGCACTTCCGTGACCTGGAAATCGCCTTCGTGCAACTGCGGTGCGAAAGTCGCCGGTGCGGGTTTGATCGACCAACTCCCGCGCTAGTCCCGATGGCACCTGGTCGCACGCGTGACTGGCAGCCGGGCCGCATTTTTTGGCCCCGCTAACTGAAGATCCACGCAGCTCACGCGACCGATTGCAACCGGGGCGAGATTTGCACGCGCCCGGCAGGAAGCCAGATACGCGCCGTCGTTCCGATCCCCGGCGCGCTTTCGATCTCTAACCTGCCGCCATGCAATTCGATTAGCCGGCGCGTCAGAGGAAGCCCAAGCCCGCTCCCCTCGTGCTTGCGGGTGTAGAGATTATCGATCTGGACGAAGGGCTGGAATGCCAGGGAAATTTGTTCCGCCGACATGCCGATTCCGGTATCCGTGATCGCGATCTCAAAATCGCCGCCGGGCAAAGCCGCGGCCATAACGTTGATCTGCCCACCGGAGGGCGTGAACTTGATGGCGTTGGTCATTAGATTGGTCAAGATTTGCCTTGCTTTGACCGGATCGACCAGCAAGTCCACCTCGCTTTTCAAAGGCGCCTGTACAAGCACGAGGCCAGCCCCCTTGGCCCGCTCGCGGACCAGGCGAACGCAGCTGTCAATCAGCTGATCGGCCGGCGTGGGTTCCTCATGCAGCTCCAGCCTACCCGACTCAGCCTTGGAAAGTTGAAGCACCTCATTCACCAGGCTGAGAAGATGCTCTCCCGACGATCGGATATCGTCGACATAATCCGCTTGGCGCGCGTTCAGTGTGCCGTATATCGGTATCTTCAGGAGTTCGGCGAAGCCAATGACCGCGTTCAAGGGCGTCCGGAATTCGTGGCTCATATTGGCGAGGAATAGCGATTTGGCGTGGTTTGCCTGTTCGGCGGCATCACGGGCGTGATCGAGCTCCATCGCGCGGAGGCACGCTTCTTCGACATTTGCCCGCATCATGTCGAGCGCCGTGCCAACCCCGGCATAGCGGCCGTCCCGGGTAATGATGTAGCCCGCCGTCAGGGCCTCGGGCTTTTCATGCGAAATCCGCTCAGCCAAAACGGAGATAGGCTCGGCGGCATCGATGATCAGTGGCTCGTGCTCGAGCACCAGGGCGATCGGACGGCGGAAATAGAAATCGCGCATCAGATGCTGCGAGAACCTGTTGAGCAGCGATACTCGGTCGACGAAGCCGAGAATCTTGTCGCGATCAATGACAGCAACCCCGGGCAGATCAGGCATGCGGGTGAGGAGATCATAAGCATCTCCGCCCCTGGCGCTGGGCGGCAGCGAAGGTGCCGAGATCACCAGGCGGGAAACCAGAAAGCGTGCCGCCAGGGTCCGCTCGGGAAGGCCGCTGGCGCTGCCATCGGCGAGCGCGGAATGCTGTGTATCGCTGCCCATCGTTGCCCCGGATTTGCGGAAACACGAATATAGCCAATGCCAAAATAAAATTACAGTGATATTAAAATGATATCACCATAACGCTAAAGAATAGCGCATCAGGCAATGACGCCGGTCTATTGGTCGCACGTCGGAACGAAAGAACCCGCCGAGCCGATGGGCGGGTTGACCTTTTCTCCACCATCGGCGCCCGTCGGGTGCGGTGACCCGTCAATGGGCGCCCGCAAAGCCGATTATAATCCCATGCGGAATATGGGCTGACCGACCGACAACGGGATGGAGCTAGAGGTCGACTGCCCCAACTGCGAGCGCCGCGCCCGCTTCCAGATCATCCCATCGCCAAGAAATTGCAGGTCGACACGGTCGCTTCGAAACTCAAATGTCGCCACTGTGGCAAAAGAAGCGGCGAGGCAAAA
>JAQGIF010000175.1 GCA_028291345.1 Rhodospirillales bacterium | reverse complement strand
CTTTGCCTTTCATTTACCCACCGTGGCGAAATGAGGCCTGCATCGTAACCGTCATTTCCCTGGGACGTGTACCAGTTCGCCTTGACACGTAATTCATTCACCCCGGGGATCCGGGCACTGCGATCGGATCGCCCGGCGGCAACTCTTATCAGGCGACCAAGAAAGACACCGACAGCCCGTAATCTTTTCGCTGTCTATTTCCCGTCGACCGTGAAGGCGATCAGCGCGTTCCCCGGCTGATGCACGCCGGCCGAGCCTGAGTTCACGTAGAGCACGCCCTTGGCTACCGCCTCCGCGCCATTGCTGATGCTACCGCCGATCGCGGTGTCGGCGTTAACGGCCTTGAAATGCTGGCCCGTGTCGAAATCCCACAGCTTGGTGCCGTCATTGCTCGAGAAGGCGCGGATATGCCCATCAACCGACCCGGAGAACACCACACCGGGAATGGCCGCGATCGCGCCAGGCTGAGCCGGTGAGCAACCGACTGCGCCGTTGGCAATCGAAAGCGGGGTTTGGGCGTCGCCCCAGCCGCAGACCGCCGGCGGGGCAGGGGTGCGCCAGTCGAGCTTCCCGGTCGCGATATCCACGCCGTTCAGCCCACCGACGGTGACCCCGGGCTGCGGGCGGACGTCGGCGCCGCCGACATAGATCCGCGTCGCGTCGGCGGCCATACCCCAAACTCCGGCAGTGCGGCTGCCCTTGCCGAGCGTTTGCCGCCAGACCAACTTACCGTTCTGGTCGGGGTCGAAACCGAACGCCTCATCGGCTTTCGAGATCGCGACCAATATCTCCTTTCCGTTCGGCAGCGTGCGCAGAACCGGCGGCGCGGCGAAGTCGAAGTCCGGGCCGGTATGGGGGCACTCCTCCGACTTCAGCGCCTTAGGGCAGACATTGTCATCGGGTAACGCCTGGGCCACCCAGCGTCGCGCGCCGGTTTCGAGATCGAACGCGATGACCGCGTTGGCGGTATCGATCGAGTCCTGCGTGTAGGAATTTCCGGTGCCCGCATAGACCAGCTTGCGCTTCGGATCGATCGTCGGCGCGGAGAATATGGCAACACCGGCCGGACCGAACAGCTTGGTTCCCGAGGCGCTGACGCCGATCTGTTTCGGCTCCTGTGCGATCGTATGGGTTTTCCAGACAATCTTGCCGGTTACCGCGTCGACGGCGGCGATCCCGCCGCGGAAGGTGCAGCAGGCATAGTTCGCGTTGAAGAGCGAAACCTCTTCGAGGGACGACAAGGGCACATATAGCCGGCCGTCAAACAAAGTTGGCGATCCAGTGAGGCGCGTCGCCGGATGATCTTCGACCCGCGTCGTCCAGACCGGGGCGCCGGTCAGCGCATCCAGCGCACGAAGATAGCCATTCTCGGTGGTGACATAAGCGGCGGATTTGCCGTCGGGCAACGCGCCGACGCTGATGCCGGCATGAACACCGCCCTCAGCCAAAAACGACCAGTAGGTGCAGCCGGTCTCGGCGTTGAGCGCGAAAACCCGGCCAGCGCGATTGGCGATAAACAGCATGCCACCGACGATAACCGGCTGGCCGTCGGCCACATTGCCGGGATAGGCGAACACCCATTTGACCTTCAGACGCGGGATATTGGCGGGTTTGATCCCGGCGTCCGCCTGGAAGCGCGCATTGCCCGAGTCATGACCCCAGCCGTTCCAGTCGTCCGGGCCGAGTGCGATCGAACTCGCCGGCTTGGCGCAGCGATTGGCTTCGGGGTCGGGATCATGGGTCGCCCCGGGTTCCTTCCCCGTGATGAAGACTGCCAGCGACTTGATCTGGTCGGGGTTGAGTCCCGCCGCCATCGGCTGCATCACGCCCGCGCTCAACGCGGTCACGACCTGCTCGGGCGTCTTGACGATGGACAGGAAGGCGCGGGGCGGGATGCGGTCGACGGGGTGGTCATGGCATTGGGCGCAACGTTCGGCATAAAGCGCAGCGCCGGGTTGCGACGCGCTGGGCGAGGGGACTGGATCGCTGTCGCCGCGCGCTTGCACCGCATAACCGGCGGCGATCATCAGTGAAACCATCATCCAGCCGCCGCGGGCCATCTTGCCGAACTGCATTGCTCTTCTCCGTTTTCTTTATCGCCAATAAGGCGCGGATGTTTCCATCAATTGCCGTGCGAACTGTTCTATCGGCAGGTTTCGCGTCGCGCTCGACAGCAATTCCGGTCCCACAATTCCGTCGAAGCCGGAAGCCCGAATGCGATCGGCGAACTGCTTCAAATCGAAAACACCGTCGCCCGGCATAAGCCGTTTCTGGGTGGTCTCGAAGAGAAGGTCGTCGCTTTCCATCCGCCCGTGATCGTTGAACTGGACATAGGCGATCCTGTCGGCCGGAATACTGTCCAGTGCCGCCCAGCCGTTCGGGCCTTGGCCGTCCGGACCGTTGAAGAAGTGCCAGCTATCGACCACGAAATTGCGTCCGGTGACGCCGGCCGCGTCGAGCAGGTCGTGGGTCTGACCGATGGTCGCCAAGGGCAGGAACGGCAGGAACTCGATCGCCAGCTCTTGGCCGGCGTCTCGGCAGATCCGGTCGGCGCGCCGCGTCGCCGCGATGACCTTGTCATCGATCGGTGCGATTACGCCGCCATGCAGATATAGCGCTCGGAGCTTGCCGCCGATCTCCACGGCGGAGCGCGCGAGAATCTCGATCCCGGTGACATCGTTGTTGATCGCCAGCGAATGGACCGCGAGCATCTTGAGCCCATGCGCCTCTATCAGGTCCCGCAATGCTTCGATCGTTCCGTCATTGGCGACGAAATAGGCGATACTGGGTAGGTCGAACGAGATCCAGCGATAGCCGGTCGCCGACGCCGCCTTGATCATCGCAGTCAGGTCGGGGCGCGCGAAACCCAGATAGGGCGACCAGTTCACCGTTTCGAAACAATACTCTAGCATGCTCAGGGCTCCAACAGCACCTTGATGACCCCGGCCTTGCGGTCGCGCGCCATCGCGAACGCCTCTTCGGCGGCGGCGAGGGGGAAGCGGTGGGTGATGATCACCTGGCCGATCACCGGATTGTTGCCGAGCAGATAGGCGGCATTGTCGATATCGCGCGTCACGCCGTCCTGGCTGTACATGGTCGAGCTGACGATCTCCGGCTCCTTCGAGGCCAAGACCAATCCCGGCAGGCGGACATCCTCCCATGAGGCCGACAGCAGCAGCAGCTTGCCGTTGGGTCGCAGCCACTCGCAGCCATCCCTGGCGCCTGAGACGCTGCCGGCGCTGTCGACAGAGATGTCGTACTCACCGCGCGGCTCGTCAGCGCCCAGCTGCGCACCGGCCGCCTTCTGATGATCGTGGCGGGCGGCCAGACTGACCTTGCAGCCGATGGCGACGGCCGCCGCGACGGCGCAGAGCCCGATTGTGCCACCGCCGATAACGACCACCCGGTCGCCCGGCTTGGCACCGGCGCGACGCAGGCCGTGGACCGCCACCGCCAACGGCTCGACGAGACTGGCGGTGCCGATATCCAGCCGCGACGGCAGCCTGACCAGGCACCGTTCCGGCACGATGATCTCCTCGGCCATGCCGCCGTTCCGGCCGACGCCAAAGATGCGCTCGGTACCTGAGCGGCAGACCTGGTAGTGGCCAGACAGGCAGAATTCGCAAGTACCGCAGGGGATGACGGGCTCAATCGCGACCGGCGTGCCGTCGGCCAACAGACCCGCCATTTCGTGACCCGGAATGCCGGCGATCTCGAATCCGCTATCCAGGATCGCAAGATCGGAGCCGCAGATCCCGGCCGACGTGATTTTGACCCGCACCCCGGGCCCAGCCGGGGCCGGCACATCCATCAGCGCGACCTTGCCGCCGATATAGTTAACAGCCTTCATGAATTTCCCCCTCGGGTGCGTCGCGTCAGCGTTTTGCTTCTTCCACGACATAGGCCGGACTGAGCGTCTTTTTCGCCTGCGCGATCGGCATCAACGTCGGATAGAATTGAACGAATGTCGTATCGACTGCCGCATGTGCCTGATGACAGGAATAGCAGTTGGCGGAGGTTGGGATCACGGTCGCCGATGCCTGATCGGCGAAGGCGAAGAACGCCCAGCCGTCCTTGAAGCGACTGGTATCTTTAACGTGAATCTCCGTATGGGCGACTGTGCCCTGGAAGTGACCGCTCTTATTGATCGATCCCTTCTGCTCGGCGCTCCGTATTTCCAGCATCAGTTCGGTTCCGTCGGGCCAGGTCCCGGTTTCGACGAAAAGTTTATAGGAATCGGCATCGACGAACACATTGTCGAACACTTCGCCGCCGGCAGGCGTCGGGCTGTAGGACATGCTGAAGCCGCTCGAGAGATAGACCCAGCTCCGATAGCCGTTCGGGAATTGCAGCTTGCCGTCGGCGTCATAAGCGGCCTTGGCCAGTGACAACACCGGCGAAAATACTCCCAAAGCGACAATCGCAACCGCCGACAAACGGATCATCCCACACCCCGCCCAAACTCGTTGGTTGCTCCGGTTTCTTGATGAACCTTGCCCATGCCGTGTTTCTAAGGCATGCCTGCACGCTTAACCACATCCGGTCAACGGACTCTTGTCGAACGATATTTTGGGGATACCTGTCGGCTGGCGCATCCTGGAGCTCGGGGTGCGGGACGACTATTTCGCGATCTGGAAACGGATTCGCGAACACGCGCCTGTCTATGATGCGGGCGAGGGCGTGTTCCTGGTCACCGAGTGGGATCTGGTCAACAGCGCGCTTAGAAATCCGATTTTACGCGCCGGCAGTGGCGTCTCCGCCGCATTCGGGCAGGACAGCCCGGTCGAATCGGTCGTCCGCAACTGGCTGATGTCGCTGAACGGTGACGAGCATCGTCTGGCGCGTGGGCTGGTCAGCCGGGTCTTCTCGCCACGGTCACTCGCCCAACTGGAGCCGATCATACGGCAGACCGCGCGGACACTCATTCGTCCATTTATCGAAACCGCCAACCAGCGACCGGCGGATTTTGTTGCCGCCGTTGCTTCCAAGCTGCCTTCCGAAGTGGTGCGCAACCTTTTCGCCATCGATGCGCTGGAGTGGGCCACGCATGTCGAGCCGCTGTTCCTCGGCGAGACCGTCCATCGACATGATGGCTTCGCGGCGGTGCAGGGCCTGACGCCCTATTTCCAAGACAAGATACAGCAGTCGCGCGGGCAAAGGACCGGTGGCATCGTCGATATGCTGAGTTCAGCGGACAAGCAGAACGAATGCCTGAGCGAGGCTGAGGTGATCGCTAATTCAGTCCTGATCGTGACGGCCGCCATCGACACCACCGCCGGTCTGATCGCCAATACGCTGGTCGAACTGATGGAAAATTCCGGTGCGATCAGCCGCGTGCAAGCCGACGCCGCACTCATTTCCGGTGCAGTCGACGAATCGCTGCGGCATTGCCCGTCCGCTCCGTCATCCACGCGCCGTACTCCGGTCGATTTCGAGTTGGGCGGCGTCCGCATCCCGGCCGGCAGCGACCTTTTCTTCTCCTTCACCGCCGCCAATCGCGACCCCAAAATGTTCGCCGACCCGGATATCTACGACATCGACCGCGATGCCTCGGCACTGCTGACCTTCGGCGGCGGCGCGCATTTCTGCCTGGGGGCGGGGTTGGCCCGCATGGAGGCCCGGGTGGTGTTCGAGGAGCTGTTCGTGGCCGGCTGCGGTTTTGCGCTGGAAGAACCGATCCGCTGGCGGGCCAACAACCCGGTCGTGCGGGCGCCAGAAAGACTGATGGTATCGTGCGCTGCTATTTCGACATGAACGATCGTAAATCGCGCTTGTACCAAGCCCACTGGCGGAGTGAAGTGACGGCGGCAAAACGGCTAATTTAAATAAGCCGACAAGCAGGGAGGATTGTCATGGGGACGGAGGATATTTCCGGTCGAACGGCAGAGCGCGCGGATCGCGGAATGAACCGTCGCGGAGTGGTCGGAACCCTGACGAAGGGCGCGGTGGCGGGAACGTTGCTTGCCGGTTTGGCCTCCACCGCAATGGCCGAGCCCTTGAAGAAAACCAGCGCAGACGCACCCGCGCACGAGCAGATCCGCAATCTGCTGGCGATGTACTCGTTTCTGCTGGACGCCGCGGATTATGCGAAATGGGGGCAGCTATTCGGCGAAAAGGGAACGCTGGAGCTCAACGGTGCAGTCTGGGCGCAAGGCGCGGAAGGCGTCGCAAAAAAGATGGCGGAGGTGATGGCGGCGTCGTCGAAACCGATTACGGGCGTCACCGGCGAACATATGTACCGGCATATCTATACCAACACCCACATCGCGGTGAATGAGGTGGCGGGGACCGCCGAGGCCGATTCCTATTTCTTCGTGCTGCATATCGACAGGGGCAGTCCACCCTCGATCGGTGGCGGTGGCCGTTATAGCGACAAGTTCGCCCGCCTGAATGGCGAATGGCGGTTCACGGCCAAGCGGATGGATTTCGACTGGTCCGATGCCTGACCGGTCGCACCAATGAAATCGCGCGCGACGGCATTAGCCCTTCTGGCCGGGCTGCTTGGCTGCCTCTGCTCGGCGAAAGACACGATCAGCGCCGAGTGGCCGACCTATAATAAGGGCTACGGAGGGCAGCGTTATTCCGCGCTGACCGGGATCAATAAGGGGAATGTGAAAGCCCTGGCTCAGATATGCGGCGCCAGGATCGCCGATCCCGGGGCATTCCAGGCCGGCCCGCTGGTGATCGACGGCGTCATCTATGTTACCGGGCCGACGACAACGGTTGCGCTCGACGGCCGGACCTGCGCCGAACGGTGGCGGGCAGATTACGTGCCGAAAGGACCCGTATCGGTGCCGGTCAATCGCGGCGCGGCCTTTCTCGAGGGCAATATATTCCGGAGCATGACCGATGAGCGTCTGATGGCGCTGGATGCTGAAACTGGCGGCGTCTTGTGGAATGTCGTTGTCACCGACGCGACCAAGGGAGAATCGCTGACATCTGCGCCGATCGCCTGGCGCAACCTGGTCTTTATGGGTACGGCCGGCGGCGATTTGGGGATCAAAGGGCGGATGATGGCCTTCGACGTCGCGACCGGCCGGGAAGTCTGGTGGTTCAATACGATCCTAACCGGCAACGAGCCGGGGGCGGAAAGCTGGCAGGTGAGCGATACGGTGCAGAAGGGCGGCGGCGCGATGTGGTCCTCCTATACGCTGGATGCGGCGACCGGTGAGCTGTTTGTGCCGGTCGGAAATCCGGCTCCGGCGCTCAACCCGGCATTTCGTCCCGGGAAAAACCTCTACACCGATTCTCTGGTCGTTCTGGACGCGGCAACCGGCGCGCTCAGATGGTGGCACCAGCTGAAAAGCCCGGCGCGGGGCCGCCGACAGTGGTGATCATGGCGGTGACAGACGCCGTCCGTCCGGCGGTCCGGCACGCGGGTATCGCGTCCGAGCCCGGCGCGCAGGCCGCTTTGAAGCCAGGCGATGCCGCACACGGCAAGGCCTTGTATCTGCAAAGCTGCGTCGCCTGTCACGGCGCCGACGGAACGGCTTTGGCCGGGCACAGCATCAAGGACATCAAAGCGCGGATCGACGCGATGCAACTATCCGCATGGATCAAGACTCCGAAACCGCCGATGCCGAAGCTGTTCCCGTCGCCATACGGCGCGCAGGACGTGGTCGATATCGCGGCCTACGCGGAGGGTTTTTAGATGGATCAATTCCCGACAACGCGAAGAGCGCCGACATGAAAATCCAGGAACACAGCCTAATGGACCCTGAGATCCAGGAGTCTCCATTCGCCTACTATGATGCCTTGCTGGAGCAGGCCCCGGTCTATTTCATGCCTGAGATCGGCGCCTATGTGATCAGCAAGTACAAGGACATCCAATTTGTCGTCGCCCATCCGGAAATCTGGTCGATGGACATGCGCGGATTGCCCGCTGCGCAGCTGATCAAACGAAAGGCGGCGCAGGAAATCCTCGAAACCGAGGGCTTTCCGCGCGATACCAAATTCACCACCGATCCGCCCGCACATACGAATTATCGGATCGCGGTGCGCAACGCCTTTTCTCCGGCACGGGTCAAGGCACAGGCGGAGTTCGTTCAGGCCACCGTCGACGAGCTGATAGATGGTATGCGCGGCAAGACCGAATGCGAATTCATGCAACAATTCTGCTGGTGGCTACCGATGCGGGTCATCACCAACCTGCTGGGCGTGCCCTATGCCGATGCCGACCAGATCAAGCATTGGTCGGACGTCTGGGTCGAGCCGCTGAGTTACGGGCTGACCGAGGAACGTGAGATCGTCGTCGCCCGTGAGGAGGTCGCGCTTCAAAAATATCTAATGAAGCATCTCGACGAGAAGCGGCGCAATCCGGGCGAGGATGTGCTGACCGATATGCTAAACGCCAGGACGCGGGAAGGCGCGCCCTTGCCGCTGTCGGAGATCGTTGGCCTGTCGGAGCATCTGATCGTCGGCGGGCATGAAACCGCGACCAGCGCACTCGCCGCCGGTATGGCGATCCTGGCACAGAACCCTGATATCGCCGCGGAGCTGCGCGCCGATCCCAGCCAGGTCGAGAATTTCGTCGAGGAAGTGCTGCGGATGGAATCGCCCAGCCAAGGATTCTTCCGCATCGCCGTCCAGGACTATGAGTTGCGCGGCGTGATAATCCCAAAGGGTGCGATGGTTCATATCCGCTTCGCGGCGGCCAATCGCGACCCCGAGCAGTTCGACGAGCCCGGGAAGTTTGACCTTCGCCGTCCCAACGGCCGCACGCATCTGGCCTTCAGCCAAGGCGTCCACCATTGCATCGGTTCGCCCTATGCCAGGCTGGAACTCTACACCGCTTTCCGCTCGCTGCTGGCGGCCTTCGACGACATCCGCCTGGCGCCGGGTCACGAGACCTTGTCGCATATCCCCGGCCTGTCGCTGCGTACGCTCAAGGCGCTTCACCTTTCCTACCGCACCCGCAGCCATTGAAGCAGGAGACAGACATGCAGATCGGCGTTCCCCGCGCGACCCTCTCGATCGATGCCATCCAGGCGATGCTGAACGCCGCCGTCGCCCGCGCCAAGGAATTAGACGCGAAGCTTCACATCACGATCCTGGACCACGCCACCAACCTGGCCGGCTTCATCAGTTTTCCCGGCACGGCGCGTATCGCGGAGACTACCGCCAACCGGAAGGCCTTCACCGCGGTGAATACCGGCATGTCGACTGGGCAGTGGGAGGTTTATGTGAATTCGATCCCGGTCTCGGAGCAAAAGATCATCGATTCGATCCCCGGCTATGTCGCCGCCAAGGGCGGACATCCAGTGATCAAGGACGGAATGGTGCTGGGTGGAATCGGCGTTTCGGGCGCGAACCAGGAAATCGACGAGGATGTCGCGCTGGCAGCGCTGAAGGCCATCGGGCTTTAGCCACGATGGGCCAGTTGGATGGCAAAGTCGCGATCGTCACAGGCGCGGGGCAGGGCGTTGGTGAGGGGATCGCGCTGGCGCTCGCCAAAGAAGGGGCGGCGATCGCCGCTGCCGGCCGTACAAAGGCGAAACTGGCGCGGGTCTGCGCACGAATAGAGGATGCCGGCAGCCGGGCAATCCCGATCGTCTGCGATGTCCGCAATCCGTCCGATATCGCCAACGCCGTCCAACGGACCCTCGCAGCCTTCGGCGGCATCGATATTCTGGTAAACAACGCACAGATCGTCCGCAATGACCTGCTGGACAATCTCGATGACGAGGCTTTTGTCGAAGTGTTCGATTCCGGGCCGTTCGCTACATTCCGTTTCATGAAAGCCGTTCGCCCGTACCTGAAGGGGCGCGGGGGCGGCAACATCATCAATCTTGCGAGTTCAGCCCCGGTGCGATGGGATGCCAGGGGCTATGGCGTCTATTCAGCCGCGAAACAGGCCATCCGCTCGCTCAGCCGGGCCGCGGCGCACGAATGGGCGCAGGATGGAATCCGGGTCAACACGATAGCCCCGTTCGCGTTATCCCCGGCGCTGGAGCAATGGGTCGAATCCGATCCTGTCGGGTCGAACGCTATGCTGTCGACGATTCCGCTCGGCCGAATCGGCGACAGCGAGCTGGATATTGGTCGGGCAGTGGTTTTCCTGGTCGGCCCGGACGCTGGTTATGTTACCGCGCTCACGCTTCCGCTGGATGGTGGACAGGCTTATTTCGGCTGATCGTTCAGCCGCGGTGGAACACCATGTCTCCCAGATCCTTCATTTCCAGGATCGCGGCGCCGAGGCGGCCCTCGATCGGCTTCAGCAGATGAGCCTTGATCACCTTGCCGATGACGATGTGGTGGTTGCCTTCCTCGACGACAGTCTTGACCGCGCATCCAACCGTGCCGATCGCCGCATCCTGGACCGGCGGCCGGTCAGGCCCTTTTTTGAAGCTTTGGACGGAGGGCTTGCCCTCCTCCAGCTTCGTCGGCTTGAAGAGGGTGAAAGCGAGGCCCTTGCCATCCTTGCCCAGGAGTTGAGGGCGAACCTGCGTGTAGACTTGATCACAGCACCGGCGCCGGAACAAGCCACTCTCTAACGTGCCAGGCAGGCGTTGCTTGCGGCGAATGCCCGCAAATCGCCCGGTAAATCCGCGATATTGCCGGTAAGCTGCATGGCCCGCGACGCGCCGAAAGCCGGACGAACGGTGAAGTCAGATACCGGGCCGCTGATCCGAACCGGTACATCGAGCGCGAAGTAGCTCGTCGTGGAGGATTGGGTGCCGATCGTCAGATCGATTAGGTCGTGCAAGGAGTCGTAGGTGCCGCTACCGACGATTGTTCCATCCGACGTCTTGATCGTCAGCGGTGCGATCGTGCCCACGCCGTCATGCAGATCGAGGACTGCCAGCAGGCATATGAGCTGGCTCAGGCCGGTTCGCCCGCCGAACAGCGACCTCACATCGGTCGACGCCATGCCGACCAGATGCCTGTCGATCGTGCCGCCGCTCATCGACAATACGGCAACGATACGATTGACGCGGCGCGCCTCCGATAACGTCGCCCCGGTCATGCTGCCGCTCACTTGGCTGCTAACCGGGCCACTTACCGGCAAGGGCCCCCAGCCCATCAGTTTCGCCAGCTTGGCGGCGTCGACACCGTTCAGCGAGCCGTCGAAATCGACGACGCCCTTGTCGTTGCGCCGGGTTATGGTCACGCGGGATTTGGCCGAACCGCCGGCAACGTTCGCCGCGATCTGCTCGACGGTCAGAAGGCCGGGCGCAAGCTTAGCCTTGAAATCGAAGGCATCGGCCTGAATCGTGCGATACGCGAAGTGGCCGGCGGCCACATGGGCATCGACCACCGCGCCCGGATCGGGATCGACGAGCAAGGACATTTTGCCGACCGGCTGCTTAGGATCGCCCGCAGGGACCAGCGCGTCGAGATCCAGATTTCTAACAGCGGTGTCGATGGTGATCGCATCCGGCTGATGCCGCGCGCCTTCCTGCATCTGGAGGTTGGCCCTGAGTGTGTCGCCATCGAGCGTGCCTGCGCCGTTTACCAGCCGCCACAGCGTGTCGTTCCTCGAAAAGGCGCCCGCGAAGGTTAACGGCAGATCGATTTGCCCGGTAAAGCCTGCAAGGGCCAGCAGTTCCCGTGGCTTGGGCGCATTGAGGATCATTCGGCCGTCGACCCCATCGGCATCTAGCGGGTCGGCAGCCGTTCCTTCGAACGCCAAGCTTGTCGTGCCGCTCATCAGCTTCATTTTGACCGCGAGTTTGGCAGTCTTGGTATGCAGAGCAGAGAAGGACGGCAACCCGATGTCCGCATGGATTCGGATCCCATTATAGCTGCCGTCGCCGATCATCGAGACCGGCCTGTCAGGGGTCACGGCCGAGACCGCTACGTCATTGAGCCGCGTACGCAGGACGTTGCCGCTGGAGGTGCGGACATCGATCTCGATATTGTGGAAATGGGCATCGAGCAGCGCCGGTATGACGCGCCGGCCTTCTGGTTTGGGCAAGATGCGCGAGGCCGGCGGAGCAGGTTTCCAGTTCGGGTAGCCGTCAGGCCCGTGCTCAAGCAGGATTTCCGCGCCATCGATCGTGAGGCCACGCAGGACCATAGGGCCGAACAGGATCGTCGAAGGCGCGATCTCGGCTTTGAGATATGCCAGCGCGATCATCTCGGGCTGGCTGCCGCCTTTCACGTTCGCAAGCGACACGCTCCGAACCTCGAGCGCGATCGGGTTGCCCAGGGTCACCCGCAACGACCCGATGGCCAGCTTGCGCCCGACCTTATGGGATAGATAGCGCGATACCGGAGCGGCGAGATCGAAATGCCCCACTGCGAACAGGCCGCCCACGGCAAGCAACAGAACGACGATCAATGCGATGGGTGCGATACGGCGAACGAACAGTGCAATTATCTCCTACCGCCGAACGTCGCGGTCGTGCCGACACTAACCTGCGATCGGGGGAGGAATCCAGAATGCTTTCGCCCACGGCGCAGTGTCGGACATTCAACCTATTGCGAGGAATTCCGCACAATCGCCGGGTGGTTCTCCGCGCAACGGCGTATATACTCGCCGCAAATCAATACCGATAAATAAGGGAAAATGCTGCCATGATGAAACTTGGAACGAGCATGCCGGAGCATCTGATCGGCACCGATCCCGGAGCGTTCACGGAATTTCTCCAGGGCGTCGAGGATCTCGGCTATAGCTATGTGACGATCGGCGATCACATTCTGGGCGCGGACCTGACCAACCGGCCGGACTGGAAACCTTATCTCGGTCAGGCTCCGCTTTATGACGTGCATACGCCTTGGCACGAGCCGATGGTCCTCTTCGGCTACATGTCGGCGATCACCAAGTCTCTAGAATTCTCCACCGGCATCCTGGTCGGACCCCAGCGTCAGTCGACGGTTCTCGCCAAGCAGGCAGCCGAGGTTTCGATCTTGAGCGGCGGTCGGTTGCGGCTGGTGCTCGCCGCCGGCTGGAACGATGTCGAATATGAGGGGCTAGGCGTCAATTTCGAGGACCGCGGCAAGATACTCGAAGAGCAGATGGTCGTGATGCGCAAGCTCTGGTGTGAGCAGACAGTCAGTTACCTGGGCAAGTTCCATACGCTGAACGATGTGGGCATCAATCCGCTGCCGCCCCAGCAGCCGATCCCGATCTGGCTGGGTGGCCAGTCTAAGGTGGCGCAGCGCAGGACCGGGCAGCTGGCCGATGGCTGGTTCCCTTACTATCCCTGCCTGGATCCGGAAGAGATCGGCGCGGATTGGGAGAATATTAAACGCCACGCAGTGGCGGCCGGGCGCGATCCCGCGTCGATCGGGATCGAGGGTGCGATCTATTTCTACGATCCGCGTTTCCCAATGCCCAAGACCGGAATGAAGCAGCCGCAGACACTGGAAGAATGCGTCGCTTATGCCCATTGGTGGAAGAAATTCGGCGCAAATCGCTATTGGGTGACCGCGCCCTGGGCCAATCTCGGGCCGGAGGAGACGGGAGTTCGCACGACTGGCAAGAAATGGACCGGTGTCGAAGCCCGCTTGCGTGCTCTCGGCGAATTCAAGGCAGCGGTGGGGGCGGACTTCTGATCGGGCGCGGCATCAGATCCGCCCTTCGCCGATGGCGACCCCACCCAGAATCACCGCGCCGCCCATTGCCATCTGCCATGTCAGCGGCTCGCCTAGAATCGTGACGCCGCCGATAATGCCGAAGACCGGGATCAGATAGAGAAGGGGGCCGATCAGCTGGGCTGAAATACGGGCGGCCCCGTAGTTCCACAATAGAAACCCCAGCAGGCTGCTGAACAGGCTGAGGACCGCGATCTCGCCATAGATCGCGGGAGCAGGCCAGGATTCGGCGGGTAATATCGGCGCCATCATCCCGACGCTCATCACGCCGCCGGTCACCAGCACACCACCGGTCCAGCGGTACCCGCCATAACGACGCGCCAGCGGAGCGCCCAGAACGGTATAGGCGCCCCACGACGCCGCACCGAGCAGGCCGTAGAGGACATTGCCGAAATTGGCGGCCTCGAAGAGCGCCGAGGTTCCCTTCGACATGGCGAGCGCAACGCCTGCCAGCGCGATCACCGTGCCGATCACGATGCGCCAAGTCGGTCCTGAGCGGACGGCGGCTAGCCCGAAGATGATGATGAAGATCGGTTCGGTCGCGCTGAGCAGCCCGATACCGCCTGCCGGGATCGTCCGGGCGGCCAGCACATTGGGAATGTTCAGCCCTGGCATGGCGAAGAAGCCGCACAGAACCGTCATCGCGATGTCACTGCGCGGCCAGCGCCAAGGGCGCGCCCAAATGAATAGGGGCAGTGCGAACAGGGCGGACGTGCCGAAACGGATCGCACTGAAGGCGAGCGGATCGGCGACGCTGACGAAATAGCGCAGCGCCACCGGCACCATTCCCCAAATGGCGACCGCCGTTATTGCCGAGGAGAGGCCCCCTCGATCCGGGGCCGCACTCGTGATGGGCGAAAGGGAAAGCTCAGGCGTTATCGGCGCTCCAGCGGTCTGGATCGCTGAGGAAGCTTTCGACCTGGTCCAGCGTGTGGGCGTCGAAATAGCCATCGGCGCGGGCGACCTTCAGGACATCGTGCCACGTCGTCAGTGCATGAAGGCGAACACCGATTTCGGCGAGCGAGGTGACACTTTGTGGGAAGATGCCGTAGTGGAAGATCACGAAGGTGTCGCTGACCTTGGCCCCCGCGTGGCGCAGCGCTTCGACGAATTTCAGCTTGCTTCCGCCATCGGTCGCCAGATCCTCGACGAGCAAGGTTCGGTCACCCTCGTTCAGCACACCCTCGATCTGCGCGCCGCGCCCAAAACCCTTGGGCTGCTTGCGGACATATTGCATCGGCAACCCCAGACGATCCGACAGCCAAGCCGCATAAGGAATCCCTGCCGTCTCGCCGCCGGCGATCGCGTCGAGCGCTTCATAGCCAATGTCGCGGATCACCGTCGCGGCGGCGAAATCGAGCAGGGCGGTACGTGCCCGCGGGAATGAGATCACCTTGCGGCAATCGACATAGGTTGGCGCCTTGCGGCCCGAGGTCCAGGTGAAGGGTTCGCGGGCATTGAACGAAACCGCGTTGATTTCCAGCAGGATGCGGGCACTTTGCTCGGCAATGGCTTCAGGTGTGGCGAGACCGGAGGGAAGCTGCATGATGATCCTGTGGGCTTAAGTGACGAAGCGCCAGGCGAGTGTTTCGCCGGCACGGAAGGGACGGATTTCGCCGCCATCGGGCAGCGCGACCGCATCGGGCACGGTCATGGGCGACCGCTCCAATGTGATGGTCTGCTGGTTGACCGGCAGGCCATAAAAGCGCGGTCCGTTGAGCGACGCAAATGCTTCCAGGCGATCCAGCGCTCCGGCGCTGTCGAAAACCTCGGCATAAAGCTCAATCGCGGTCGGCGCGTTGAATATGCCGGCACAACCGCATGCGGTTTCCTTTGCCGCTACCGCGTGCGGGGCGCTGTCGGTTCCCAGGAAAAAATGCGGATCGCCCGACGTTGCCGCTTCGACCAACGCCAGCCGGTGTTTTTCCCGCTTAACGACCGGTAGGCAGTAATGATGTGGCCGGATTCCGCCCTGGAACATCGCGTTGCGGTTCAGCAGCAGATGATGCGGCGTGATCGTCGCGCCGATGTGGGCGCCCGCTTGCCGGATGAACTGCACCGCGCGCTCGGTCGTGGCATGTTCGAAAACAATGCGAAGCGTTGGCAGGCGTTTTATCAGCGGTTCGAGAACCTTATCGATGAACACTGCTTCCCGGTCGAAGATATCGACGGCAGGATCTGTGACCTCTCCATGCACCAGCAGCGGCATGCCGACCTCGGCCATGCGCTCCAGAACGCCATCGATATTGCGAATATCGGTAACGCCGGCCGACGAATTTGTCGTGGCATGGGCCGGATAGAGCTTCGCAGCGACATAGGCGCCGTCGCGATAACCCGCAGCCAAAGCATCGGCATCCGTGCCGTTCGTCAGATAGGCGGTCATCAGCGGCTTAAAGCTGACGCCTTCCGGTATGGCGGCAACAATGCGGTTGCGATAGGCGTTTGCCGCCGCCGTCGTCGTGATCGGCGGAGTCAGGTTCGGCATCACGATGGCGCGGCCGAATTGCTGCGTGGTGTAGGGCAGAACCGATTTCAGTACCGCGCCGTCGCGTAGATGCAGGTGCCAATCGTCCGGGCGGCGGATGGTCAGCGTTTCAGCCATGTTCTTGTCCGGGTCCGATCATTCTATAGGTGGCGACACTGAAGGCGAGTGTCGCCATCCACCAGCTTTGCCAAATGCCAAAAGCGAGCGCGGCGACGACGATGCCTGCCGCATATCCCGACAGGATAAACCGGGCCATGCCCATGGGCCAGCGTCCGACAGCGCGCAGCATCGCCAGGAGCCCGGAGGCAACGATGAGTGCGCCGACTGCGCCGATTTCCAGCCAGATTTGCAGAAACGCATTATGCGGGTGCAGCGGTATCAGCGACTGGCCCGGCGGCAGAAACGCCGAAACCGCATCGCCGTTAGGCACATAGCGTGAGGCGTTGAAACCGTAGCCGAGCCCGGGACGCTCCAGCGAACGTTCCGCCGCGAAATGCCAGATTTCCACCCGATGCTGAGCCGAATGCTTCAACCAGTGCGATGCCGTTCCGCCTTCGTCATAGCCGATGATCGCCACTGGGATGACCAGAATAAAGGCAAGGACGGTTCCCAAGGCCAGCAGCCTGCGAACCCAGGTCACGGAAAAGAACGAAATCGCGAAGACGACGAGGGAAAAGAACATGCCTAATGTCGCCGAGGACGCGGTCAGCTTTATGCACGCCACGCTGAACAGGGCCGCGACGATGACGCCGATCCAGGGCAATCCCAGGCGAGCCAGCGCGAAGCAGGCCGGCCAGACCAGCAAGGGCAGGGCGTCGACCGATCGTTTCGCCTCGACCAGATCGGCAAGCTTGGGGTTGGCGCTGCCCATCACCAGGCGGTAAAGCGGGAAATCGAACAACGTCTCAATTGCGAGCAGAACAAAACCGGCCGCGACGCCGCCGATTAGGACCTTGCAAAGCCGGCGGCGCTGCCAGGGGCTGGCCCGTTCCCCAAGGCTGAGCAATGCCAATAGCGACAGCGCGACCGCCGTAACGTCCACCAGCTTGCGCGCGCCGCTCGCGGGATTCAGATCCCAGATCAACGATAGACCACACCATACTATAAACGCGGAAAAAACGATCAGGACCGTTGTGGGCAACGGCGGCCAGCTTCCGCTCTGAAATCGTTCGGCGGCATAGGCCAGCAGGGCCGAGGCGATCAGCAAAGGCGACATGCCCAGCGGCGCAGCGGACAGGAGCGGACCGGCCAGGGCGAAAGCGACGGTTATTATCGAGAAGGTCGATTCCGCCAATGACGGTGACGCGTCACCGCGTCCCGCGTCATTCATCTTCCAGCACCGCTTTGAGATAGGACAGGATGGGAAAGAGGCCGGCCATGAGAGCGATCAGGAACCCCCATTTGCCCTCGCGATAACCCTTCCGCCGCCAAAAACATTTGTAAAACCGTCCGAATATGCGCGCGACGTTTTTCCCCAGTGTCTCGCTGACTTCGCCGTTTTCGCGCCATGCTTCGCGCAGATCCCGCGCCCTAAGTGTCGAATAGCGGTCGAGCCGCGCGATCATTTCGC
Organism: Rhodospirillales bacterium; assembly: GCA_028291345.1. Classification (GTDB taxonomy): domain Bacteria; phylum Pseudomonadota; class Alphaproteobacteria; order BOG-932; family Roseiterribacteraceae; genus BOG-932. Next base: position 18,681 of record JAQGIF010000175.1, on the reverse strand, counting down.
TGATATTCCGGTCGACATAATGCTTGAGCGGCGATTGCAGCCTGTCCCCGGCGGTGCCGCTTAGCACCAGCTTGGGATGCACCCGTTGATTGCCCCATATTTTCGTGCCCTTGCGGAACAGGCCTACATAGGCGCCCTTGCCGAAGGCGGCGCCCCAGCCATAGCGGACAAGATGCATGCCGATGAAATTATCGACCGGGATCAGATGGCGATCGGCCCTGGATGTCGCGGCGGTCTTGACGATTTCGGCGGCAAGTTCCCTGGTGACGCGCTCGTCCGCGTCGACTTCGAAGATCCACGGCCCGGCGGCGGCATCGATACCCGCATGACGGCGCTCGCCTTCGCGTTCGAATGCGCCCTCGACAATCCGCGCGGCGAATTGCACGGCAATTGCCTTCGATTTGTCTGTGGATCGGTCGAGGACGACGACGATCTCGCTCGCGAATCCCAGCGTGCCAAGACACTCAGCCAGTTGCGCCTCTTCGTTGCGCACGCACATCACGACGCTGATGCTCATGCGGCGCATCCCAGCATGTAGCTGGCTTCCGCCGCCGCGACGACCTGGTCAACCGAGAGCTTCTCCATCTCGGCCAGGGCCAACATGTCATCGATCTTGCACATGTCGATCGTGCGGTTCGGGTCGTCATTGGCGATCAGATAGGTCGCCGATGCACCCCAGGGGCGATAGCGCGCGGGAATACCCGGCCCGAACAGGGCCAAAGTCGGCGCGCCGACGGCGGCGGCCAGATGCGTCAGGCCGGAATCGTTGCCGACATAGAGATCGGCCCGGGCCAGCCATGCGGCAGCGAGCAACGGATCGGTCCGGCCGACGAGATCGATGACACTGTCCGCGGGCAAGGCAGCGATGCTCGGATCGGCCTCCCCACGCTCCCCGGGCGCGCCCAGGACCACCAGCCTGCCGCCAGCCAAGACGCCATTGGGGGCGAGCAGGCGGGTCGCCAGTTCGGCATAGCGCTCCTTCGGCCAGCGTTTGCCGAACCCGTGGGCTCCGGGCGCAAGCGCCAGAAGCGGAACCTGCCGTGGAATAGCGCCGGCAACCTGTTCGAGCGCGGCGCTGTTCAGCCAGAGACGCGGGCCGGCATCCTTGGGATCGGCATTCAGCAGGCTGGCCAATCCCTCGACCATATGTTGCCGTGGCTTCAGGCCCTTGAATATCTTCATTGTGTGGGTGCGCAACAGCCGGCTCACCAGCGTATTCCGCAAGTCGACAATCAAATCCCAATGTGTGCCGACCGTTTGCAGCCATAGCGACCACCAGTGGCCATGGCGCGGCTTCTTGACCAGTTCGATGACGCGAACCACCTGGGGAATCTCAGTGAATAGAGACGCAGCCAACGGACCGCAGGCGATGGTGATCTGGGCGCCTGGATAGCGATCGATCAGAGTGCCCAGAATGCCGGTTGAGAGCACGGCATCGCCCAGGCGGTTGGCTGTAATGAAAAGAATATTCACACTGAACGCTATGGGCCTGGCGCTTCGGACGATTATCAAAAATGCAATAGGTCGGTTATAGACAAGCCGGTCCCGCCGCGCAAAGCGCAGCGGCGGGTTGGCAGGATGCGGAGCCTCGACGGTAATGCAAAGTGACGATCAGATGAGCGGCTTCGTGCGATTGCCCAATCGTGGTTTCCTGCGCCTCTCCGGACCGGACAGGTTGACCTTCCTGCAGGGGCTCGTGTCGAATGACGTTAACGCCGCGGCATCCGGCCACGCGGTCTATGCCTGCCTGCTGACACCGCAGGGCAAATTTCTGCACGATTTCTTCCTGATCGCCGACGGCGAGTCGCTGCTGATCGACTGCGAGGCCGACCGGCGCGGCGACCTCGCCCAGCGGCTGAAGGTCTACAAGCTGCGCTCGAAAATCGAGATCGCGCAGGCCGACTATGCAGTTTACGCCGTGCTGGGCGCTGTGCCGGCAATCGCCGGGGCCATCGCTTATGCCGATCCGCGCGTGGCCGCCTTGGGCTCGCGCATAGTGCTGCCTGCAGGCATGGATGCGGTGGTGTTCGGGGATGGCGGCCTATCCGAACTGCCCTTCGAAATCTACGACCGGCTGCGCATCGCACGGGCGGTCCCTGACGGCAGCCGCGACATGGAGATCGGGAAGGCCATCCTGCTCGAAAATAATATAGATCTGCTGAACGGCGTGGCCTGGGACAAGGGCTGCTATACCGGGCAAGAACTGACAGCGCGGACACGTTATCGCGGCCTGATCAAGAAGCGGCTCGTACCCGTGACGATTGGCGGGGCGGTACCGGCGGTCGGAACGCCCTTGATGGAGAATGGCATGGAAGTCGGCGAGATGCGCGCAGCCTCCGGCGACATCGGATTGGCTTTGATCAGGCTGGAACGGCTACGCCAACCCGGCTCTATCGACATGGCCGGCACCATTCTGACACCCGAACTTCCGGATGCGCTCGCCCCCTTGGTCGCCCAGACCCAGCCCTGACGTGCCCCGTTCCGACGTCCCGACGATCCTGGTCTATCGCGACACAGTCGGGGTGCGCTCCGAATCTTTCATCCAGCGGCAATATAAGGCGTTCCACGAGCTGGAACCGATCTATGTCGGCACTAAGCGAGGGCCGCTCGCACCGAAGGATGCGCTGATCCTGGCCGCGCCGGGATTGGCGGGGGCTTATGGACGAACGGCCTTCCGCCAATGGGGCCATATTCCAGCCAAGCTCGATCGCGTCGTCGCCACGCGCAAACCGGCGTTGATCCATGCCCAATTCGGCCTGGGCGGCGCGTTGGCGCTGCCGCTGGTGCGCCATACCGGCTTGCCGCTTGTTGTGACGTTCCATGGCGGCGACGCCACCAAGGAGAAGCATTTTGACGAACGGAAGCTGCTGCCGACCATCTTTCAGCGCCGGCGTCGGGCGATGGCCGAGACGGCGCATACCATCCTGTGCGTCTCACAGTTCGTCCGCGACCGGCTGATCGCTCGCGGCTTCCCGGCTGGAAAACTTCAGACCCATTATCTCGGTATCGACATTCCGCCGGAGGTTGTGCTGCCGCCGCTGGGCGTCAGCGATACGGTCCTGTTCGTCGGGCGGCTGGTCGAAAAGAAGGGCGTCGACACGCTGATCGAAGCGATGGCCGTCGCCAAACAGACCTATCCCGCACTGGAACTATCCGTGGTTGGCGACGGCTCGGCGCGCGGCGACCTGGAGCGGCGGGCGAAGGAGACCGGGATCGCGGTCCGCTTCCATGGCTGGTTGCCTGAGAAGAAAGTTCATGCCGCTATGCGCCGGGCGCTGCTCCTGGCCGTCCCCAGCCGCACAGCGGACGGTGGAGATTCCGAAGGTCTGCCCACCGTCATCATGGAGGCGATGGCGCTCGGCGTCCCGGTGGTCGCTTCCCGTCATGCCGGCGTTCCGGAGATCGTCTCCGATGGCGTAACCGGCCTGCTGGCTGCCGAGGCGGATCCAACCCTGCTCGCCCAGGCCATCCTGTCGCTGAAGACCGATTCTGACCTGGCGGGTCGCTTGCGCGCCGAAGCCTATGCCGATGTCCGTGCCCGCTTCGATGCGGACCGCCAATCAGCGCTGCTGGAGCGGAAGCTGCTGGAGATCATCGGCGCCTCGTCACGGTAGCGTTCGCGGGATACTCGGCATAATCTCCTTGACAAGGCGCTTTAAGCGCCATCAGACGGAGGAGACGACGATGGCGCATGAAGCTGATCTGGTTATTCGCGGCGGGTTGATCGCCGATGGATCTGGCGGCGAGCCGTTTATCGGTGATATCGCCATCTCAGGCGGAATCATCATGGCGGTCGGGCGCGACCTGCCGATAACCGGCGGCGAAGAGATCGAAGCGTTGGGGCTCGTCATTACGCCGGGCTTCGTGGATATTCACACCCACTATGACGGCCAAGTGACCTGGGAGCATCGGTTGCGCCCGACTTCCGGTCATGGCGTCACCACAGCCGTCATGGGCAATTGCGGCATCGGCTTCGCGCCATGCCGGCCGGAAGACCGGCAGCGCCTGATGCGGCTGATGGAGGGCGTCGAGGATCTGCCAGAACCCGTGCTGGCCGCCGGCCTGCCGTGGAACTGGACCAGCTTCCCCGACTATCTCGATAGCCTCGCCGCGCGCGACTACGACATCGATTTCGCGGCGCAGTTGCCGCATTCGGCGCTGCGCGTCTATGCGATGGGCGGGCGCGGGGCGAACCGCGAGGCAGCCACCGGCGAAGATATCGCACTGATGGCGCGGCTGGCGGCTGAGGCCATGGATGCCGGGGCGTTGGGCTTTTCGACCTCCCGCACGATCAATCATCGCGCGAGCGACGGCAGTTCGGTTCCAACACTGACCGCCGCCGAGGATGAGTTGACCGGGATCGCGCTCGGCCTGAAAGCGGCCGGGAAGGGGGTCCTCCAGCTTGTTTCCGACTTCGAGGACGTGGCACAGGAACTGCCGATGCTGCGCCGAATTGTCGAGGCGTCCGGCCGGCCGCTTTCCATTGCCGTCGGGCAATGGCATCACGCACCCGAACGCTGGCGCACGATCATGGATTGGGTGACCGAGGCCAACCGCGACGGCCTGCCGGTCGCCGCCCAGGTACCGGGGCGGCCCATCGGCCTGCTGCTCGGCTTCGAACTGACGATGAACCCCTTCATGATCTGTCCCAGCTATCAGGCCTTGTCATCACTGTCGGTCGCCGACAAACTGAAGGCGCTGCACGATTCCGACCTGCGGACACGCATCATATCGGAGGCGCAAGGCCCCACCGATCATCCAGCCGCGCCGTTGCTGCGCAGTTTCGAAACCATGTTCGTGATGGGCAATCCGCCCAATTACGAGCCCAAGCCCGAGACCATGCTCGGCGCCCGGGCGCGCGCCGCGGGCATCACGCCCCAGGACCTCGCCTATGACGAGATGCTGAAAGACGGCGGCCGCGCTGTCCTGATCCTGCCGGTGATGAATTTCATCGAGCGCAATCTCGATGTGACCTTGGAGATGGTCAGCCACGAACACACTGTGCTGGGGCTCGGCGATGGCGGTGCGCATCTGGGTTATCTCTGTGACGCCAGCCTACCGACCTTCATGCTGACCCATTTCGTCCGCGACCGTGCCCGGGGCGGAAAACTCACGCTGGGCGAGGCGGTGAAGGCGCTGACCGTCGACACGGCACGGGTCGTCGGCCTGCTGGACCGCGGCCGGATCGCGCCCGGCTTCAAGGCCGATCTCAATATCATCGATTGGGAGCGGCTGAACCTGCGGCCGCCGACCGTCGCATACGACCTGCCCAGTGGCGGCCGGCGCCTGACCCAGGACGCGGTGGGTTACGTAGCGACCATCGTCAATGGTGCGGTCGTCTATCGCGACGGCGCACCGACCGGCGCGCTGCCGGGACGGCTGGTGCGGGGGCAGCGCTCGGTACCGCCAGCCTGAGCCGAGCTATCGAGTAGGGCGCCCGGTGCCGGAGTCACGCTATCCATCCTGATATTTTGTTCTGCTCCAGATCATGTTTTTGCGATTCTATTGGAAACGCGGACCTTCGACAGGTTACTGCCGATGGTTTGCGTTGCCGATCTGCTCTGGTCGCGTGTCGCGTTGGAGAATCGGCGTCTTTTCGAACGAAAAGACGCCTTAAGCGAATCTGAGCCGCTCAACGCGACGTAAATTTCCCGGGAAAATCCTGCGTGATGGGCGACTGAACCTAGCCCGCCTTCTTCGCATCCTTCGACAGCAGCGCTGCCTGCGCCGCCGCCAGGCGGGCGATCGGCACCCGGTAGGGTGAACAGGACACGTAATCCAGCCCAACCGTCTCGCAGAACTTGATCGAAGCGGGGTCGCCGCCATGTTCGCCGCAGATGCCGAGCTTGAGCGTCGGGCGGGTGGCGCGGCCGCGTTCGGCGGCTATCTGGATCAATTCGCCTACACCGACCGTGTCCAGGGTCACGAACGGGTCGTGCTCCAATATGCCGTTGCGCTGATAGGCAGGCAGGAAGCTCGCGGAATCGTCGCGTGACAGGCCGAAGGTCGTCTGGGTCAGGTCGTTGGTGCCGAAGCTGAAGAACTCGGCCGTCTCGGCGATCTGGCCGGCCCGCAGCGCGGCGCGCGGCAGCTCGATCATGGTGCCGACCTGATAGGCGATCGTGCGCCCTTCGCGCGTGCCGATCTCCGCCGCCACGCGGTCGATCACCACTTTCAGGATGTCGAGCTCTTTCTTGGTGCCGACCAGCGGGATCATGATCTCCGGCGTCACCGTCTCACCCGTGTCGGCCTTGACCTGAACCGTCGCCTCGAAAATAGCGCGGGCCTGCATCTCATAGATTTCCGGATAGGAAATGCCGAGGCGGCAGCCGCGATGGCCCAGCATCGGGTTGGATTCGCTGAGTTCCGCCAGGCGGTTCCTTACTTTCGGCAGATCGAGCTTCAGCGCGGCCGCGACCTCGGCGATTTCCTTTTCGCCATGGGGCAGGAACTCGTGCAGCGGTGGGTCGAGCAGGCGGATCGTTACCGGCAGCCCGGTCATGATCTTGAACAACTCGACGAAGTCCTGGCGCTGCATCGGCTCGATCTTGGCCAATGCCACGCGGCGGCCGGCCTCGTCATCGGCCAGGATCATTTCGCGCACCACCAGGATGCGCTCGGCGTCGAAGAACATATGCTCGGTACGGCACAGCCCGATACCTTCCGCTCCGAAACGGCGGGCCGTCTGGGCGTCCAGCGGGGTTTCGGCGTTGGCCCGCACCTTCATGCGGCGCTCGGCGTCGGCCCAACCCATCAAGGTGGCGAAATCGCCCGACAGCTCCGGCTGCTTGGTCGGAACCAAACCGACCATGACTTCGCCGGTCGAACCGTCGATCGTCATGATGTCGCCGGCTTTCATCACCCGGCCCCGGACCGTGAGCGTGCCTTCCTTGTAATCGATGCGGATATCGCCCGCGCCCGAGACGCAGGGGCGTCCCATGCCGCGCGCAACCACCGCGGCGTGGCTGGTCATGCCGCCGCGCGTGGTCATGATGCCCTGGGCGGCGTGCATGCCGTGAATATCCTCAGGGCTGGTCTCGATGCGGCAAAGAATGACCTTCTCGCCGGACTGAGCCATCTGCTCGGCTTGGTCGGCCTTGAACACGATCTTGCCCGATGCCGCACCGGGGGAGGCGGGCAGGCCGCGCGCGATCACATCGCGCGACGCCTTGGGGTCGAGCGTCGGATGCAGAAGCTGGTCCAGCGCCATCGGATCGATACGCTTGATCGCTTCTTCATGGTTGATCAGGCCTTCGCTCGCCATTTCGACCGCGATCTTGAGCGCCGCGGCGGCCGTGCGCTTGCCCGACCGGGTCTGCAGCATATAGAGCTTGCCCTGCTGGACCGTGAATTCCAGGTCCTGCATGTCGCGGTAATGCGTCTCCAGCTTGTCACGGACAGCCACCAGGTCCTTGAACACGCCGGGCATTGTCTCTTCCATCGCCGGCAGGGTCGACTGGTTGGCTAGCTTGCCTGCGATGGTCAGATGCTGCGGCGTTCGGATGCCGGCCACGACGTCTTCGCCTTGAGCGTTGATCAGATACTCGCCGTAGAAGGCATTCTCGCCCGTCGATGGGTTGCGGCTGAAGGCGACGCCGGTCGCGCAATCCTCTCCCATATTGCCGAACACCATGCCCTGGACGGTCACGGCCGTGCCCCAGGCCTCGGGGATGTTGTGCAGGCGGCGATAGGTGTTGGCACGCGGGTTCATCCAGCTGCCGAACACCGCGCCGATCGCGCCGTTCAGCTGTTCCTTGACGTCCTGCGGAAAGGGCTTGCCTTTGGCGTGCTCGACCACCTTCTTGTATCCGCGAATGACCTCCTGCCAATCCTCGGCCGTCAGGTCGGTGTCGAGGTTGAGGTCGCCGTCGCGCTTGAAGCTCTCGAGCACGTCTTCGAATTCGTGATGGTCGATGTTCAAAACGACATTGCCGTACATCTGGATGAAGCGGCGATAGCTGTCATAGGCGAAACGGGGATCGCCCGAACGATCAACCAGTCCCTGCACCGTCTCATCGTTGAGGCCGAGGTTGAGAACGGTATCCATCATGCCCGGCATCGACACGCGCGCGCCCGAACGGACCGAAACCAGCAGCGGGTTTTCGACCTTGCCGAAGCCGGCGCCGATCGATTTTTCCAGCACCGCCATGGCCGCATCGATCTGACCGTCGAGATCGTCGGGATAGCGGCGGCCATTCGCGTAATAGGCGGTACAGACCTCGGTCGTGATGGTGAAGCCGGGCGGAACGGGCAGGCCCAGGGTCGACATTTCGGCCAAGTTGGCCCCTTTGCCACCCAGCAGGTTCTTCATGTCAGCGCGGCCTTCGTTCTTGCCGCCGCCGAAGCTGTAAACCCATTTGCGCGAATCGGTTGCGGCGGGATTGGTCCGCGCGGCCGTGGTCGTGCTCATGTCGCTATTCCTCACCAAACGAAACACCAATAGGCTCTCATATCGCGGGCCCTAAAGGGCGGTTAGGCGATACGCGAGAAGTCAGCAATCTTGTTAAGCGTGCTGCGGATGCGAGACAAGAGGCGCAAGCGATTACCCCTGATGTCCGAATCGTCGGTATTGACCGTCACGGCATCGAAGAACGCGTCGACGACCGGCCGCAGCGCGGCATATTTCGTCATTGCTCCGGCAAAATCCTCCGCTGCGATCAAGGGGTCGACGCCAGCGCCGGCGGCCTCCAATGAGGCTGCCAGTACTCGCTCCTCGTCCAGTGATAAAAGCGTGGCGTCGGGCGCGCCGTCATAGGATACGCCGTCGCGCTTTTCCTCGATCTTCAAGATATTGGCGGCACGGCGATACGCCGTCAGCAGATTGGCCCCGTCATCGGTCGCCAGGAAGTCCTGCAGCGCCTGGACCCGGGCCAATAGCCGCACCAGATCGTCCTCACCGCCCAGCGCGAATACCGCATCGATCAGATCGTGGCGAACGCCGCGTTCCTTCAGGACGACTTTCAGGCGGTCGGCGAAGAAGGGGAGAAGTTTATCCAAATTTTCCGATATCGGCTGCACGAGCTCTTTTTGTTTTTCTGTAAGCTTTCCCGCCTGGGATTCGACAAAATTTCTAATTGTTCGAGCACTGTCAGCTCCGGTATTTTTGGGGGCCTCCAATATTGCCCTAGAGGTCTCGGTCAAGCTCGCTTCAAGTTTGGAATATGGAGCGTCAATAAGTTGACTAAATATTCGAAGTGCCGCCGCATTAATAATCTCCTTTAGTGGAAGCTTGAGTCCATTTTCTACAATCAGACGAATGACTCCCAATGCCGCCCGGCGAAGGGCAAACGGATCTTTTGACCCCGTCGGTAACTCACCAATCATGAAAAACCCGACTAGTGTGTCGATTTTTTCTGCCAATGCTAGCACCACCGAAACCGGCTCGGTTGGGCAGGCGTCGTTTGGGCCAAGGGGCTTATAATGATCGCGAATTGCGTCGGCGACATGGTGCGGCGCGTTTTCATCGAGCGCATAATAACGCCCCATAAGCCCTTGCAATTCAGGGAACTCTCCGACCATGCCACTGACAAGGTCAGATTTGCAGAGGGCGGCGGCCTCTGTCGCCATCGTAGCTTCGGCACCCTCCACATATCCGGCGATCTCGACCGCGAAAGTTTCCAGTCGTTCAACCCGGTCAAGCACTGAGCCCAGCTTGGCGTGGAACGCGATCTTCGCCAGCTTCGGCCGCTGATCGGCCAGTTTGGTCTTGCGGTCCTGGTCGTAGAAGAAGCGGGCGTCCGACAGGCGGGCGCGCAGCACGCGCTCGTTGCCGGCGACGATCGCCGTGCCGCCATCCTCGGTTTCCATATTGGCGACGATCAGGAAGCGCGGGGCGGGTTTGCCCTTCGTATCCTCCAAGGTGAAATATTTCTGGTTGGCGCGCATCGTCGTGCGGCGTACCTCAGACGGCAGATCCATGAAGGCGTCGTCGATCGAGCCCATCAGCACGATCGGCCATTCGACCAGCCCGGCGACCTCTTCCAGCAACGGCTCGTCATGGACTGCGACCAACCCATGGGCTTCAGCCAAGCGCTTGGCATCGCCCTGGATGCGCCATTTGCGCTTCTCGCGATCCAGAACGACGTGATGCTCCGCCAATTGGCGTTCGTAGTCGGAGAAACTCTTCACTGTGAACGAGCCGGGGCCAAGAAAGCGATGACCCGATGTCGTTGCGCCAGCGACCGGCAGGTCATTTTCACCGGTTAGCGCGATCGGCTTGCCGTCCAAGATCGCCAGGATGCCGGAGATCGGGCGAACCCAGCGTCGCCGCCCGTCGGCCCAACGCATGGATTTCGGCCAAGGCAGGGCGTTGATCGCGCTTTCGATTGCGCGCCCGATTACCGTCTCAGCTGACTCCCCAGGGACCTTCCGCACGGCGAAATAGGTTTGGCCCTTATCGGTCTCGCGGATTTCCGCCTGATCGATCGACGTCAGTCCGGTGGATTTCAGAAAGCCTTGGATGGCGCCATCGGGCGCGCCGACCTTGGGGCCTTTGCGCTCCTCCGACCGCTCCAGCGAGCTTTCCGGCATGCCTTCGATCACCAGCACCAGCCGGCGCGGCGTCGAATGGGCGACTGCGGATGTGAAGGTCAGCCCGGCCGATACCAAGCTGTCCGTGATCAGCCGCTTCAGATCGTCCGCCGCCTGCACCTGCATGCGGGCAGGTATATCCTCCGAGAGTATTTCGAGCAGGAACTCACGCATCATTGTTTCTCTGTGGGGAAGGAAGCCCCAGTACCGGTCTGTCCGGCGAAATCGAATCAGCGGCGCCGATCGGCCGCTGCATATACGCCACGTCGAGCCAGCGCCCCAACTTGAATCCCACCGCCTGAGCGACACCCATCGAGCGGAAGCCCAGTGCGGTGTGTAGCGCGACCGAGGCGTTGTCGGTGGAATAGGTGATCAGCGCCATCATCTGGCGGCAACCGATCGCTTCGCAGCGCGCGATCAATTCGACGAGCAAGGCGCGCGCCACACCCAGCCGCCGGCCGTCAAGGCGGATATAGACCGTGTCTTCCAGCGTATAGCGATAGGCGGCGCGGGGGTGGAACAGGCCGGCATAGGCATAGCCGAGGATGCCGTCGGTCCGCTCGGCGACAAGGTAGGGCAGGGCCAGTCGCTTTATGGCGGTCATCCGGCCCAACATGTCCTGTTCAGACGGCGCGACTTCCTCGAAAGTCGCGACGCCGCTTTCGACCTCCCACCGGTAAATGGCGGTAATCGAGGGGATGTCGGCCTCCGTCGCGTCCCGAATGCGGAACGGCTCAGCCACCGGTCTTCGCCAGATAGGCTTCGCAGCAGGCACGGGCCAAGGCCCGAACCCGGCCGATTTGCGCCTGACGCTCGACGACACTGATCACGCCACGCGAATCCATCAAATTGAACAGGTGGCTGGCCTTGATGCATTGCTCATAGGCGGGGAGCGGCAGGGCACGCTCCAGCAACGCATGGCATTCCTGCTCTGCATCTTCAAAATGATGTTTGAGTTTGTCGGTATTCGCTGCCTCGAAATTATAGGCGGAGAATTGGCGCTCGTCTTCCAGGAAGACGTCGCCGTAAGTCAGTTGTGTGGCGCTGGCGGGATCGTTATAGGGCAGGTCATAGACATTGTCGCGATCCAGCACATACATGGCCAGGCGCTCCAGCCCATAGGTCAGCTCGACCGAGACCGGGTCGCATTCGATGCCGCCGACCTGCTGGAAATAGGTGAACTGCGTCACCTCCATGCCGTCGCACCATACCTCCCAGCCAAGGCCCCAAGCGCCCAATGTCGGGCTTTCCCAATCGTCCTCGACGAAGCGTATGTCGTGCAGCATCGGGTCGATACCCAACGCTTCCAGGCTCTTCAGATAGAGTTCCTGGCTGTTGGCTGGCGACGGCTTCATGATGACCTGGAATTGATAATAGTGCCCGAGCCGGTTCGGATTCTCGCCATAGCGCCCGTCCGATGGGCGGCGGCAGGGCTGGACATAGGCAGCGCGCCAGGGGCTTTTGCCCAACGCCCGCAAGGTCGTCGCCGGGTGGAACGTGGCGGCGCCCATTTCCAGGTCATAAGGCTGCAGGACCACACAGCCCTGCGCCGCCCAGAATTGCTGGAGACGCAGGATGATTTCCTGAAAACTGGTCGCTTTATCGGCCATTTATATTATGCTGCGTATCCTGTGAAAGAGCCGCGCACCTTACGCGACGGGCCGCGCGACGATCAAGCGTAGCGGGCGCGCCGCCTGCCGATCAGCCGATGCCGGGAAACGGGCAGTCGCCTCGGTCGCAGGCGGTCGGGAAATCGGACGGCACATAGGTGCCGCAGCGCTTGCAGAGAATCGTATCGGTCGTGCGCATCATCCGGCGGGGCTGCGTGCCGTTTCGCCGCCCGGCGCCGCGCTCCCGATTCAGCCGTCGACCGTTTTCGAATTGCTGGAGCCAGCGCAGGATGTACCAGCCTGAAACGAGCAATGAGATGAAAACGAGGAATTTCATAACGGCAGTTTATGCCGATCCTTCCCCGAAATCCAATGGAGCGGCATCGCGCAGAATCGCCTCGGTTTGGGCCGTATAGGTGCCGTCCGCCCGATGGAGCACAAGCCCGGGCAAGAGCCGGGGCAGGGTGCGCCGGCCCTTGATGGCGATCACCAGTATCCGCTTCGCCTCGATGCCCGGCTTCGGCCATAGCGGAAATATGACCACCGCGCCGAACCGGCCTTCGAACGCGCTCAAAAGATCGCCAAGCCGGTCGGCGCGATGGATCAAGGTCAGACGTCCACTAGGCCTGAGCGCCGTTGCGGCGGCCTTGATCCAGTCTGGGAGGTTCATCGCGCGCTCGCCATGCGCCGCCGCCTTGGTCTCGCTCGGCGAGCGCGTATGGCGCTCACCGGCGTAAAAGGGCGGATTGCTCATAACCTGATCGAACGCGGCCGGATTTGCGTTCGCGTAGCCATCGAAGGAATTTTCGGCAATGACAATTCGGCCGCCCATGCCGTTCGCCGCCACATTGGACCGGGCGAGTGCCGCCAGTTCCGCATCCAGCTCGACGCCGGTCAGGGCGCAATTTACGACACGCGCCGCGAGGCATAGCGCCGCAGCGCCGGTGCCGCAGCCAGCATCGAGAACCTGCTCATCCGGGCCGACGACGATCGACGCGGCCAACAGGACGGGATCGATCGCGACACGATAGCCTTGCACCGGCTGTGTCAGGCGGACACGGCCGCCGAGCAGATGATCGTCGGTGACTATCGGGCGGTTCCCCTTTTCGTCATGTGAGCGGCGGCCGTTCGCTGTTCAAAAGCCATTGCGCGCGCGCGAAATCCTCGTCGAGAACCATGACGCGGCGCTGCACCGGCCCGGCCTGACCCTCGATTGCGCTGACATATTGATCGAAAACGACCGCCTCGATTCCGTCCCCAGCCAAGGTGGCCTGCAGCCAGGAAATGAATACGATGTCGTTAGTGCGGATCAGCTCTTTCATCAACCTGCATGATGTTCGAAGAATGCCGATGGAACAACGCCGATCACGCAAATCTTGACCGGAAGGGCGGCGTCTCTATGTTCTCATTCACATCGATCGAGGTAAAGCTGGCTGCCGATTGCCTTTTGGTCCTTCGATCAGTCACTCCGGCTGTGACCAGTGGATTTTAATCTTATGACTGGGCTGACGCTTTTTTCCCTAGCACGCAGGATCGGGCCGTGATCGCGGCGGCCGAACGTCGCCTCGGACGCGGCGGCGCCGATTCCGACCCCACCGAGCGGGACCGCGGGGTCGCGGCGCTCGACCGGCTAAGCAGCCTCTTGGCCGGCGACATGCAATCCGTCAACCGGATCATCGTCGACCGCATGCAGTCTCCGGTCGCGCTCATTCCCCAGCTGGCCGGTTATATCGTAGCCGCGGGCGGCAAGCGGCTGCGGCCGTTGCTGACCTTGGCGGCGGCGGAACTGTGCGGCTATTCCGGCAGCCGCCACCATAAGCTGGCCGCCGCGGTCGAGTTCATCCACACCGCGACCCTGCTTCACGATGATGTCGTGGATGAGAGCGAGCGGCGGCGCGGCCAGTCCTCGGCCAACACATTGTTCGGCAACCAGGCCAGCGTGCTGGTCGGCGATTTCCTGTTTAGCCGGTCCTTCGAACTGATGGTCGAGGACGGATCGCTGGACGTGCTGCGCATCCTGTCCCGCGCCTCGGCCGTCATTGCCGAGGGCGAGGTGCTTCAACTCGCCACCACCAACAATCTCGGCACATCGGAAACGGAATATCTCGCAGTCGCCTCGGCCAAGACGGCGGCCTTGTTCGCGGCAGCATGTGAAATCGGCGCGATCGTCGCGAATCGTCCCTCGGCAGATGCCGATGCGCTGCACCAGTTCGGTCTCAATTTCGGCATCGCCTTCCAGATCGTGGACGACGTGCTCGACTATTCGGCGCACGAGGCGCTGCTCGGCAAGACGATCGGTGACGATTTCCGCGAGGGAAAGATGACCCTTCCGGTCGTTTATGCCATCGATCGGGGCAACGATGTCGAGCGGGCATTCTGGCGGCGGACGCTCGAGGACATGGAGCATCGCGAGGGCGACCTAGACCAAGCCATCACGCTGATCCAGCGGCATAACGGCTTTGCCGACTCGATCGGGCTCGCACGCAAACTTGGCGTCCTGGCCATCGATGCACTGATGACTTTGTCGGCGCGTCCGATGCGCGGCGTTCTGGCTTCGCTTGTCGAATTCTGCATCGAGCGGGAATTTTAAAAATCGAGGATCTCCCTGGTGCGCTTGCGGCGGGACAATGTCTGCGCTACATGTCGCCCCCTGCCGCGCAAGAGCGGTTATCGGAGTGTAGCTCAGCCTGGTAGAGCGCTACGTTCGGGACGTAGAGGCCGGAGGTTCGAATCCTCTCACTCCGACCAACATATTATCTCAACAGATTAATATGTTAGGTCGTTGTATTTGGCGCCCAGTAAAGTAAAAAAGCACCCTAAGGGTGCCAAGCGGCAACGACCATTGCGGTAGCTGGTACGGGCTCATCCTTTATTTGGCGATCGAAAGCGGCCTTGTCGGTTGCCGTTAGTGCCATTTGTGCCAATAGCATTACTGCTGTCCCTATGTCTCCCGGATCATTCTGCGCTCGATCAAATGCCGACTCGGATTATCTCCGGAGTCGCCGCCAAAGGATCATCGCGGCAACGATCAGAACTATACCCAGCCACGAGACGTCGAAGTGGAAGGCGTCGCCGGCAAACGAGATGTAGACTGCACGCTCCCGCAAAACGCTCCAAACGTAGTTCATTTAAAAACCTGCCGCGATGCCATTGGCGTGGATGATCCGAACTCGTTCGACATACTCGAGTTAGAGCCCAAGGGGAAAGTTTTAGGCCGACGCATCACGTCGGCGTCCGTCGATCGGCGGTGATTGGAACCACGGAGCTTTCACGCCGTTGGAGCTTCATACTGGCAGAGCTATCGCGCTGAGTGCACATCGCCGGAGGCCGCAATGATCAATCCACAACTGGATCCAGCAGCGGCCATTGAGGTAGAGCAACGTAGCGAAGATGACGACATGGTTAAGCGGCGGGACGTTCTCTGCGGTGGCGGCGCTGCGGCATTCGCGACACTCGTCTCATCGCTTCTGGTCGGATCGCGACCGACGCGGGCCGCGGCACTTCTTCCCGGCGCAGTACCGACCATTGATAAACTAACGGTGACGGTGGTCACCGACAGCTATCAGCTCGCCGTTGCGCCCAACTCGACCATGGGCAATCTCGAGATCCAGCGCTTCGGCTTTGCGCTGAGCGACTTGCCGCCGAGAAAGGCGTTACTCAGCGAGTTTGGCCTGGCGCTTCATGCGGAATCGCAGAGCGGCTCCGAAACGAGGCGCGTGCTCATCGACTTCGGCTTTACATCCGAGACCCTCAACAACAATCTCGAGATTCTCAAAATCGACCCGGCTGCACTCAACGCGCTGGTCCTGAGCCACGGCCATTACGACCATTTCGGCGGGCTGGTCGGCCTCCTCGAACACAACAAAGGCAGGCTTAAGGCCAAGCTGCCGCTCCATCTTGGTGGCGAAGAGTGTTTCTGTTCGCGCGAATGGAAGGCGCCGCCGACCAAGGGGAATTTCGGGGCGCTCGACCGCAAGGCTTTGGAGGAAGCCGATCTGGCGGTGACTTATGCCGAAGGACCGTCGGTGATCGCTGGCCATGCTTTCACAACCGGCCAGATCGAGCTCAGTAGTTTCGAGAAGGTACTGGCGCCCTCGGTCATGACCATCGGCGTGAAGGACGGAATCGGCTGCTACGCCGACAAACTGCCCGAGGATGAGCGGACGCAAACCATCATTCCCGACCAGTTCCGCCACGAAATCGCCACGGTCTACAATCTCAAGGGCAGAGGCCTCGTCATCCTTACCTCGTGCAGCCACCGGGGCGTCGTTAATATCGTGAAACGCGCCCAGGCCGCGTCGGGCGAACACAAGGTGCATGCCGTACTGGGTGGCTTCCACTTAGCGCCCCAAAAGCCCGATTATGTCCGGGAAACCGTTGCCGCGCTTAAGGAAATCGACCCGGATTACATCATCCCCATGCATTGCACGGGCGACGTGTTCTCCGACCTAGCCATGGTTGAGATGCCAGGCAGGCTCGTACGCTCCTACACCGGTACCCGCTTCATCTTTAGTGCGTAAGGAGATTCCCCCGACGATCAAATGAATGTCGAACTAAAGGAATGTCATTAGCTGCCAGGCTGACCTAAAGGAACGACTGATCTCCTCGCACTTCGCCCTCCTGACCGACGAAGGATGGCTTCAAACCGCAGCCGTAGCGACCGGTCAAGCGCAGCGATGATGAACCGTCGCTCGGAGGCGTATTGCGGCAAGCGCGGAAAAATTCGTCGGCACGATCTTCGGAAGTTAAGTGACCATAAGCCGGGAACCAGAGGGCTCGTGATCCGCTTCGCACAGTATGAGGAAGGGCGAATCGATGAACACACCCGTTGAAACTGCCACAGAAGCGATAAAGCTATTTCGGATTCGTTTTCCAACCGTGAGCGCGGAAGCCTCGCTCTCAATGAATCTCGGTGGACGCCATGTTTCCGTACGAGAGATCGTGCCAGCAGGCGGGGGGCATCGCAAATTTTGGGTAAAGATCGCCAAAGATCGCCATGTCGAATCAATCCAGATGGAGCTTGTCGAGGGGCGCCTTGTCCAAAATCTGGCTGCGCCGGACGGAGCGATGGCACATCGACATTAAGAACGCCAAATTAAGCGCCTGGCCAAGCGAACCCGCAGCGAATCCTCTCACTCCGACCAATCTGCCATTGCCTATCTTTCAGGCGGTGAATTCGTCGGTTTCATCACGGGTTGCCGGGCGTCTCGATCGGCGCGCAGTTCGTGCGACCGGACATCACGCAATCCTGGGTCTGCGCCGCCCCGCCTAGAGACTGGATCAGCAGCCAGCCCAAGCCGATCAGCGCGGCCGCGACGGCCAAGCCGATCACTTTGCCGCGATTCGATATCTCCTCGGGCTGGCGATCTCTATTGTGCGGGTCCATGAGTTCCTCCGACCGGTTTGGTTTGTAACGAGTCGGGCGATTCATTCCCGCGCAAGGAATCTTCCCGCGTTGAGAATCACGCTTATCGGGTTCGGCGCGTTGATGGCCCGCCGGATCGCTGACGGCACCGCTCGCCCGATCGAAGGGCTCGTCGACCGGGCCGACGCGCTCGGACGAGCGGAGTTCGCCCCCAGCGGCCCGACCGGGCTGGCGGAGGCCGACCTGGTCGCCGAGGCTCTCCGGCGGGCGGTAGGTCAACCCGCGGCTTTACGGTGCCCCCCCCTTTGAACAGCGCGTCGCCGAACGCACTACAAATCTTGTCGGAGCCGATGAGAGGCTATCGAGCGAGATCGAGGAGCGCCGCCGCGCGGAAGACCAGCTGGCGCTGAGTCCAGCGCATGGAAGCGGCGAGCCAATTGTCGGGTGGCATTGCTCATGATTTCAACAATCTGGTGCAGGCCGCGATAACCCATTATCCACCGCAGCAATCACCCGCGCCCGCAAATCCTCCGACAAGGATTTCGCCATGCATGCTGGCCTCATCCAGCACACATGATGAATCAGATTATCGCTCCGAACGGAAGCCCTCACGACTCGGACAGGACGGATTGCGCTCCCACCAATGGGGCAATTTATGCAATAATAAATCTACATATGGTATGGTTCAATGACTTCCTCTAGCGATTCTTTATATATCTCGGGCCCTAAATTATGAGAACGCCCGATGATCTCTCGCCCGAAGACTGCCACTCCGAAGAGCGACGCCTATCCAACCAATCGGGCTCCCGTAGACCGCTGGTGCTTGGCGCACGCGTTGTTCTTACCAGCCGACACAGAGCTTTTTCCACCGCGTCAAGTGCTCCATCTCAATCATCTCGTTTTCGACGACGACCGCTCGCCCTCCATCGGCGCGATGCGGGCCTTCAATGCAGGATGCCATTCGCGAACCTGGTTCAGCGCCGATCGGAGCGCGTCGAACTCCATCGCCCCCTCGATCTCCGCGCACCTGTGCATAAAGGTGGAAGAAATGCTCGCCGCAGCTGAGGGGCCGGATGAAATCCGGCCCCTCATTCACGACGAAACGAGACATGTGGAGTTCCGCCAACATGCCGGTGCTCCCCGCCGAACGCGTTATGCCGCCCGCGGCTTGAGAGT
>JAQGIF010000159.1 GCA_028291345.1 Rhodospirillales bacterium | reverse complement strand
TCTAGCTCTCAAGGAGGTCAAGCATTGGGTACCGTTGCATTGTTCGTTCGACTCGAGGCGACACCCGGAAAAGAGCCGGAGGTCGAGAAGTTTCTCAAACGAGGTTGGCAATCGCCGAAGGCGAGCCAGCGGTTCGGACTTTGATGAGCTCTGGCTGTTCGCAGTCGACACCGGCAACGGCTTGTCGAGAGACGACTGCGCGGGCATTGCGCGTTTTCGCAAGCGAGGTGGCGGGATACTCACAGCGCGGGACCACGAGGATTTGGGATCGTCGCTCTGCACGATTAGCGACGTGGGCGCGGCGCATTTCTTCCACCCGCACAATTCGGGCCTGGATGAGTCGCATCGCGTGCGCGATGATATCGCAACGAAGTCGATCTCCTGGCCAAACTATCATTCGGGACGTAATGGAGATTACCAGCGGATCAAACCGATCGGGCCTCTGCACGAGTTGCTGCGAAATCCCGCCTCTGCATCCGGTGCGATCGAATACTTCCCGGCCCATCCGCATGAGGGCTCGGTCGGAGTGCCACCGGGTGAGCGGCACGCGCGCGTGATCGCGACGGGCGCGAGCCGGAAGTACGGGCCGCTCGTTCAAGCTCGCCGTCGCCTTTGAAAGGGCGCTCCTTGCAGCAGCTCTGTCCGTCTCATCACAGCCGCCAATCTGGAGACCTTCTAAAACCGGACAGTTCACTTGCTCCATAAACCGGACAGATCACATGTCACCGACACGGCACATTGACCTGCGGAACCCGACGAAATCGTAATAGAGCGTAAATAAAGGCGGTTGCGCGGTGTCTGGTTCTGTAATTCCATGCGGGTTACGCGGTGGCGTCATGATTGACGCGCCGGCTTTGAACCCGGAGCCATGGAATGACCCCGACCAAGGTCCTTGTCGGCCAAGTCCTGATCGTCTTCGCTATCGTGATCGCGACCCTGTGGTTCGCGACTGAGTGGGCCGCCGCAGAGTTGGGCCACCAACGGCAGCTTGGGACGCCCTGGTTCTCGGTCTTGTCCGATCCTCTGTACTATCCCGGGCGTTTGTTCGAATGGTGGTGCGCGTTCGACGCCTGTAGGCCTTCGGTGTTCAACGAGGCCGGCGCCATCGCCGCCGGCGGCGGAATCCTGGGCATCACAGCGGCTATCGGTTCGCTCTGGCGTGCGCGGCAGAACCGGCCGGTCACCACCTACGGTTCTTCCCGGCGGGCCAACCGCCACGAGGTCGAGCAAGCCGATCTTTTCCAATCAGAAGGCGTCTTTCTCGGCGAGTTGGGTAAAGATCATCTCCGTCATGACGGCCCTGAGCACGTCATGGCCTTTGCGCCGACCCGGAGCGGCAAGGGCGTCGGCCTCGTCATCCCGACTTTGCTGACCTGGGCGCAATCGGCGGTTGTCCACGACATCACGGGCGAGAACTGGCAGCTGACCGCCGGCTGGCGTACCCGCTTTTCGCATTACCTCCTGTTCAACCCGACGGATCCGCGCAGCGCGCGCTATAACCCGCTGCTCGAAGCCCTCACGGGACCGGACGAGATACGGGATAAGCGGAACATCGCGGACATTCTGGTCGACGCCGCCAGCGTGCTCGAACGCCGTAATCATTGGGAGAAGACGGGCCATTCCCTGCTGGTCGGGACGATCCATATTGCCGGTGATGCCAATACCGGCAAGACCATCCTGGCACGGACGCTTCTGCAGATCGCGGCAGAGACCGGTGACCGCCTCGTTGTGCGGGAAAATCGGCGGGAGATATTGCTTCCGCATAGCAACATCGTGGCGCTGCGGGCGAAGGACGGTGTTGCGTCACTCTCCGGCCTGGTCCGTTCGGCGTTCCTCCTGTCGCCTGACCGAATCCCCGTAGGCGAGGTGCGAGGTAACGAGGCCATTGATCTCCTGGATGCCTGGAGCGCCGGTCAGGCCGGCGGAGTCGCGACCATGCAAGCCAAAAGCACCGTCGGCGCCCTTTACCGTTTCGAGCAGCTCTGCCTGCGCACCACAACCGATTGGCCGCGCGAGCTGATCGCCCAGACTGTCGATGCCGTCGTGCTGATCACGGTGCGCAATGGCCGCCGCAGCATCCAAGAGATCATCGACGTGCTGCGCCTCGATGAACGAGGCGCCTACCGCCGGGCACCTGTTCTGCTGTCCTCGGTCTTAACCATTTCCAAGGAGAACTCATGATGTCGTTCGTCCGCTCCCATATTCCCCGTTCGCTTTCGCAAACTGGGATGTTCGCTTTTATTGCCGGCGCGGCGTTTCTGCCGACACGCGCCAACGCTGCCGGCTCCAACATGCCATGGGATCAGCCGCTTCAGTCAATCCTTGTTTCCGTCCAGAGGCCGGTCGCCAAGGCTATTGCCGTCATTATCATGATCACGACCAGACCGACCTTGGCATTCGGTGAAAGCTCCGGCGGTTTCCGGCGGCTGATCCAGATCGTCTTCGGCATCTTGATCGACTTCGCGGCATCGAGCTTCTTCCTGTCTTTCTTCTCCTTCGGCGGCGGAGCGCTGGCGTCGTGAGCGTGCGTCCCATCGAAGGTTTTGAGATTCCGCTGCATCGGGTGTTGACCGAGTCGATCCTGCTCGGCGGCCCGCCGCGTTCGGTCGCGATCCTCAACGGAATGATGGCGGCGGCGCTCGGCATCGGACTGCAGCTCTGGATCGCGGGTCTCGCCCTCTGGGTCGTTGGACATGCGGTCGCTGTATTCGCGTCGAAACGCGAGCCGCAAGTCGCCGCGGCCCTGGCGCGCCACCTCCGGCAGAAGGCGTATCTCGCATGCTGAACCTCGCCGAATATCGTCGCTACGGGGAATTGCTCGCCGATCGCCTGCCATGGGCGGCTCTCGTCGCTCCGGGTGTCGTTCTCAATAAGGACGGCAGCTTCCAGCGCAGCTTCGCCTTCCGCGGCCCCGACCTGGAAAGCGCGACCGAGGCAGAGCTGGTCGCTGCCTGCGCCCGTCTCAACAATGTCCTGCGCCGGTTCGGCTCGGGCTGGGCGCTGTTCTTCGACGCAACGCGGACGGTTGCCCCGAGTTATCCGGAATGCCGCTTTGCCGATCCGACATCGTGGCTGGTCGATCGCGAACGCCGCGCTGCGTTTGAGGAGAAGGGAGCTTTCGGTCGGCGGCGCGATCAGTTCGAATCCACCTATCGCATGACACTTTTATATATGGCGCCGCCGGGCCCGGTCAGTCGCGCCGAACGCGCCTTGCTGGAAGTGCCAGAGGACGACCCGATCGAGCCTGGTCAACTCTGGCGCGCTAAACTGGCAGCCTTCGTTGTCAAAACGGATCGTGCGCTCGATCTCATGCAAGGATTCTTGCCGGAGATTCGCGCGCTCGATGACGCCGAGACGCTGACCTATCTGCATGGCACGGTCTCCACGTGTCGGCATCCGGTCGCCGTTCCGGAAACGCCGATGCATCTCGATGCCCTGCTCGCGGACACGCCGCTCGTCGACGGCCTCGAACCAATACTGGGCGATCGGCACCTGCGCACCATCACCGTTCTTGGCTTTCCTAATACGGCCCGTCCCGGCCTGCTCGACGACCTGAACCGTCTCGGTATCGCATATCGATGGGTGGCCCGCTGGATCGCGATCGACAAGCCGGGAGCGAACCGAATCCTGACGCGCATCCACCGGCGATGGTTCGCCAAGCGGGAAACGATTGCCGCCCTGCTGCACGAGGTCCTCTATAACGAAGCGACATCGCTGCTCGAGACCGATGCGACCAACAAGGCGCTGGATTCCAGTGCCGCCCTCCAGGCGCTTGGCTCGGAAGAGGTCGGCTTCGGCTATCTGACTATCACGGTCACAGTCTCGGACGAAACCCGCGCTGGCGCCGACGAAAAGCAGCGCGTGGTTGGGCGCGCGATCAATGGGCGCGGCTTCGCCACGATCCGCGAAACCGTCAACGCCGTTGAAGCCTGGCTGTCGTCCCTTCCGGGGCATGTCTACACCAATATAAGGCAGCCGCTGGTTCAAACGCGGAATCTGACCCATCTTGTGCCGCTGCCGGCGGTTTGGGCGGGGCCGGTGCGGAATAAGCATCTGGACGGTCCGCCGCTGCTGTTCGCGGAAACGTCGCGATCGACGCCGTTCCGACTGTCCACCCATGTCGGCGATGTCGGCCATATGCTGATCGTCGGCCCGATCGGGGCCGGCACGAGTGTGCTGCTGGCCCTGCTCGCCATGCAATTCCGCCGCTATCCGGCCAATCAGATTTACATCCTCGACAAGGGAGGTTCGGCGCGAGCTTCCGTTCTTGCTATGGGGGGGCGGTATCATCGGCTCGAGAATGAGGGTGAACAGCTTGCGTTCCAGCCGCTGGCCGCGATCGACGAGCCGGCCGAACGCGCCTGGGCGGCTGAATGGGTTCTGGGTCTGCTGGCGCATGAAGGCATCGGCAAGGCGCCCGGAGTGAAGGATATGGTCTGGTCGGCGCTGGGAAGCCTAGCTTCGGCTCCGGTACATCAGCGGACATTGACCGGCCTATCGATGCTGCTGCCGTCGACCAAACTCAAAGCCGCCCTTGCGCCCTACACGCTGGAAGGGCCGTTCGGTCATCTGCTCGACGCCGCGGAGGACCGGCTGCATTTTGGCGACATCGAGTGCTTTGAAACCGAAGCGCTGATGCGGGATTTCCCGGGCGCAGTGCCGCCGGTGCTAACCTATTTGTTCCACCGCCTCGATGCCCGCTTTGACGGATCGCCGACGCTGCTGATTCTCGATGAGGCCTGGGTGTTTCTGGATGATCCGCTTTTTTCCGCGCGGATCCGGGAATGGCTGAAGACGCTGCGGAAGAAGAATGTCGCGGTGATATTTGCCACCCAGTCGCTCGCTGATATCACCGACAGCACGATCGCGCCGGCAATCATAGAGAGCTGTCCGCAGCGGATATTCCTGCCCAACGACCGGGCGGTCGAACCGGAATCGCGGCGTGCCTATGAGCGCTTCGGCTTGAACGAACGGCAGATCCAACTCATCGCATCGGCTATCCCCAAGCGCGACTACTATCTGCAATCGCGGCTCGGCAATCGGCTGTTCGAGCTCGGTCTTGGACCGATCGCGCTCGCGTTCTGCGGCGCCACGTCACCGGCCGATCAGATGCTGATCGATCGCCTGCTCGCGCGTGCCGACGGCATTCCGTTCGGGGAAGCCTGGCTAGCGGAGAAGGAGCTGATCTGGGCAGCCGACAAACTGCTCTTGAACGATCCGCCGTTGCTGACGCCGCGCGCGTTCCGCGAAGGACAACCATCCTGATTGAGACAATCGCATGAGCACCAATTTCCGTCACCGCAAATCCCGTAATGGCCTGCTCGCTGCGACCTGTTTCGCCGCGGCCCCAGCGCTATCAATCCCGGCGCGCGCGCAATGGGCGGTGATCGACGGCGAATCTAGGCCAGAACATCCTGACGGCGGCGCGGTCGCTGCAGGAAATCAACGATTAGATCATCCAGATTCGGCAGTTCGTTCAGATGCTACAGAACGAGACGCTCAATTTGACGTCGCTGCCGTTTTCGATCGTCCAGCAGCTCGATCAGCCGATCTCGCAGATTACTAGCCTGATGGGGCAAGCGCAGGGCATCCTCTACAATGTCCAGAGCGTCCGATGCAGTTCCAAGCGCTACTACTCGACCAGCATCGGGTCGGACTCGTCCGCCATGCAGCTCACCGCCGATGCTCAG
>JAQGIF010000069.1 GCA_028291345.1 Rhodospirillales bacterium | reverse complement strand
CCGTGCCGAGGATGGCGCCGCCGACCGCTTTGTTATTCTCGGACTGCGCCTCGCCGCCAACCTCCTGCGAGGCATAGTTCCGGCACATCGCCTGGTCCTGCTGGAACACCTCGAACGGCTTGTTCTGGCCAGGCATCACCGACACGCGCGGCCCCAAGGGAGGCGTGGCGCATGCGGTGGCCAGTAATGAGACCGCCAGCACGCCGGCGGTTGCTTGGAAGTATTTCATAAAAAACCCCTTATCGTCTATCGGGCGCCGGCGACGCCGGAACCTCGCGCCAAGCGGTTCCACAAGACTGGACGCTTGGATAGTAGCCCTGCGGATTGTCGCAATAATACAATGATTGTTGCGGCTGCGCGATGTAGCTCACGGGCGGCGGAGGCGGTGCGTAGACAACAGGCGGAGGCGCATAGAGCACCGCCGGCGGGTAATAATAAGGCGCGTAACCATAGCCGTAAAACGGCGCGCCGAACCCAATACCGACGCCGACATGCACACGCGCCTGCGCTTCGTGCGGCTGCAGCGCGACGCCGGCTGCCAGAATCAAACCGCCCAATATGAAAGCGGAATGTTTCAACATGACCAAATACTCCCTTTGCTATTTGCCAAACAACCCGCGAAAGGCCGGAATGTTCAGGCAAGCCCAAATCTCGAGCAACTAATAAACGTGCAAGACGATGAAATCCCGCGCCGCCGCTATAGGATACGCAGCAAAACGGTAGTGGATGCCGCCGTGCGAAACCGATCCTTACCATTCATGGTGTCAGAAAGATGGCGCGGCAGCCGCCCTAAACGCTCTGAACCACCGCCGTGACGAAATTTGGAATGATCGGTGACTGGTGATCCTTGAGCCAGGCCAGCACCAGCGGCAGCGGCAGCGAGAAATCGGCGATCGGACGCAGTACCACGTTCGCCGGCGCCCGATCCTTCTGGCTGGTGATCAGGAAGCCGATCCCGATTCCGGCGGACACCAGGCAGTTCAGAATGTCGGCCGAGGGATTCTCGGCGACAATATTGGGTGCAATATTGCGTTTACGGAACTCCGCCATCAACCGCTCATAGGTCGAGGGTGCATGCCATTTCGACGGGAAGATCAGCGGCTCGGCGGCCAAATCCTCCAACGTGATTCGCGCCGCGCCTGCCAGGCGATGCCCTTGCGGAACCGCCAGCAGGAAATCGTCGGTCATGATGTCGATCCAGTCGAAATCCTCCTCGTCGCCCATCTCGGCATAAAAGAATCCGATATCGATCCGACCCTTGCGCAGCGCCTCGCGCTGGTTCTTCGAGCGCATGGCGATCAGATCGATCTGGACTTCGGGAAAGCCGGCCTGAAAGCGCCGCAGCGCCTCGGCCAGCAGGGGCTGCGCCACCACCGCCTCTGTAAAGGCGACGCGGATATGGCCGGTCTGCCCGCGCTCGACCCGCTGCACCCGCAAGGTCGCCTCGTCGACGCTTTCCAAGATCCGGCGCACGTCGCTGAGATATTGCTCGCCGCTATCGGTCAGCCGGACGCCGCGGGGCAGCCGTTCGAACAGCCTGACGCCGCCCAGATCCTCCTCCAGCGCGCTGATATGCCGGGACAGCGCCGACTGGGCGATGTTGAGCCGCGCCGCGGCCCGCTGGAAATTGGCTTCCTCGGCCGCCGCCAGGAAAAACGGGAAATGCTTGGTGATCATGCCCGAACTTAGCACTCAGCGTTGCCGCCGCCACATCGGAAACTCGCCCAAAGAGCAATTGTGTTTCATTATAAGGGGCATCAGAAGGTGCAGGATAATATTGCTAGGAGGAAACCATGGGCGATCATATTACCCGCTATGACCGGATGCCGATCCCGGCCCAGGACGCGAATACCGAATATTTTGAAGCCGGCGTCATCAAGATCGGCGTCGAATATCGCGTGCTGACCGACGCGGTCGCCGCGGTCGCCCGCCTCAACCTGATGGCCTCGTCCGGCGGCGAAACCGGCAAGCTGACCGAGCTGGACGATTGTGGGGTGTCGCTGCATGTCCACGGTCTCGCCGACGGCGAATCGCTGGAATATCTGCGTTTCGACTGCTTCCAGGAGGAGCCGCATTATCACTATGTCGGCTGGTCGCGGAAAACCAACGAGCTGCTGCATATCGATCCGGTGTCGGACGGCGACCCGCTGACCTGGGCGCTGGAGCGTATCCGTACCCGCCTGCCCCAGATGCTGGAGCGCGCCGGCGCCTCCAACGTCGCCGCTATGGTCGACCTTCGCGCCATCGAGGCGATCATGCCCAAAGTGACTGAGGCCGCCTTCCGCGCCCGCTATCACGCCGACAAGACCGCCATAAAGGCTTTGGCCGAGACGGTCCGCGCCTCCACAAACTAAGCATCTATCATAACGGGAGAACCATCTTGACCAGCTCGTCGCTGAAGGCCTGCGATGTTCACGCCAGCCTCGGCCATCCGGTGATCGACGCGGATGGCCATTATATCGAGACCATGCCGATCCTGAAGCCATATCTGGTCGATTCGATTCGCGAACTCGCGGGCGCCGATCTGGCCAAGCGGGTCGAAGCCGGCGCGGCCGGGATGGATTACGACGATACCGTGTTGCGCCCCTGGTCGCGCCTGACGGAAGACGAGAAGAAGAATTCCGGCATCTCCCGGCCGCCATGGTGGACTCTGCCCGCGGCCAACACGATGGACCGCGCCACCGCCCAGATCCCCGGCCTGATGGCCAAGCGGCTGGACGACATGGGTATCGATTTCGCGGTCATGTATCCCAGCCGCATGCTGACCGCGACCGCGATCGCCGACCCCGAACTGCGCTGGGCAACCTGTCGTAGCCTGAACAAGTTCTATGCCGAGGTCTACAAACCCTATGCCGACCGGATGACTCCGGTGGCGCAGATCCCGATGCATACGCCGGACGAGGCGATCCGCGAGCTGGAATATGCCGTGAAGGTCTTGGGCTTCAAGGCGATCATGATCAACGGCGTCGTCCACCGCCCGCTGACCCCGCCCAAAGATGTTAGCGGTGCGCAGGTGACCTGGGGCGGCCGGGCCGGCTCCCGCATCGACGTACTGGGCATCGACAGCGACTATGATTACGACCCGTTCTGGGCGAAATGCATAGAGCTCAAGGTGGTTCCAGCGTCGCACTCGCCGGGCATGGGCTGGAACTCGCGCCAGTCGCGGTCGAGCTATATGTACAACCATATCGGCTCGTTCGGCGCCTCGATGGAGGCGTTCTGCAAGGGCCTCTTTCTAGGCGGCGTCACGCATCGTTTCCCTCAGCTCGCCTTCGGCATGCTGGAGGGCGGCGTCGGCTGGGCTGTCACCCTGCTCAACGACTTGATCGAGCATTGGGAGAAGCGCAACGCCGAGACCATCTTCGACCTCGACCCGTCGCGTATCGATATCGGCATGATGATGGAGATGTTCGAGAAGTATCAGGACAAGATCTTCACCCCCAACGCCCCTGGCTTGGCCGAGAGCTTCGCCAAGCTGGAGCCGGAACCGCCTTATACCGACGAATGGGCGGCCTGCGGGATCAAGAGGAAGCCGGACATCGTCAAGAACTTCGTCCCGAAATTCTATTTCGGCTGCGAGGCGGAGGACACTTCGGTTGCCTGGGCGTTCAACCGCAAGCTCAATCCCGGCCACTCCAGGCTCCGCGCAATGTTCAGCTCCGACGCCGGCCACTGGGACGTCAGCGACATGACGGGCATCCTCAGCGAATCCTGGGAGCTGGTGAGGCACAAGCACATCACGGAAGAAGACTTCCGCGATTTCACCTTCTCCTACCCGGCGCAGTTCTACACGACGCTGAACAAGAACTTCTTCAAAGGCACACGCGTAGAACACCAAACCAGCAAGCTTTTCACGGAGCTCGTTCCGGCTTAGCTTCTCTTCGTAATTCGGGAGAGCGGCGACAGTCACCCCTACCCAACCCTCCCCCTTGAAGGGGGAGGGTTCAAATCAGGCGAGGTAGGGGTGAATGCGTCCGCGAGCCGAATATAAGAGACCATAAGTCCGGAGAAACCGTGCCCATTCCTCGTCAATTCGCCGGAACTCTGTCGGCGCCGATCATCGCGGCGCCGATGTTCCTGGTTTCCGGGCCCGATCTCGTCGTCGAGACCTGCCGCGCCGGCATGGTCGGGACCTTCCCGGCCCTAAACCAGCGCACCACCCAGGGCTATGAGGACTGGCTGGTCGAGATCCAGGACCGGCTGGCCGCCTCGGAAAAAGCCAGCGGCCGTGAGCCGGCGCCGTTCGGCGTCAATCTGGTCGTCCATAAGAGCAATTCGCGCCTGCAGGCCGACATCGCCGTCACCATCGCGCATGAGGTGCCGCTGATCATCACCTCGCTAGGTGCGGCGCGCGAGGTGGTCGACGCCGTCCATTCCTATGGCGGGCTGGTCTTCCACGACGTCATTAATATGAAGCATGCCCGCAAGGCGGCTGAGGCCGGCGTCGACGGGCTGATCGCGGTGGCGGCCGGCGCCGGCGGCCATGCCGGGCTGCTGAGCCCCTTCGCCATGGTCTCGGAAATCCGCCAGTTCTTCGACAAGGCTATCATCCTGTCCGGCGTGATGAGCCACGGGCAGGAGGTCGCGGCGGCGCGGGCGATGGGCGCGGATTTCGCCTATCTCGGCACCCGCTTCATCGCCACCCATGAGGCGATGGCGGCCGAGGGGTTCAAGGAGATGATAGTCGAATCCACCGCGACCGACATCGTCTATACCCCCGCGATCAGCGGCGTGAACGGCAATTTCATACGCGACAGCATCGCCAATGCCGGGCGCGACCCGGACAATCTGACGGTCGACGCCAACAGCGCGCTGCATCTCGAGGGCGAAGCCAAGGTGTGGAAAGACATCTGGTCCGCCGGCCAGGGCGTCGGCGGCATTCATGACATCTTGAGCACCGCCGATCTCTGCGCCCGCCTGACATCGGAATATCGCGCCGCCCTCGCCAAGGCGGCGGCGGAGCTTGAGGCGGCACACGTGCCGACTGCCTGATCATGACACAGGCGGCGTTGGAAATACCCGCGCACGTCCCGCCCGGCCTGGTGGTCCGCTTCGACTTCCGGCGCGATCCGCGTATGCGGACCGATCCATGGGGACTGATCCGTGAGCTGACCGACAAGCCAGATA
Organism: Rhodospirillales bacterium; assembly: GCA_028291345.1. Classification (GTDB taxonomy): domain Bacteria; phylum Pseudomonadota; class Alphaproteobacteria; order BOG-932; family Roseiterribacteraceae; genus BOG-932. Next base: position 42,516 of record JAQGIF010000069.1, on the reverse strand, counting down.
TCTTCTATACGCCGGAGCTCGGCGGATACTGGGTCGTCACCCGCAACGCGCTGGTCGCGGAGACGTTTCGCCGCCATGACCTGTTCTCGAACCAGTACGTCACGATCCCGAAGATCCCGGACGCGCCGCCGCTGATCCCCAACAATATCGACCCGCCGGACCACGCCAAATATCGCAAGTTCCTGGCGCAGAAGATGTTCTCGCCCCGCGCGCTAGCGTCCTTGGAAAGCGATGCACGCAAGCTGATGCGGGATTGGGCCGATAAGACTGTGCCCACCGGCGCCTGCGATTTCGTGCCCAGCTTTGCGCAGCCGATGCCGGTCGATCTGTTCCTGCGGATGATGGACCTGCCGCCCGACCGGCGCGAGATGTTCATGCCCTGGGTGCGCGGCGTGTTCCGCCCGGAGACGCCGGAGGAAGGTACCGCCGCTTTCCGTGACCTGGCCGCCTATCTCTATGGCTGGCTCGACGAGCGTATCGCGAACCCAACCGAGGCCGGGGGCCATATGCTGCCAGCGATGCTTGCCGCCGAAGTCGACGGACGCAAGCTGAACCGTGACGAGATGGTCTCGATCTGGATGATGCTGTTTCTGGGCGGCCTGGATACGGTCACCGCCCAGATGACTCACGTCATGCGCTTCCTAGCCGAGAATCCGCGCCATCGGCAGCAGCTGCTCGATGACCCGGCGCTGATTAAGCCCGCGATCGAGGAATTGCTGCGCCGGTTCGGCATCGCCAATATCGCCCGGGTTGTGCGCGACGATTGCGACTATCACGGCGTGGCAATGAAGGCCGGCGACATGGTGCTATGCTCGACGCCCATTGCCGGGCTGGACCCGACTGCCTTTGCGAATCCCGAGATCGTGGATTTCGGTCGGGTCGAGGCTGACTCTCATTGGGCATTCGGCGCCGGCATCCATATCTGCCCTGGCGCCTATCTGGCGCGGCTGGAGCTGCGAATCATGGTCGAGGAGCTGCTGCCCCGCCTCCCCGAGGTGCATGTGCCGGTGGGTGGTTTAATCGAAGCGTCGTCGGGCGGAACGCTGTCGCTGACCACCCTACCCCTTGCCTGGAAGGCTGATTGATCATGGATGCGCAAACTGATCCGAACGGCCGCATTGTCGTCGAACAGCGCGGGCATATATTGCTGATCGGGCTGGACCGCGTGGCCAAGCTGAACGGCGTCAGCGAGAAGATGTTCAACGAACTCGCTCAGGCCTATGACCGGCTGGAGCGCGCCCCGGACATACGCGTCGGCGTGCTACATGCCTTCGGCCCGCATTTCTCCGCAGGCATCCAGCTCGATCAGTTGCAGCATCTGTTCAAAAGTGGCCGCCACCTGACACCACCTGGCCTTGTCGATCCGTTCGACCTCTTCCCGCCCTTGCGCACGAAGCCGGTCGTCGCCGCGGTGCAGGGCATTTGCTTCACCATCACAATCGAATTGATGCTGGCCGCCGACATCGTCATCGCCGCCGGCGATTGCCGTTTCGGCCAGATCGAGGTCAAGCGCGGCATCTTCGCCAATCACGGCGCGACCATTCGCATTGTCGAGCGTGCGGGTTGGGGCAACGCCATGCGCTATTTACTGACCGGCGACGAGTTCGACAGCGCCACGGCGCTACGCCTCGGCCTGGTCCAGGAGGTGGTCGAGCCCGGCCAGCAACTCGGCCGCGCCCTGGAGCTGGCGGAGAAGATCGCCGCCCAGGCGCCTCTTGCAGTACAAGCGACCCTGACCAACGCACGCCGCGCCGTGCTGCACGGGGTCGCGTCCGCCGCGCAGGAACTCGGCCCGGTGCAGCAGCGGCTGTTCGCCTCGGAAGACGCCGAGGAGGGTGTGCAGAGCTTCAAGGAAAAGCGCGCGGCGGAGTTCAAAGGGCGGTAATGAGCGACACACCGAAGGAGCGCCCAAACGCCCTCCAGATCTTCCACGTCAATGTGAATTGCAGCAATTTCGAGCGCTCGCTCGGCTTCTACAAGGCCATCGGCTTTCGCGAATATCTCGATTTCGCGGCCGTGGATGACGGGCGGACCTTCGGCGATATCGGACTTGGCGCCCTCTTCCGCATGCCGGCCCGCATCGATGGCCGCGCCACCTTCCTGGTGCTGGGCGACGATCCGTGGGCGACCCGGCTGGACCTGATCGAGTGGAAGCAGCCAGTGTCGGAATCCGCCGGCCCCCGCACCCTCGCTCATCTGGGCATCGCCCGCATCTGCCTGAAAGTGCGCGACTGCACCGCCCTCTATATCGCGCTGAAGGACGGGGGCTATGACGTCTATAGCCCGCCCAGCGTCATCGATATGGGCGGCTCGCGTCAATATGTCTTCTGCTGCGGCGACCCGGACGGCGTGGTCATCGAGTTCATGCAGTTCGTCAGAGAGTAGAATGTCCGTCAGCACCAAAGCCCGCAGCATCGTCTATCACTATCTGCTCGAGGATCACGCCAAGCGGCATCCGGACAAGCCGCTGTTGCTGATGAACGACCGCACCATGACCTATGGCGAAGTCGATCGCGCCACCAGCCGCATCGGGCGAGGGTTCGCCGCCGCCGGTGTGGTGAAGGGCGACAGGGTGCTGGTGATGCTGCCCAGCTCAATCGAAATGGTGCTGGTATGGCTGGGACTGTCGAAAATCGGCGCGCTGATGGTGCCGGTGAACGAGGCCTACAAGGCCGGGATGCTGCAGCATCAGGTCAATAACTCCGGCGCCAGGCTGGCGGTGATCTGGAATGGGCATCTGAAAGTCTGGCACAACACCGCCGAGAATTTGCCGGAGCTGACGACGGTGTTCGTCTATCAGGGCGACACGCCGGCCGATGCCGTCCCAGCCTGGACCTACCGCCCCTTCACCGCCCTGTTCGACCCCGACGACAGCCCGCTGCCGCCCGCAGTCGAATATTACGATCCGATGGCGATCTTCTACACATCCGGCACCACAGGCCCCTCGAAGGGCGTGCTCTATAGCTATGCCCAGGCCCATGCGACGGCGACGCCGCCGGCCAAGCTCTGTTCGCCGGACGATATCTTCTACATGACCCTGCCGATGTTCCATGTCGCGCTCTCGCATATGTTCGGGATCGTCATCATCGCCGGGGCCAGCATGGCGGTGCGCGGCAGATTCTCGGTCAGCAATTTCTGGAGCGACATCAGGAATTTCCGCGCGACCTTCTCGATCCTGCTGTCGACCATGCCGAACTTCCTGATGTCGCAGGCCCCCTCCACAGCCGACCGCGATCACACGCTGAAAAAGCTGATCATGATCCCGCTGCTGCGCAACCTGGACGAGTTCAAGGAGCGGTTCGGGATCAGCCAGATCACCACCTTCTTCAACATGACGGAGGTCAGCTGCCCGATCGCCGCCGACGGCTGGAACCTGAAGAACCTGCAATCCTGCGGCCGGCCCCGCCCCGGCATCCAGGCGCGCATCGTCGATGAGAACGACGAGCCCCTTCCGCCCGGCAAGGCCGGCGAGCTGGTGCTGCGCGCCGACAATCCGTGGGAGCTGAATTTGGGTTACTGGCGCAACGAAAAAGCGACCGCCCAGGCGTGGCGCAACCAGTGGCTGCATACCGGCGACGGCTTCTCGTATGACGAAGGCGGCAATTTCTATTTCGTCGATCGCATCAAGGACTGCCTGCGCCGCCGCGGCGAGAACATCTCCTCATTCGAAGTGGAAGTCGAAGTCGACGCCCACCCCGCCATCCGCGAATCAGCCGCCGTGGCCGTGCCCTCCGACCTATCGGAAGACGAGCTGAAAGTCGTCGCCTCACTGAAGCCCGGCTGCGTAGTCGAACCCGCCGATTTGCTGGCCTTCCTGAAGGAGCGCCTGCCCGCCTATATGGTCCCGCGCTATATCGAGATTATCGCGGACGAACTGCCGAAGACGCCGACGGGTAAGGTGCAGAAGGTGCTACTGCGGGCGACGGGCGTTGAGGGAGCGTGGGATCGGGAGAGGGCTTAGTTTCCTGGGCGTTTCGCCCGGTAACCCGCCCGACCTCTTCGTGATCCTTCATTCGCAAAAACTTTGACTGTAGCAGACAGTATTCTGGCAAAAGAGACTGGCCATCCCAAAGACAAAGACGGGCTAACGCCCCCACCGCGCCCGCTCTTTCTCCAGCCCCGCAATCCTCGTCACGGCTCTATACCGATAGAATGACGGCGGCACAGCCGCCTTTTTGTACCATGCGATTGCCTGGCCCAAGTCCTTCGCAACGCCGAATCCCGCCGCAAATCGTTCCCCCATAACCATCTGCGCGACGATATTGCCGCCCTCGGCCGCTTTGCGCTCCCAGAACAGCGCCTGCTCAAGGTCCTTGGGCACCCCCTCGCCGAGACGGTATTGCGCCGCCAGCTGGAGCTCAGCCGCCGGGAAGCCTCGATTGACGGCTTTGCGCAGCCAGATCATGCCACGCGCGACATCCTTGGCCGCGCCCTCGACCCCGAAAAGATACATGTCCGCCACATCCAATTGAGTCGCGGCGTCGCCGTTTTCCGCCGCTTTTTCCTTCCAGAAGCGGCTTTGCGCAGCGTCCGCAGGAACGCCTGTCCCACTCAGATACATACCGCTGAGCCTTAAATCGGCCTCAGCGTTTCCATGATCCGCAACCGAGCGCAACAGGCGCAACGCCGTCGCATAGTCCTTGTTCGCATAGGCGGCGTCGCCGTCCTCCAAGGTGCTGGCTCTGCCGCCTGCCAGCGCGGTCAGCGAAAATCCGGCAAGAAGCGCCGCGATCGAAGCGAGGTGTGTAAGGCTCAACGCATTCCTCCAGATTTGGATGAGGCGGCGCCTTCCGGCCCCGTCGCGGCAACCAGATCGAACCGCTCGGTTGAGATATGCCGGAGCAATCCGCCGCCGTCGATCCATTCCGCGTGCCGCACTCTGCCGCAAGTTGCGAGCAGGAACGGTCCTTGACACAGGTGCCTGTCGTGGCAACCAAGGTCCATCTCACCGCCGAGCTCGAACGCTTCGCCCGCGAACGCGCCAAGGCGGGGACCAGTACGATGATAGTTAATTAATTCCCTCGCCTTAGCGGAAAGGGCAGCAATCCTAGCGACTGCCCATAGCAATCAAAAAGGGGTCGTAGCGACATGACTAGCTTGCAAAACGGGTGCCTCTCGCCTAAATCCTATGTCAATCCTTGACATAGGAGCCCGCAATGGCAACCAACGTCCACCTCACCGCCGAACTCGAACGCTTCACGCGCGAATGCGTCGAAGGCGGGCGCTATAACAATGTCAGCGAGGTCGTCCGTTCGGGCCTTCGGCTGTTGCAGGAGTCTGAGGATCGCCGCCGTCAGTTTCGGCTGATGCTGCGGGCGGCGGAGCAGGAAGCCGACCGTGACGGCGCGATTTCCCTCGATAGCGTGCTGGCCGAAATCGACGACATCATCGACGCCGCGCGATAGTGAACAGCGCCACGCTGTCCCCCGCGGCGCGGCGCGACCTGCTAGATGCCGTGCGCTGGATCGCCCATGACAATCCGGCCGCCGCGCGGGGCTTGCGCGATGCGGTGTTGAAGGCGGCGATGCATATCGGCGCGCATAGCCATTTCGGCGTTCCGCGTCCGGAACTTGCCGAGGAACCGTATCGCTTCGTCATGCCGACCGGCTTCCCCTATGTCATCGTCTATCATGCCGATCGCCGGCCGCCGCTGATCGTCCGCGTCCTGCACGGCGCACGCGACCTGCCGGATGTCTTGCGGGATTTGTGAACCGCCATCGGCGGCGAGGGCAGATCCGGGCGCTCGTAGGCCCATTGTTCTGGCGCGACAACGGTACCTGCGTGCCCTTCTGGTCGAGGCGTTCCGCGCAGATGCAAATTATTTTTTCCGATTGTCGGAAGGGCGCCGTTCCACTCGTCTTCGATATGAGCCGCTCGTGGCTCGTAATCGCCTTCAATCAGCTTGGAATTAACCCAATCCAGCTTGTTGAGCGCGCGCGACACAACATATTTGATCACCTTGTGTCGGAGGAGCGCGGAGAAAATCTCGAGTGAAATCCGCATCCTCGGTGCTTTTTGGATCTTCCCGTTTTGTCTTAACCGCGGGTCGAGCGATATGCCTGTCTGCAGATCAAGTGCGTTTGCCGACTACCTGCTTCCATTAAATTCGCATTTAAACCGAAGGGCTGCACGGTCCCCTTCCCTTCAAACAGGCCGGATCGTACCCAGCTTTGTGAGGACGCCGGTCCATCCTTTTGGACGACGGAGTTCAACAATCGACAGAGTTCCATCATGACAAATCTTAGATCGGCCGTTGTTGTCGCCCTGGGCACACTTTGTGCGACAGCGGCCTTCGCGCAGAGCCGGCCTTCAGTAGGCGTCGCGCCTATCGTTGTTCTGCCACAGGAGCCGGTCATTCGGCAGCAGATGTATAACAGGGGCCAGGAAAACGCGCAGGGCATCGCGCAGGAGCAAGCGCAGTCGCAACAGCTTCTATCCAATATGGCTCAGCGGAATGAGCAGATGCTTAACGCCCAGGAGCCGGCGCCGCCGCCATCGCCCGCAACCATAAGCACCACTCGCTGATCAAGGCATCAGGGAATTTGGGGGCATCGTCAGCCCCCATTTTCGAGGCGTTGTGATACATGCGCCACCGCTCGCCGTCCTCGCCGCGGGAACCCGAATACCGCCTGGGAGTTTCGGGACACAAGCCTGCAGGAGGAAGCCGATGCGTGCAATTTCCATCGCGGCGCTCGCGTCGGCGATCGCTACCACGCAAAGTGCCTGGCCGGCCGATAAGGATGCGACCGTCGAGCAGCATGGAAAGGCGTCCTATTACAGCGATCGCTTTGCCGGGCGGAAAACGGCGAGCGGGGTGACCATGAACCAGGGCGCGATGACCGCCGCGTCCCCCAACCTGCCCCTCGGCGCCAAGGCGAAGGTCACCGACACACGGACCGGCAAGACCGTCGACGTGAAGGTGAACGACCGGGGTCCCTATAAGAAGGGGCGCATCATCGACGTCTCGAAGCGCGCGGCCAAGGAACTGGATATCAAGGAGGACGGCGTAGCGCCTGTGCGCGTGGAAGCCAAACCGTCGGACCAGCCGACCCCCGAACTCAAGGCGGAGGTCGCGCAGGTCGCGAAAGAGGCAAAGCGGAACGGCGGCGCCGAACATCCGCTGAAACACTGAAACATAACGCGCTCCGCTCAGGCTCCCAGGAGCGCCTTGAGGGGCCGCCTTAGCGCAAAAGCTAGAATGCCGCCGACCGCCGCGATGCCGGCATGCATGGCCCAGAAGGCCGCGGGCGACATGGTGTCATAGAGGCCGCCCAGCCAGCCCAGCGCGAAATCGCTGATGAAGCTCGACAGGAAAACCGCGCCCATCATGGTCGCCCGCACCGAGGGCGGGGCATTTCGGGACACCGCCGCCAGCAGGGTCGGCCAGTAATAGAGAAAGGCAACGCCCAGCAACACGTCATAGAAGATGGGTATCAGAACCGGCACACGGCTACCGGCCTGGGCACTGGCCAGGCAGCCGCCGACCAACAGCAGGTTCGCCACCGTGGCGATCCAGGCGCCGATGCCGATCTTGGCCAGATCGTCGGGTTCCCGCCCTCGCCCGGCCTGCCGGCGCCACAGCCGCAACAGGACAGGCACGGCAGCGATGCTCACTAATGAATCGAGCGAGCCGAACCAGGCGACGGGAACGTGAAAGCCGAGCAGGACCATGTCGACGTCGCGGTCGATCCAGATCAGATTGATATTGGTGTTTTGATAATAGGCGATCGACTGAAAAGTCGTGATCCCGGCCATGATGGCGAGCGCGACGACCGTCCGTCGCTGGCGGCTATCGAGCGGGGGGGCCGCTTGCCGGTCGCGAGCCCTCGGCCGGTCGGCGGGATAGAGGCGGAACCCGGCGATATAGGTGCCAAGCCCAATCAGCATCAGCAACCCGGCCAGGGCGAAGCCGGCATGCCAGCCATAAAGCTGGGCCAGCAGCCCACAGAGCAGCGGCCCGGTGACCGCGCCGACATTGATCCCCATGGAGAAGATGGTGAAGGCCCGTGTTCGCCCATCGCCGTCCGTCTCGTCATAGAGTTCGCCGACCTGGGTGGAGATATTGCCCTTCAGCAGGCCGCAGCCGACGATCAGCAGCGCCAGCGCGCCCAGGAACGACGCGTCGAACGCCATCGCCAGATGGCCCGCGCTCATCAACACGGCCCCCAGCACCACTGCCAGACGATGGCCGAGCCACCGGTCGGCGATCAGGCCGCCAAAGACGGGGGTGAAATACACGAAGCCGGTATAGAGGCCGACGATCTGCGATCCGATCGCCAGCGTGCTCATCGGGCCGAACACCGCCTCCAGCCCGGCGCGGAACGGCCCGAAGCCGACGATGTTCTCGACGTGACCCTGGAGTAGCAGCGACTGGGTCAGATACAGCACCAGCAGCGCCGTCATGCCGTAATAGGAAAACCGCTCCCAAGCCTCGGTGAAGGCCAGATAGGCCAGCGCGCGCGGCTCCCCGAAGAAGGTGCGGGGGTGGCGCGCCAGGGGCGCAATCCCGGCCGGCAGCGGGTCGATGGCGTTTTCGGTCATGGCGGCCCCGGGTTCGGCATAGTGACGACGACCATCGCGACGATACGGCCCGAATGGCAAGAATTACCACGTTCCTCACTGCGGTTTCGGCCGCACAATTTTGATCGTGGCCGGGAACACAGCACATTTCGGCAATCGCACCCGGTGGGAATGCTACGGCGCGGCATCTGCTGCGCCTCCAAACCCTCGCGGCGCGAAATTACAGAATGGTGATCGCGATGCTCCTGCACGCCATTCACCGTCTTCTGGAACTATTTGGCGAGATGATGTGATCCTACACTGAAATGCAGCCATTCAGACGCAAAGCGGACAAGGTAACAAAATGAAACATTTCTTGACTATTGCGTTCGCCACCACCGCATTACTTGCGGCGGCGCCATCTTATGCGCAAAATCCCAGTTCGGAGGACGCCATGCGCGGATTGCGTGCATTATTGGGCAATCCGCCCGCGGATCCCGGCGAGCGCGATCTGAACGATCAGGAACGGCACCTAACGGATGTCGTCGAACGGGGCGTCAACGAGCGGCGGATCGATCGCGATCAGGCCGACCGCGCCTTCAATGAATTGCGGACCATCCGCGCCCAGCAGGACGATCTGCGTGCCCGCCATGGCGGGCGCCTTACGGAGGCCGACCACGACTATCTGCGCGACCGGCTTGCCAGCCTGGATCGCCAAATCGACCAGCAGACGCGCGAAGCGGGTGATCGTTCACGGGACAAGGACCAGGCGGATCGCGGCGGTCACGATAGGGACCGTGGCGACTTCGGGGACCGCGCGCCGAAAAGCCTGGACGAGCGGGAAGATTGGCTCGATCGGAAGATTCACGACGGCATGGCCGATGGCTCGCTCGACCGGGGCGAGGCGGGTCAGGCCCTCCGGCAGCTGCGGAGTATTCGGCAGGACGAGGCCCGCTATAGGCGGCGTGACCGCGGCAACTTGAGCGATGACCATCAGGCAAGTCTGATGGATCGGCTCGACGATCTCGGCCGTCAGTTGCATTGGGACCGTGGGCACTGAGAGTCGTCGAACTGCGCGGACTCGCGCGCGATTTTTGAACGGCAATCGGGCTGATTCGGTCCGTCAAAACTCCGCCTATTCGATCCGCAGCGTATTCTCCGAAATATGCTGCAGCGTGCCGCCGCCATCGATCACCAGGCTGTGGCCGGTGATATAAGCGGCGTCATCGGAAGCCAGGAACAGCATGCCCTTGGCGATGTCCTCGGGCAAACCCAGGCGGCCGAGCGGCACCAGCTTTCGCAGATTCTCGAGCGTTTCCGGCGTCAGATGCTCGCCCGACATTTCCGTGACCGTGAAGCCGGGTCCGATCTCATTGACTGTGATCCTGTGAGGCGCCAGATCCAGAGCCACGCTGCGGACAAAGCCGTTGATGCCGACCTTGGTCGCGATATAGGCGCTCAACCCCGAGACGGCGGTCCGCATCGCCGGAGTCGTGGTGACGATAACCCGCCCACTGCCGCCGGCCTGTCTCAGGAAGGGCACCGCGGCTCGGACCAGCCAGAAGCAGGCCTTTAAATTGGTGGATATCGCCCGGTCCAGATCGTCGTCGGACAGGGTATCGACCGGTCCAGGCGCCAGGAAGGCCGCGTTATGGACCAGTATGTCCAGCTTTCCGTAAATGCGCTGCGTCTCGGCCACCATATGGGCGCAGTCTTCTCTGTTTCCGGCATCGCCCACGACATACGACGCCTCACCGCCGACGGCGCGAATCTCGTCCACCGCCTTCTTGCCATTGGCCTCGCTGCGCATGGTCACCACAACCTTGGCACCCTCAGCCGCAAACAGGCCCGCCGTCGCCCGGCCGATCCCGGTTCCGGCCCCCACAATCAACGCCACCCTGTCCGCCAGTCTCGCCATGACGCCCGTTTCCCCCCGACAATGCGCCCCTCAACGGGATCGCGGCCTTTATCGGCAGCTTAATCACGGTGGCACCGAGTTTGAAATCACCTTCCATCGCTGAACAGGTCGGCAAGCCCATCAAGAACGCCCTGCCAGTTTTTTTCGTATTCGGCTCGGTGCTCGCGGTCGCCGGGCTTGATCTCGCCCGTCAGGTTGCTTTGGACGAGAGTAACCTTGGTGTTCTTGCGCTGCGGCGTCAATGTGAAGCTGACGACATGGTAATTTTCCGGGCTATCGGCCGTACCGGCCAGCGGGCTCCAGTGCGAGAACTCCAGCCTCTTCTCCGGCTCGATGCCGAGGATCTTGCCCTTATCCTCGTACGCCTTGTCCTTGAAGGAGCCGCTCATCGTGATCGGATCGCCAAGCTTCCAGCGGCTCTTCACGTCGGCTCCGAAAAAGAACGCCTTGAGCAACTCTGGTGTCGTCAGCGCCCTCCACACCTCGGCCGGCGGCGCCGCGACGATTTTCGAAACTTCAGCCGTTGTTTCACGCATTTGCCTCTCCCATCGCGCCGCCCCTGACTGGAGCGCCAGCGTTCGCCCGGCATGGCGGTCGAATAGAAAAGGTTTCGCAGGCACGCTGGTTCCGATGGCCGCAAGCTCGAGGCGCCCCTTGTCCGGTTGCTCAGCGACGGAACGGAACTTCGGCTGGTTCGTTGGCGATCCACACGGGAAAGCATATTCGGAACTGCATACGGTGGAGGGCATCATGAAAATCATTTTCGCAGCATCCGCGCTCATCCTCGCATTGACCGGACCGTCGCTAGCCCAATCGACGAGCAACAGCGCGGGAGCGGGCGGCGCCGAAAACCCCGGTGGCAATTCCGGCGTCGGCACGCCGGTCCCGAATACCGGGCCATCGGCGCCATTCGGTTCGGCAGGCCGTACCATGCCATCTGCGGTCGGCTCGGCCTCGGCGATACCAAGCGTGCAAGGATCGGCCTCGGCGGTGCCCGGGACGCCACGATCAGCAATGGGCAAACATGCAAAGCAGAAGACGGAATCGGGAAAAGGAGCGCCAGAGTCATCCGGCCCGGTACAGCATGGCTCTACACCCGGAGCGTCCCCTCAATAGTCTGGCGCCGGGCAGCGCTGGCCGGACCGAGACCGCCGTGGCGGGATCAATTCCGCGCGGTCACGGGTTTCTCCCGCAGCCACAAAGCTGGAGGTTCCTATGCGCTTTGCTCCGCTTGTTCTTACGGCGGCCACCATTTTCGCCGTTCCCGCCATTTCATATGCCGCCCCGATGGGACCGGCGGTTTCCGATCCCGCCGACCATGCAGCGCTTCAGCAGGTGGATCGGCGCTGCGGGCGTCACACACATTGGGTCCCCGCCCACCGCTGGCATCACCGGCGCGTTCCCGGCCGTTGCCAACGGAACTGACGCCGTAGAACGGCAGCGGATCGAATAGCTTCGCGGATATTTTTGCTCCACACTGTCGGCTGCGGGCATAGTCGTGCGTCCTATGGAAAACCGGGAGCCGACGGAATGCTGTACGCCATACTCTGCTATAATGAGGAAGACGTCGTTTGGTCGTGGAGCCAGGAGGAGGACAAGGCGGTCATGGACCGGCTGGCCCTCGTCCAGGACCGGCTGGTCGAGGCCGGCAAGATGGGGACATCGCTGCGTCTGCTACCGACCACCGCCGCCACCACTCTGCGCAAGTCGCAGGAGCCGCCTTTGGTCATCGACGGGCCGTTCGCCGAGACCAAGGAGCAGCTGCTGGGATTTTACGTGATCGAGGTCGCCAACCTTGAGGAAGCGTTGGGCATCGCTCGCGAACTGGCCTCGGCCAATCCGGGGGGTGCCTACGAGATCAGGCCGATCGCTCTGTACAACCCCGATCGGCGGACCCTTGATAAACGCGACACCGGCTCGGCATGAGCGATCTGGCATGGATCAACGCGGCGCTGACCGCCGCGAGGCCCCAGGTGTTGGGGGCATTGCTACGCTATTTCCGCAATCTGGATGTCGCCGAGGAGGCATACCAGGACGCCTGCCTTCGGGCGCTGAAAAGCTGGCCGGTCAACGGCCCGCCGCGTGACCCGAAAGCCTGGCTGATCCTGGTCGGGCGCAATGCCGCGCTAGATTGTGTCCGGCGGGGGGCCAGGCAGGTCGAGATGCCGGACGAGGAAACCCTCTCCGACCTCGAGGATGTCGAAACGGCTTTGGCCGAGCGGCTGGACGGATCCCATTACCGTGACGACATATTGCGGCTGCTATTCATCTGCTGCCAGCCCGAGCTGCCGGACACCCAGAAGATCGCGCTAGCACTGCGCATCGTATGCGGCCTGACCGTGCCGCAGATTGCAAGAGCCTTCCTGGTCGGCGAGGCGGCGATGGAACAGCGCATCACCCGCGCTAAGGCCCGCATTGCCCAGGCCAACGTCGCCTATGACGTGCCGAGCGCACTCGAGAGAAGCGAAAGACTGGCCGCCGTGTCTGCCATGATCTATCTCGTGTTCAATGCCGGCTATTCCGCTGAGGATGGCTCGGCGCGCAGCCAATTCTGCGGCGAGGCGATCCGGTTGGCCCGGCTGCTGCTGCGCCTATTCCAGACCGAGCCCGAGATGATGGGGCTGACCGCCCTGATGCTGCTGCAGCATGCCCGCGCCGCTGCCCGGCTCGACGCGGCCGACGAGATCGTTCTGCTGGAAGACCAGGACCGCAGCCTTTGGGACGGCAAGCTGATAGCTGAGGGGCTGGCGCTGATCGACAAGGCGATGCGCAACCGTCGGACCGGGCCCTATCAGGTCCAGGCTGCCATCGCTGCCCTGCATGCCCGCGCGGCGCGGGCGCAGGACACCGATTGGGCCGGGATCGAGGCGCTCTATGCCGCCTTGGAGCGCATGCAGCCATCGCCGGTGATCACGCTGAATCGCGCCGTTGCCGTAAGTAAAGTGCATGGTCCAGATTTGGCGCTGGCGATGGTCGAACCGCTAGCCGCGCGGCTATCCGGCTATTTCTATTTCCATGGGGCCAGGGGTGCGCTCCTGCTGCAGCTTGGCCGCGCCGACGAAGCCCGTATCGCCTTCGACCAAGCCATTGCACTCGCCGGCACGCCCGCCGAGGCCGCCCATATCCGCCAGAATCTCGACAGGCTGATCCGCGACAGCGGTCTGAAGAAAATCTCCTGACCGGTGTCGGCTGGCCGACGCCTCTTTCGTCCTCTGGCTAGGAACCAACGAACTGGAGAACATCAAATGGATACCACCCTGCATCCCACCGCACCGAAAGCGGAAAGGCTCGCATATCTGGCCGGTTGCGCCATGACCGTGCTTTTCACCCTCTTCATGGTCTTCGATGCGGTGATCAAGCTGATCAAGATGAAGATCGTCGCCGACACGCTGATCCCGCTAGGGTATGACGCCGAGGTCGGGTTCCCGCTCGGGGTGATGGAGGCCATCCTGCTGGCGCTGTATCTTTATCCACGCACCGCAATTCTAGGCGCAGTGCTGCTGACCGGCTTGTTCGGCGGGGCGGTGGCGACGCATTTGCGGGTCGGCTCGCCGCTCTTCAGCCACATACTCTTCGGTATCTATCTGGGCGTTCTCGCGTGGGGCGGTTTGTGGCTGCGCGACGCCAAACTGCGCGCGGTCTTTCCGCTGCGCCGATAAATAGTTTTGCCGATCTGTCGGCACGACGCCGCCAGCTTCGTCCTTGGATCAGACGACAAAACGCAACCGAAGGAGCCAATCCGATGAATAAAATCACACCCTGTCTGCGGTGCGACAACAATGTGGAGGAGATGGTCGATCTCTATAAATCGGTCTTCCCGGACTTCGAAGTCCTCAGCAGCAAGAGGTCGACCATTACTGGGATAGCCTCACCGCTAACGGCGGCGAGCCCGGCCAATGCGGATGGCTGCAGGATGGGTTCTGTGTTTCCTGGCAGATCGTCCCGGCCGTTCTGACTATGACGAAACTCGATATCGGCGCTCTCAGACGCCCCTACGACGAACCCTGATCATCATTCAAAGGAGACTGACATGAGCAACACGTCCGACTATGAGCTCGTCCTGACCCGCCTGATCGACGCACCTCGCGCCAAGGTCTATCGCGCCTGGACCGACGTCGAGCAGTTGAAGCAATGGTTCGCCCCCCTGCCCTGGACCACGCCACATGCCGAACTCGACGTTCGGCCCGGCGGCACTAACCTGGTGGTAATGCGCAGCCCTGAAGGCCAGAACATGCCCAACTCTGGCGTCTATCTGGAGGTCGTGCCGAACGAGCGCCTCGTCTTCACCGACGCCTATACCGAGGCCTGGAAGCCGTCCGCCAAGGCGTTCATGACGGTGATCCTGACTTTCGAGGACGAGGACGGCAAGACCCGCTATACCGCCCGCGTCCGCCATTGGACCGCGGAGGATAAGGAGACTCACGAGAAGATGGGTTTTCACGTCGGCTGGGGCATCTGCGCCGACCAGATGACTGCCCTGATAGCCGCTAACTGAGGCCGTGCTGAGGCCCGCTGGCGGCCGGCTGTGCAACAATGATTGGCACCCGGCCGCCATCGGCCTAATCTTCCCGCAACGAACGAGGCGGGGGAAATTCTGATGCCAGACGATCTAGGGCGCGCCGCCCGGTGTCCAGGCCTTTCGACGGCGGAGATATTAGCGGCGGATGCGCACCCCGCCCCCACCTTCCTGGGCGAAGGCGATGTTACGGCGATGGGCGGCGCTGCGTTCCGGATCGATGCCTATACCGACCCCGCCTTTCATCGACGCGAAGTCGAAACCGTCTGGTCCCGCTGCTGGCAAGTTGCAGCGCGAGAAGATGAGCAGCCTAAGCCAGGGGATTTCACCGTTTACGACATTGTCGACCAGTCAGCTTTGATCGTTCGCGGAAAAGAGGGAACGCTGCGCGCGTTCGTCAATTCCTGCCCCCATCGCGGCACACGGCTGTGTGACGGCCATGGCAACGCACCCAAAATACGCTGCCGCTTCCATGGGTTGACTTGGGCCAATGACGGCGCACTGAAGCAACTGACCTGCGACTGGGATTTCAGCGACGCCGCCCCCGACGCCTTCGCGCTAACGCCGGTCAAGCTGGCCCTGTGGGGCGGTTTCGTCTTCGTCAATTTCGATCCGGATGCGCCGCCGCTGGAGGAGTATCTCGAAGGCCTACCCGAGCATTTCATCCGCTGGCCGATGGAGCAGCGCTTCACGGCGGCGCATGTGGTCAAGCATCTCGACTGCAATTGGAAGGTCACGGTCGAGGCCTTTATCGAGACCTTCCATGTCATCGGCCTGCACCCGGAATCGCTGCCCTTTTTCGGCGACGTGAACTCGCAATATGATGTGTGGTCCGGCAAGCGGCATATCTCCCGGATGATCAACCCCTCGGGCGTCGCCAGCCCGCATCTGGCCGGCAAGACGACGCCCGAACGCACTGTCGCCGCTGCCGCCAAATTCGGGCTCTGTGCCGACGGCCCGCTGGCGCCCGGCGAAACACCGCGAAGCCGTATCGTCGCGCGGCTGCGGGCTCTCTATGGCGACACATTCCGCGTCGATCTGGGTCACTTGAGCGATTCCGAAATCCTCGATGTAATCCAGTACAGCCTGTTCCCCAACTTCATCGTCTTCGGCGGCTTCGGCTCGCCGCTCGCCTATCGCTCCCGCCCCGACGGCGACGATCCGAATAAGTCGATCTTCGAGGTCTGGCTGCTGTTGCCCTACGCCGAGGGCGCCAAGCCGCCATCCGCCGCGACCCGCATCCTCGGCCCGGACGAGCATTTCACAGACGTGGCGGAACTCAGCTATTACGGCCCCATCATCGACCAGGACGCGGACATGATGCCCCGCGTGCAAAGGGGCTTACGCGCCAGCCGCACCGGAAAAATCACGTTGTCGGTCTATCAGGAACTCCGCATCCGCCATATGCACCAGACGCTGGCCGAGTATATGGGGCGATAGCGGGTTCATTGGCCACGCGCGCGGGAATCGACCCCAGCACGATGTCGCAAATTGGTCACCGGCCGCACGGCTAGCAGAGCGCAACCTGACATTCTGAACACGGCCCGCATCAGCAACTCGCCGGCCGTCACCATAACGGCAAGACAAAAGGGGGAACTCGTGACCATCGTCAGCGAATTCAACAAATCCCACCTCATTGAGCGCGTAAAGAATATACTTTTGAAACCGGTCGAGACCTGGGGCGTAATCGCGCACGAGCCGGCCACGGCAAAAGGCTTATTCACGGGCTATGCCGCCATATTGGCCGCTATACCGCCCGTCGCCAGTTTCATCGGTGGACAGATTTTCGGTTACAGCGTCTTGGGCGTCACCTATCGCGCTCCGGTGCTCGGTGCGCTGGTCGCGGCGATCCTCCAGTATGTTCTGTCGCTGATCGGTATTTATGTTTTCGCGTTGATCGTCGAGGTGCTGGCGCCCAGTTTCGGCGGCTATAAGAACCGGACCCAGGCGCTGAAAGTCGCGGTCTACTCATATACGGCGGCCTGGGTCGCTGGTATCTTCGCCATTATTCCGGCTTTGGCCCTCTTGAGCATATTGGGCGGAATATATTCGCTCTACTTGCTCTATCTCGGCTTGCCCCGCGTCATGAACGCGCCACAGAGCAAGGCGCTCGGCTATACGGCCGTGTGCGTGATCGTCGGCATTGTCCTGTCCCTTGTGATCGGCGGCGTGGTCGGCTTGTTGGGATTTGGAGTAATCAGCGCGTCCGGACCGGCGCATCTGACCTCATCCGATAACGGCGGTACGTCTGGAACGATTCATATCGGCGGCACGACGATCGATATGGACAAGTTGAGCGCCGCCTCGAAGCAGATTGAAGCCGCAACCAATCAAATAACCGGCAATGCAAACGGCGGCCCCGATGCGGCCGCCGTCGCAGCGATATCGGCGGACATATTGAAAGGCTATTTGCCCCAATCCGTTGGCGGTTATTCGCGCGGCGATGTCGAGGCCAATTCGGGCGGGATTGCGGGGTTCACCGGTTCGAATGTCGAAGCGCGATATTCCAACGGCGACGCAAATCTGACCCTGACCATCACCGATTTAGGGGCGGCCGGCGGCTTCGCGGCTCTGGCCAGCGCATTTGGTGTGGAAGCCAACAAGGAAACGGCCACCGGATATGAAAAGATCGGCAAGGTCGACGGGCGGATGACGACCGAGGAATGGAATCGCGAATCGAAGGACGGCAAATACGGTGTACTGGTTGCCGACCGCTTCATGGTGCTAGCTGAAGGTCGCGGCGGTGACATGACCGATCTGAAGGCCGCCGTCGCAGCGGTGGGGTCCAGAAATTTGGAACTCCTGGCTAAGAAATAGCTTGGCCTCGGTTAGTCGCCATCGATATCCGTCCAGCTGGAAAACGTAGCCGCCTGTCCACGAATGACACCCACATTGTCGATGAGCTGCCAGATCACCGCATCGACGATGCGAAAGCGCCGCCCGGATTTTGCGATGCGCACGCCGCTATAGCCAGTGAGGAATCCGTCTCGGGCTACGGCTTCCAAGGCCGCCTGGCGCTGGTCCCATAGCATCGCTTCCGCCGACAGGCGCGACGGCAACCTGACAAATTCCTCCCAGTCATATTCGAAGCAACCCTGGGCGGCCTTGTTGGCGTAGACGAAAAGCGGCTCCGGATCCGTATTGTGCGCCAACACGACGAACGGCGCCTCTGCGTACAGCCAAGCCGCGTCCGTCTCGGCGAGGGGCCTGCCCAGCAGCCTTGCATAGCTGCCGGTCAGCAGGTCGAAGAAGTCAGAATCAGACTGCAGGCTGCTCATAACGTCGCCATCATAGCCGAAATAATTTGCCCCGGACCAGCCAGTCAGGCCTATCCGCGGCAGTAGTTTCATTCGACCTTTAGTTGGCGAGCGGATCGGGCCTCATCTGGAACTTCACGATCTTGCCCATCGTGCCTTCGCCGCCTTCAGTGTGCCACAGCGGTACGCCGCCGTAATCGGCCCACAGGCCCCGGCCTTTCCAACCCGCCGCCGCGTCGTCGATACGACCGTCCATGCCGCGCGTGTAGAAGTTCATCGGGTACGGCACCCGCATGACCACCTGCTTGCCGGTCTTGGGCTCGAGCGCGATCAGCGAGTCCGACATAGTGCCCGGCAGGATCGGCACGTCCTTACCGAGGCCCAGAACGTTTTGCTGATCGACCCAGGTCATATAATGCCAGTCGGCGGTGCCAACCTGGGTGCCTTTAACCTTCGGACCGGGCGAGTCGACGAAGGTCCAACCTTCGGGGCATTGCTGGCCCGTTGCGGTCGGGCCGTTCAACACCTTGCATTTGGACCGGTCGAACCGGCCGAGCTGGCCCGAGCCGAACGACGCCCAGGCAATGCCGTTGGAGTCGAGATCGACGCCGCGCATGTTGAAGGCCGCATATTCGCCGCTCGGCAGTTTCGGCGGCTCATAATATTCGGTCTTGCAGGTCTCGGGCGGATGAGCGCCGGGAAGGAAACGAACGAGACCGCTCGGTACCGAAGGCGAGTATTTCGCGAACCAGACGCTGTTGTCCTTCGGGCTGATCCCCATGGCGTACAGGAAGCCGCTGATCCGGGAATCCTTGCCTTGGGCAGCCGCGGCCGCGGCATCCTTTGACTTGGTGTTCTCAACGACGCCCTCGCCGGCTAGCGACGTGTTCGCCGGCTCGTTCCAGGCGATCTTGTCCTGAGTAACCTTCCCGTCGCCGTCAGTGTCCAGCACCAGCGGGCACCAGCCTTCAGCCTTGGCGGGATCATGGGTCTCGTCCCACACCTTGGTGTTAATCCAGCCCATGACATTGGGATCGCCGCTGAAATACAAAACGTTGTCGGCTTCCCACGAGAATTGCAGATGATGGGTGCCAAAGCAGGTCGGGATCAGCTGCATCTGCTTGGTCGCCGGATCGAACAATACGATCTCGCGGCCAACCTTTGCCGTAGTCGGATACAGCCTGGCGAAGGCGCTTTTGGTTCCATCGGTACAGAAATCCGGGTTCGGGCCTTCTCCGCGAATGTCGGACATCCACAGCCGACCCTTATCGTCCAGCATCGGGTTATGGACGCCGGCTTCGACATTATGTGCCTTGTCCAAGCCGGGGATATCGATCTCGGATGGCATATTGGTTTTCGGGTCGAGGATGACCAGATGGCCGTTCAGATCGTCGGTGCCATAAATTGGACCGTTGGCATTGACTGTCGGCTTGCGCTTATCGGTCGTGATCTCGTCATGGACGAAGTTACCGCCAGCCCAGTCCCACTCGGTGAGGACGACATTGCGCTCAGCGCCCATGGGGCGCGGCGGCGCGTTCGGCGGCACTTCACCTGACGCGATGCGATCGGTCCAACTGGCGAACATCTTGAGCCCGCGCTCACGGCCATAGTGTGCCATGCTGTTCTGCATGATGCCGGCGAAATCCTTGGCGTAATTGCCAACCGTGATATCGCCGGGCGCGCGCGCCATCTGGATGCGCTGAGCCCAGCCTTCGACGCTATTACCGCTCGACGGCAGTTCGCGCGTCGCCTTGTCGCCCAGCTGATGGCAGAAAAGGCAATTCTCCTTCATCTGAGCCATCCAATGCTGCTGGTCGGTCATCGCGGGGGCGATGCCGTTGCCCTTTTCGCCGGTGCCCGGGAAATCGGTCTTGGGCGGCGGCTGCAGCAATGCGTACCAATAATTGGCGGGGTAATACTCGGCTGCTTCCTTGGGGCTGGGCGCCACAACCGCCTTCAGATCCGCCCGCGTTCCTGGGCTGGCATCAACAGGCGTGGAATCGACCAAGCCGTATCCACGAACCCACACCTTATATTTGGCCGCCGGAAGTTGCGGCAGGACATAGCGGCCCTTATCGTCGGTCACCACGATCTTGACGAATTTGGTCGGCAGGCTGGTTGTCTCGGCAATGACCCAAACCCCGCCCTCCGGCCCTTTTGGACTGGTGACAACACCGCCGATAACGTCGGCAACGATCTTGATATCCGCATCGGCGGCGCGAGCGGTGGGAGTCGATAGCCCGCCAGCCAGCATGGATGCCGACAACAACAAAGCCGCTATAGCCTGTCTCTTCATTATCGTTCCTTCAGATTCAAAGGGCCGCCCGATGGGCGACCCTTTTTTATTCCTTAGTTCTGGGTCGGTGCGGGCGCAGGCGCGGCTACCGCAGCCTCCTCGACGACGATCTGCGCATGCAGCCACGGCTCGCTCTTCGAGGTGTAGTCGTAGGTGCCGGCCTTCGCGAAGGTGACACTGCCGGTAGCGCCCGGCGCGATATCACCGGAATTCCAGGAGCCGTCCATCGCCACCGCGTCGTGAACGACCTTGCCCTTATTGGACCAGGTCACCTTGCCGCCTGCCGGGATCTTGATGCGCATCGGCATCACGGCATGCTCATCGATCGTCTTGCGAACGAATTCGAGGCCAGTATCGCTGATCTCGGGGCTGAACGTCACCTGATCGGTCGAGACCACGCGGCCGCTCATTGTCGTCTCGGTCTTAGGCGGCGTCGGTGCGGGCAGCGGCTGGACCGTGCCGCCGAGCTTGAACGCCCAGAGCGATCCAGCGGCCGGCAGCGCGACATACTGTTCGCCATTCACCTCATAGGACGCGACTGGGCCTCCGGCGTTCGAGCCGGTCTGGAACTGCCACAACAGGTCGCCGGTCTTGGCATCATAGGCTTGGAGGTTGCCGTCGGGCTCGCCATGAAAGGCGAGTCCGCCGGCCGTGGTCGTGAAGCCGCCGCTGTTCTGGATCTCGTAGGGCGTCTGTTTCTGCCAGACAATCTTGTTGGTCTTGGCGTCAATCGCGGCCAGGATGCCGTGGGTTTTGATGCCAGCACCGGTCGAGGTCGCGATGAAGAATTTCGGGTCTTCATAGCGCTTGATCCAAAGCGGCCAGCCCGGCGAGCCGGCGGCATAGAACATCTTGGTCTGCGGGCTGTACGACATCGGCGCCGACCGCGTCGTCAGGATCGGGTACATCGCGTTCGGCGTGTCGTAATTGATCGGATCGAACTCGCAAAGCGGCTTGAAACCGGCGGGAATCTGCTCCTTCGGTTCGCATTTCGGGCCGAGCTGGTCGGCACCGACCGAGAAAGGCTGGGTCGGCGCGGTGAACAGCCGCGGATCCTGCGGCACCGGACGCTCCTCGACCGGGAAAATCGGCTTGCCGGTGGCGCGGTCGAGCAGGAACAGCATACCGTCGGTGCGCATCGCGGCCACGCCTTTGCGCGTCTTGCCGTCAACCACGGTGTCGTAGAGGACCATCGGCGTACCGAGATCCTGCTCCCAAATGTCGTGATGGACGACCTGGAAATGCCAACGCCGCTTGCCGGTCTTGATGTCCAGCGCGACGACGCTGTCGGTGTAGAGATTGTCGCCGACGCGCAGTTCGCCACCCCATTGCGGTACCGGATTGCCGACGCCGAAATAGATCAGGCCCAGCGCCGGATCGACCGCGCCATTGACCCAGACGCCGCCGCCGCCTTTCTTGTATTCGTCGTTATCCTTCGACCAGGTATCGTGGCCGGGCTCGCCCGGAACGGGGATCGTGTTGAAGCGCCAGACCTGTTTGCCGGTCTTTGCGTCGAGCGCGACGATGCGGCCGGCCAGGCCGTAATCGCCGTTGGCCATCCCGGTGATCACCATGCCGTTGACATAGGTCGGGCCGGCGGGCAGCGCCTGGCCCTTCAGCGGCGGGTCGTCGCTGACGGCGCCGGTCCAGACGAGCTCGCCGGTTTTCTCCTTCAGCGCCACGATATGTCCGTTGGACAGGCCGACATAGACGAGCCCCGCGCCGACCGCGACGCCCTTATACATGCCGGACGTGGCGGCCTCGGGCTGAAATGCCCATATCTGCTCGCCGGTCGCCGGGTTGAAGGCATAAACATGTGCGCCGGCAGTGATGAACATCATTCCGTCAGCAATGACCGGCGAGGCGCGCGACGTCTCGCCGTCGAACTTATGCACCCAGGCGCCGCCCAATGTTTTCACGTTGGCAGTGTCGATCTGTTTCAAGGTCGAATAGCGTGAATTATCCCAGCTGCCGGCCACTGCCGGCCATTCCTTGCCGGCGGGCTGTTTGAGATCGGGTCCCCCGTCCGCCGCGAAAACCGGTACCGTAAAAGCGCTCGAGAGCAGCGCCGCCATCATCCAGGTCGAGCGGTTGGACATCTCTATTCCCCTTTTTCCACGCGTCTTTCCGACGCGGATATTTACAATCTTATATGCTCAATACGCGACTGAAACCGCAGCCTTGCGGAATATGTTGCCCGAAAGATTATTAAGTCCCCCTCAATAAGTCCACACGGAAGTTGGACCTGTGGGGTACCAGGCTAGAACGACCGGGCCGCAAGCTCCACTTCATCGATAACTCCCTGCCAGTCGCCCAATATCTTCTGACGAAAGAGGCGCGCCGTGGGATACCATGGGCTGTCGGACCGATCCCTAAGCCAACTCCAATGGGGAATGGCGGACAGCATGACCCAGACTGGCCGGCCCATGGCGCCGGCCAGATGAGCGACCGCCGTATCCACCGTAACCACCAGATCGAGCATCGCGATCAGCGCAGCCGTATCGGCCCAATCGGAAAGCGCCGGACCATAATCGCGCAACTGGCCATTGCGGGAAAGCAATTCAATCTCCTCCGGCGTGGCGTCGATCTGGAGGCTGAACCAGTTGACGCCGGAAAGACCGCACAGCCGGGCGACTGTGCCGGCATCCATCGACCGTTTCCGGTCGTCGCTATTATCGGGATTTCCCCGCCAAACGAGCCCTACATTGCGCCCTGATCCCCGCTTGACCCGGCCGCGCCAGACCGCAACGCGCAGCGGATCGGGGCGGATATAGGGCGTGTCGGCCGGAATGGTTTGCAGGTCCGTCCCCAGCAAGCGGGGCAGACTCAACATTGCGGCGTGGCGGTCGAACGCAGGCAGCGGGTCGCCCTGCCCGACCAGGCGGTCGATGCCCGCGGTATAGGCCAATGCCTGTTTCAATGCGGGCTGACATTCGACGATGACAGTCCCTGCCAGCCGCTTCACCAGCGCGGCGTAACGGATGAATTGGAACGTATCGCCGAAGCCCTGCTCGGCGCTCAGCAGGATCGTGCGACCGGTCAGGTTGCCGCCATCCCAGGACCGTTCGGCAAATCGTTGCACCGGATAGTCCTGCCGACGCCAGCGCCACTCATATTGAGTCCAGCCCGAGTCATATTCGCCAAGGGCGAGATGCTGCAGGGCCTCGTTCCAATGGGCGTCGGCATAATCCGGGTTGAGGGCGATGGCCTGCTGGTAAGAAGCAATGGCATCCCGCGGCCGGCTTTGCTCCTGACGGATGAGGCCGAGATTGTAATGGGCAGGAGGGCTGTTCGGCCTTGCGGCTACCGCCCATTCATATTCCCGCGCCGCCTCGTCGATTCGGCCCGACGCCTGCAAGGCGGTGCCGAGATTTGAGTGCGCTTCGGCGTGATTCGGGTTCAACGTCAAGGTCAGCCGATAGGCGTCCAGCGCCTCGCTCAGGCGGCCCTGAAGCTGCAGGATGGTGCCCAGCGCGTAATAGGCCTTGGCGGAGGGCGTTAGGCTGATGGCCTGCCGGCACTCGGCCTGGGCGTCCTCCAATCGGCCGGCCGCCTTGAGCGCCGCCGCCAGATTAGTCCGGAAATCGGCGAAATCGGGCTTGAGCGCGATTGCCTGCCCAATCAGTTGAATGGCGATGGCGTGCTCGCCCCGCTGGTTGGCGACAAGCCCCAACAGATGCAGGCTGTCAATATGGGCAGGTGTATCGCGCAATATCCGGCGATAGAGCGCCTCGGCCGCTGCCAGATCGCCGGCACGATGATGCCGAACGGCGACCGCGAGGAGCTGGCTAGGCTGGGGCTGGCTTTGGTTACTGCTGTCCACGCATGCCATCAAATAAAAACTCGGCGAATGATCTCTCATCCGCCGAGCATCAGTCAATCACTGTCGAGGGTTGGGCTTGCGCCGTCCCTCGGCTGCAATCAGGAGGTCGGGCCTCCCGAATAGACAATTTGAACGCGGCGGTTCTGCGGCTCTCTTACCCCGTCGGCCGTCGGGACCAGAAGGTCGCGCTTGCCCTTGGCGTAGATCTCGATCTCGGATGACGGGATGCCGTCCTTCTCAAGCTGGGCCGCGACCGACTCCGCGCGACGACGGCTGAGGCGCATGTTGTAGGCATCGGAACCGACCGTATCGGTGTGGCCGGTCACTTCCAGCTTGGTCACGTGCACTGAGCCGGCATTATGCGCCGCCTGGTCGACGATAGTCAGCGCCTGCGGGGTCAGGTCCGACTTGTTGAAATCGAAGAATATCAGGTAATTCTTTGCCACCGCCGGAGCCGGGGCGACTGCCGGCGGCGGGGAGTAGGCCGCGGCGGTTGCCGTTTCCTCGCCGGGACCCCCGAACTCATAGCGAAGACGGACGCCGTACATTGGTGGAGCCTTCGGCGCGATTCCGAAAAGGCCAAGCGCCGAGTAAACCTGGAACGGGCCGTTGGTCCTGACATTGCCGGTAACGTTCGTCCCATACAATGTCCCGCTGACGCCCTGATGTCCCCAGATATTCTTCCAGTCCAAGTTCAAGTCCAGATTTTCGAAACCGGGCGTGTCGTAGGTCGGTAGGCGCGGTAGCGAGGGCGTCGTGCTCTGATGGGTCTGATACGACAGGACGGCATGGAAGCTTATGTCGCCATACGCCTCGTCGATCGGCAGATGGTAACCGAGACGGACGTTACCGCTGAACAACGGATTCGACGTGAACGGCGTATTATTCATGTTTAAGGTCCCCGCCGTCGTCGCGACAAGATAGGTGTCGTACACGTCGTGGCCATAAGCGACCTGAGCACCCAATTCGAGCGAGTCGGTCGGGACGATAGTAATCTCGGTCTCGACACCATCGATATGCGCCGAGGCTGCATTGGAGGTGATAACCTGGAACGTCGACGTCCCGGGGATCACAACCGGGAGCTGGGTTTGGACGTTATCATAAGTGCCGTGATACGCGGCCACGTTGGTACGAGCCTTGATGCCCATGAAATTCCAATCGGATTTCACGCCGATTTCGACATTGTCCAGCATTTCCGGCTGATACATCTGCAGGCCAGCGGCGCCATTGATGTTGAAGCCGCCCGTCGTATAGCCCTTGCTGTCCGTCACATAGAACATCGTCGTCGGGGTGAACTGATAAGACAGGTTCAACGTGTAGGTCGGTGCATGGAAGTGACCGACCAGCCCGACCGAGCTTGTCAACGCGTGCTGCGAAAAATTGGCCGGGTTGGGGTTGGTGGGGCTATAGCTGTCCTGACGAAACTCTTTCTTATCCCAGTTGTAGCGATAGCCGCCCGTGAAACTCAGCCCTTCGACGTAATCTGAAAGATCGTAAGTGCCCTGCGCATAAACGGCATTGGAGCGGTTCGAATAATAGACGATGCCCGCAGCACCCGACACGCTTCCGGCCGAAGAGGTGAAGGATGGAATATTCGGAGACCGCAGCGCGCCATACTGGTTGAACGTGCCGATCGTAAATGAGAGGCGGTCGTTGAAGGCTTTGCCCAACAACTGCAGCTCCTCGACATACGAGACGTTCGGCGTCTTTTGAATGGTCGGCAACACCTGACCTGCGAACGGACTGAGTTGGTTATTTGCCCCTAGATTGGTCGTCCGCGCCGTCGCCGACACTTGTGTAAAGCCGTCCAGGATGTTGAATGGCGTCCCGTCGGTGTCGGTCCGGGAGGCGACCTCGAACTGCTGGTAACCCGCGATGTTTTTGATGGTCAGGTTGTCGCTGATATCCCAGGACGTCGTGTTCGTGACATTCAGCTGGGCAATATTGGAATAGGTCGAGCCGCTGGCGTCCGAACCGACGATCGCATACTTGCCCAGTGCCAGCTGCTGATTGAAGGCATTGAGAATGCCGGTCTCCGTCACGCCGTTTGCGTCGACATATGGCGCTCTTCCGAAAATCGCCAGGGCAACGCCCGCCGGCGCGGGCCGAAGCGCCGTCCAGACGAAAGCTGTGCTGTGATTGTGGCTGCGCAGATAGTTAACAACGAGATCATTCTGGATCTCATCGGTCGGTCGCGCCGTAATCGACACGCGGCCTACACCGTATGTTTCGTCATAGAAGTCTCGGTTGTTCCGCTGGTCGTGGACATAACCATCGGTGGTCTGGAATTGTCCGCCGGCGCGCAACAGCAACTTGTCGTCGACGATCGGGATGTTGATCACACCCTCGAATTCGGTATGGCCGTAATTCCCGCCGCCGGCCTGCACATAGCCTTCGAAATCATTGACCGGCTTCTTCGATTCAAACAGAATCGCACCGCCGTTCGTGCTGATGCCGAACAATGTACCCTGCGGCCCCTTCAGAACCTGAAGACTGCCCAGATCAAAATAGAACGCGCTGCCGTTGAGGCCGCTCGGGTTGGCAGCGCCGGCGATGGTCGGGAGCTGGTTGAAATAGCCGATGACGCCGGGAATGCCGCGGATCCAGGCAAAGGACACCGCGCCGCGGTTACAACAAAGCTGAATGGCCGGCACGACCTTGTTCAGGTCGTTCGGCGCGTGAATTTCCTGCTGGTCCAGCGCCGCCTGGGTAAAGCTGGTAATCGTGATCGGAACCGTCTGCGCCTTTTCTTCCTTGCGGCGCGCGGTCACGATGACTTCTTCGAGACCGGTGCTCGAAGATGCCGACGCCTGCGCCGCGATTTGAGCACTGACAGGCAGTGTATGGGCTATGGTTAGGGTGCTGGCAGTGGCTGCCAATGCAGCCAGATAACGAGCGTTCATTACATCCCCCAAAAATCATTTTCGGCAACGAGCTGCCGGGCTTTGTAAGGGGAAGCAAATCGGCACTGCACCCGATCGAAGTCCTCCCCGTTTCCATGGGCGTTTTCAATCACCCTGGGACTCACACTAATTAAGTCAGCCTCAATCTGTCTAGACAATCTTTTATATATTTTGGTTTCAGGCGCCTCACTGTTGCAAAAAAGTCATCTGCCTTGGCTCTTCGTACGCCTCACCCACGAATTATAACGGTTCTTGACACCCCACTCCCCGCCATGCTGCTCCTAGTGGCGGGCCGACCGAATTTGCATTTCGCGTTTGATTTTCTTCAAGCGCGTTCTGCAACAGAGAGCGGATAATATTAATGAATTTCCAATATTTGATGTATTTCGAGAATGTATAGGAAACCCGCCCATCGGGAAGGCAGCCGACTATCGCGTGAGGAGCGCGCGGCCGACATACTGAAACACGCCCGCCTCGTGTTTTGCGAAAAGGGCTATACCGATACGCTGGTCAGCGAAATCGCCGAGCGCGCCGGCGTCGTCGAAGGCAGCGTGTTCCATTATTTCCCGACCAAACGCGACCTGCTGATCAAGACCGTCGAGCAATGGTATAGCGGCCTGATCGGCGACTACGATCATCGTCTGGAATCCATTATCGGAACCTGGAACAGGCTGCGGTTCATGATCTGGGGACATCTCAATGTCATCCATGAAGAGCCCGAGATAACGAAACTAATCGTAGAAGAAATTCGACCCGGCCCGGAATATCGCGCTACGGCGATTTTTGAATTGAACCGGAATTATACGCGGCGGACCCTGGGCATCATCAACGACGCTATTGCAACGGGAGAGTTTCGCAGCGATGTGCCGGGCGCCGTGATCCGAGCCATGATCTATGGCGGGGTAGAGCATTACGCGTTTGCGTTTCTGCGCGGAGAGGGCGATTTCTCACCCGACGAAACCGCTGATTCGATCACAGATCTCGTCTATCGCGGCCTCGCCAACGAAGGCATCAATCAGGCGAACATGATCCGCGAGCCGATTCGGCA
Source organism: Rhodospirillales bacterium (assembly GCA_028291345.1). Classification (GTDB taxonomy): domain Bacteria; phylum Pseudomonadota; class Alphaproteobacteria; order BOG-932; family Roseiterribacteraceae; genus BOG-932. Next base: position 14,256 of record JAQGIF010000069.1, on the reverse strand, counting down.
GATCGAAAGCGGCCTGGCGCGGCTAAAGGCGCTCGCCGAAAACCTGTCGCCATCCCCGGCGGAAGGCGCCGCGCCGCCAACCGTTCGCCGCGTCCGCGCCTCGCGTAAATAAGCTCCCAGCGGCCGGTCTGCCGATCGGCATCGTCAGACGGCGCGCCAGAGCCCCTCCTTCTCAATGACAGCGCCGTCGGTCCGCAGCTTGAGCAGGTGAGCCAGCAGCGAGCGCGCGGCCCAGGGATGCTTAAAGGGGGGAACGTCGTCATAGACGACGGGCGTCAGTGCCTCCAACGTCGCGCTCCCGAGAGATTTCACCGCATTGAGGCTTTTGATTTCGCGAACCAGACGGTGCCGAACCAGCAGTTCAATCATGTCGTCGGGCGCGCCGATCAGAAAGCCATGTCCCGGCGCAAAATATTCTATCCCCATTCCCTGCAGCATGCGCAGCGAACCGATATAGGCGGTCATCGACCCGTCGGGCGGATTGATGACCACTGTTGAGCCCTGCATAACGTGGTCGCCGGTAAAAAGCAGCCGGTCCTCTTCCAGCAAATAGCACACATGGTTCGAGGCGTGGCCGGGCGTGTGAATCGCCCTGAGCGTGTATCCCGGCAAGGGGAAGCGTTCTCCGGCGGCGGGGACGATATCGGGCCGGAAGGTCTGGTCCTGATGTTCGCCCTGCGGCGGGATAAGCCCGATCACCGTCGCCCCGGTCTTTTCCTTGAGCAGGGACGCGGCCGGCGAATGGTCGGGATGGGTATGGGTGACGAAGATCCAGCGAATGCGGCCGCCGGCCTCGAGCAGCGTCTCGATATGGTCGTCCCGCGCCGGGCCGGGATCGATCACCGCGATGTCGCCGTTCGGGGCGCCGACAAGATAGGTGTTGGTACCAGGGCCGGTCATGAACCCTGGATTGGCGGCGGTCAGGCGCCGGACATCCCCGGTCAGGCGGGTCGATACGCCCGGCACGATTTCATAGGATGCGGATCCGGCTCCCTGAGACGCGGTGAGAGCGACCTCGGCATAGGCGCCCTCGCCCGGCCCCAGCATCCGAGGCCCCTCTCGCCCGATCGCCATTATCTTCGGGGGTGTCTTGCCCATGCGCGCTACTCTTTTTACTGCCATCGAATCTACCGCCATCGAACCAACTCGATTGGTGCCGCCAATATGGCATTGCCCGACTAACCGCGGCTCATATAGAAGAGCGCACCGGCAACCGGACAATATTACACGCTGTGCGCCCTCGGCGCACATTGGCAAACGATCATACGCAATGTCGCCACATGATGATGCAACTGGGTGTAGCCTCGCGGGCTAAAGCAGGATATATGTCGTCGCAATCTTTGGGGAGGATATGGATGAGAAAGCAATTGATCGCGGCGCTGTTTGCGTCGACATTTTTGATGGCGGCCGCTGCCGCCACGCCGCAGGCCTATGCCGCGGCCGATGCCGTCAAGATCGACGGCGACGATATCGGCGGCACTGTCACCAGCGCCAAGGGCCCCGAAGCCGGCGTCTGGGTCATCGCGGAAACGAAAGACCTGCCGACGCGCTATATCAAAATCGTCGTGACCGACGATAAGGGCCAGTACGTGCTGCCCGACCTGCCGAAGGCGAAATACAAGGTTTGGGTGCGCGGCTATGGTCTGGTCGATTCCGACCCGGTCAATGTCGAACCCGGCAACAAGACCGATCTAACAGCGAAAGTCGCGCCGAGCGCGAAAGACGCCGCCGAGTACTATCCCGCCAGCTTCTGGTATTCGATGCTGCATCCGCCGGCAGAGAGCGAATTCCCGGGCACCGGCGCCGCCGGCAACGGCATTTCGCCGACGATGGTGACGCAGCAGCATTGGCTCGAGAACATGAAAGAGCAGTGCATGTTCTGTCACCAGCTGGGTGACAAGACTACCCGCGTTTTGCTGGCGCCCGGACCGGCCGTCGAAGGCTGGGGCCAGCGCATTCAAATGGCCCGCGCCGACGGCGACATCGCGATCGGCAATAACGGCAAAAGCCTGGCCAGCCAGATGCAGAACAATATGGCGCATTTCGGCAAGGAACGCGGCCTGAAGATGTATGCCGACTGGACCACGCGTATCGCGGGCGGTGAGCTGCCGCCGGTGCCGCCGCGTCCGGAAGGTCTTGAGCGCAATGTCGTGCTCACGATCCAGGATTGGGGTCAGGGCCACTTCATACATGACCAGGCATCCAGCGATCGCCGCAACCCAACCGTGAACGCCAACGGCCCGATCTATGGCATGGGTACGCTGGGCGGCACGCTGGAAGTACTCGATCCGGTGACCCATAAGGTCAGCACGATCGAGATTCCCAGCATGAAGGGCGACCCACATAATCCCGACGCCGGTGTCCATGCCGACGAAATCGACGGCAAGGGCCGCGTATGGATGCCCTCGATCTATCGCGAAGGCGACGTCGAGAGCTGGTGCAGCGACGGCTCGACCCCGTCATCGAAGCTGTTCCCGCTTCCCTATAAGAAGATGTCCGCGCTTCCGGTCTACGATCCGGCAACCAAGAAGGTCACCGTCATCGGCATGTGCACCGGCGGGAACCATTCCGGCTTCACCTTCGACAAGGAAAACATCCTGTATATGAGCGGCGACACCGGTGTGGTGTCGTGGATCAATACTAAGGTGTGGGACGAAACCCACGACGCGAAGAAGGCGACCGGCTGGTGCCCGATGGTGCTCGACACCAGCGGCGACGGCAAGATCGACCAGGACAAGACCAAGTGGAATCCGCCGACCTTCAACCTGCAAGGCGTGTCGGGTGAAGAAGGTGGCGGCAACTCTCAGGAAGCCGGCAAGAAAGCCGAAGAGATGAAGGCCAAGCTGGATGCGACCAAAGATACGGTGCTCAACACCTATCTCTATGGCCTGTCCACCGCCAAGGACGGCACCGTCTGGTCGGCGGGCTACGTGCCCTATGTCCCATCGGGCATCGTCCACATGATCCCGGGCAAGAACCCGCCCGAGACCTGCAAGACGGAGTTCTACGAGCCGCCGAAAGTTGACGGCAAGTACAAAGCCTTCGGTATTAGGGGCGTCGGCATCGACGAAAAGAACGGCGTGGCTTGGGCGGCCTTCTCGTCCGGCCAGATTGGCCGCTTCGACCGCAACAAGTGCAAGGTCACCAATGGCCCCACGTCGACCGGACAGCATTGCCCGGAAGGCTGGACCTTCTATGACCTGCCGAGCCCACATGTCGGCGGCACGAGTGCGACCGGCGACTTCGTCTACTCGGAATGGCCGGATCTTTCGAACGTGATGGGGCTGGGTGAAAACGCCCACTTCTTCCCGGCGATCAATTCCGACTCGGTCCTGGCGATGAAGGACGGAACCGACAAGTTGATCACGCTGCGCGTCCCCTATCCGATGGGCTTCTATACCCGCGGCATGGACTTCCGGATCAATGATCCGAAGGCCGGATGGAAGGGTCGTCAAATGACGGCCACCTATTCCAGCTCCACCCTGTGGCATCAGGAAGACGGCGAAGGCGACAACAGCAAGCTGGTCACGTTCCAGATGCGTCCCGATCCGCTCGCCAACTGATCCGGCCTAACGGACTTTAAGATCAGGCCGCCATCCCCCGGGGTGGCGGCCTTTTTTATACCCTTTGCGATCAGCCTTTGATCGCGGCACGCCATCTGCTATAGCGGACGACGTTATCGGCCGATTTCGTGAGCGCAGTACCCCATGACACAGCATGTCAAATAACAGCGACACCCATCTCAGTGCCCTTCGGCTGATCGCTTTTTCGATTGCTGGCCTGGCGATCGGCGGCGTGCAGACGGCGGTGGTGATCTATCTGCCGGCCTTTTACGCTCAGCGCTTCGGATTAGGGCTCGGGCTCGTCGGCGCCATCTTCATGGTGTGCCGCCTATGGAACGCATTCAGCGACCCGATCATCGGCCTGCTGTCCGACCGTACGCGCAGCCGTTTCGGGCAGCGCAAGCCCTGGGTGGCGGGCGGCGGGATCTTATTGGCGGTGGCGATATGGATGATTTTCATGCCGCCGGCGCAGATCAGCGGGGTTTATCTGACGATCGGCCTGTTGGCGCTCTATCTCGGCGTCTCGGCTTTTTCGACGCCGCTCTATGCCTGGGCGGGTAGCCTGTCGCCCGAATATCACCAGCGCACCCGCAATCAGACCTACCTGCAGACCGTCGTGTCGCTGGGGCTGGTGACGATGGTCGCCATCCCGCTGACCATGGGTCAACTGGGCGTCACCGACCTGGCGCGTCAGATCGCTGGCATGGGCTGGGCAAGCATCGCACCACTGGTTATCGGCCTGCCGATCCTGTGGCTGTTTTTCCACGAACGCCCTGCGCCGGAAGCCAAGCGGCATCTCGGCCTCGGCCCGGCGATCCGGCTGCTGGCGACCGACCGCGTAGTGCTGCGGGTCATCGGGTCCGACTTCTTCGTGTCGCTGGGCCAGGGGTTTCGCGGCTCTCTGCTGATCTTCTTCGTCACCGCCTATATGCAGCTGCCGCTCAAGGCCATGCTGATCATCCCGTTGATCCAGTACGGGTTCGGCGTGTTTGCTTCGCCGATCTGGCTGCAGATCAGCCGGCGGCTGGGCAAGCACAGGACGCTGATCGCCGCCGAAATAACGCAGATCGTAATCAATCTAGGCCTGCTGCTGCTCTCGCCGGGCCAGCTTTGGCCGCTGATCGGCCTGACCGTTGCGCAGGGTCTGTCGCAGGGCTCCGGCAATTTGATGCTACGCTCTATCGTGTCGGACGTCGCCGACCAGGAACGGCTGAAGACCGGCAAGGATCATTCGGGCCTGCTCTTTTCGATCTTCAATGTGACGATCAACGCCGCTATGGCTCTGTCGGTCGGGATCGCGCTGCCGCTAGTCGGGCTGTTCGGCTTCCTGCCGGGCAAGCCGAATTCGGCTGGTGCGCTGTCGTCGCTGCAATGGATCATCGCGGTTGGCCCCGCCATCGGCCATGCGCTATCGGCACTGCTGATCGTCCGCTTCCCGCTGGACGAGGCGAAGCATGCCGAGATCGTCCGCGAACTCGCATCGCAAGGACTCGCCGCGGAGGACATGCCGACTGCCCCCCCCGCGCAGGCGGGGCTGGAAGCCGCAAACTAGGCCACAAACCCTGGAGACCATATGAGTGCGAAACGGCCCAATTTCCTGGTGATCGTCGCCGACGATCTGGGATTCTCCGATATCGGTGCATTCGGCGGCGAGATTTCGACGCCCAATCTCGACAGGCTGGCCTATGCCGGCCTGCGCCTCACTGATTTCCATTCCGCCCCCGCCTGCTCGCCGACCCGCGCCATGCTGATGACCGGCACCGACCATCACATCGCGGGCATCGGCACGATGCTGGAGGTGACGATTCCCGGCTTCCAAGGAGCGCCGGGCTATGAGGGTTATCTGAACGACCGGGTTGCAGCGCTACCCGAACTGCTGCGCGACGCGGGCTACCAGACCTTGATGTCGGGCAAATGGCATCTGGGCGACACCATCGCCACCTCACCCTGGGCGCGCGGCTTCGAACGGTCGTTCGCCCTCTTGCCCGCCGGGGGCAGCCATTATGGCGGGGGCCTGTTCAGCCGCTTCGCGACCGTCGAGACGCTCTATACCGAGGATGACGGATTCGTAGACGTGCCGGGCGATTTCTACTCGTCGGACTATTTCACCGACAAACTGCTTCAGTATCTCGAGGAGCGCGCACCGGACGAGGAACGCCCGTTCTTCGCCTATCTGCCCTATCAGGCGCCGCATTGGCCGCTGCAGGCCCCGGACGCATCCATCGCCAAATATCGGGGCCGCTATGCCGGGGGACCGGACGAGCTGCGCGATGCGCGGCTGAACGCGCTGAAGGAATTCGGCCTGTGCGGTCCGGACGTTGTGCCGCACCCCGTCGTGGCCGACACCCATAAGGAATGGGCCGATATGACGCCTGACGAACAGGCGGTCTCCGCCCGGACAATGGAGGTCTATGCCGCCATGGTCGAGCGGATGGACTGGAATATCGGCCGCGTGACCGATTACCTTCAAACGACCGGGGAGCTCGACAATACCGTGGTCATCTTCCTGTCGGACAACGGCGCGGAAGGCGCGATCGTCGAGGCGATGCCGCTATCGGGTGCCTACATCATGGAGCAGGTACGGCTGCATTATGACAACAGTCTGGACAATATCGGCCGCCCCGATAGCTGCGTCTGGTATGGGCCGCGCTGGGCGCAGGCTGCCACCGCCCCGTCGCGCCTGCATAAGGCCTTCACCACCGAGGGCGGCATCCGCGTGGTCTCGTTCGTGACCTGGCCGGCCTTCGCGCGCCAAGGCGAGATCGGCACCGCCTTCTCCACGGTCATGGATATCGCGCCGACTTTGCTGGAGCTGGCCGGCACCGCACATCCCGGCACCTCGTATCGAGGCCGGGAGATTGTGCCGATGCGTGGCGAATCGCTAATCCCCTATCTGAACAAACGGTCGGAACAGGTGCATGACGATCAGACCGGCACCGGCTGGGAATTGTTCGGCCGCCGAGCCATCCGTCAGGGCGACTGGAAAGCTTTATACCTCCCTGCCCCCTATGGCCCCGGCAAATGGCAACTTTACGACCTGTCGGGCGATCCCGGCGAAATCGAGGATATGGCGGAGACCCAACCCGAAAAACTGACCGAACTACTCAGGCTCTGGGACCGCTATGTCGAGGAAAACGGCGTTCTGCTCGACCCGCTGACGGTCTTCGAGATGGACCCGGCGATGTATGAATAATTTTCAGCCTTTTAACTCGACCTCCAGCCTGTCGAATATCTCGGTCCAGCCTTCGATCCGCATGGCGGCGGTTTCGTCACCCATGAACGCCGATTGCTCGGTATAGCGCATCAATGTTCCCGGCCCGCCAGCCTGGAATTCGACCGTGCTGAGCGAGGCTGACATCGGGCCGGTTTCGTCCGACATCGTTCCCGCCATGACGATGAGGCTGTCGGGAATGATCCGCAGATAGGTGCCATCGCCGCTATAGCGCGGGGCCCCACGCGGCCCGAAATAACTATATTCGCGGCCACCGACCCGAAAATCGTGTTCGGATTCCGCGATCACCCAGTCGTCGCCAGGCACGTCCCAGCGGTCGCGGGCATTCGGATCGGACCACGCTGCGAACACCCGCGCCGGCGAAACGGCGAAGCGGCGTTCGATGACGATGGTATCGTGGACGACTTTGCACGCAGTCATGGTGCCTCTCCCGTCAGCGAGCGGCCGAAATAGACGTCGATCTCGACGATCTTGCCTCCGGACACGCGGAAATATTCGGTGTTGCGGAACCGATCGCCGGTAAATGGTTCGCAGAGATATCGAACGAAGGCTTCGTCGCCCTCGACGAATAGCTTCTCGATATGGAATTTTCTGAATTGGTCGGCGTTGGGCCAGCACCGATCGAAATAGACAGTTCGATCGATACGGTCGTCGCGCGGGCTGCTGAAGGTCAGATCGGCGCCTAATATTGGTTCTATCAGGCTTCTGTCCTTGGTCTCATAGGCTCTAAATGCTTGCAGGATCAGATCGGCGACATTGCTATTTGCCATTTTGCCTCTCCTCTCAGTGGTCGGGCTTTAGTGATGCTTCCAACGCATCCAGGAGTCCTTTGGTGCCCTCCTCGCGCAGCGCCGGCTTGTCGAACGCATCGAGGAAGGCGCCCTGCTCGGTGAATTTCAGGCGGGTACCCCCCGCATCAGGCGTCAATTCGATGGTGGTCAGCGACACCGATATCCGCACGTCGTCCAGATGCATGTCATAGGTAAAGACGATGCGCTCGTTGGGGACGATGTCCTGATAGGTCGCGTCGAAGCTGTGCACCGGCCCGCCCGGCGCGCCGCCGCGATTGGTCTCGCGGCCACCGACCCGGAAATCCATCTCCGATATGTCCGGCCCCCATTCCGGCGGCCCGGAGAACCAGCGAGCCTTGGCCTGGGGGTCGGCAAAGGCATTGAAGACACGCGCCGGCGAGGCGTCAAAGCGGCGTTCGATCACGAACGTGCTGTGGGTGACGGATCTATTGCTCATGAACTACTCCTGTCTTGTTGAAACTTCAGGGAGGCTGGCGAGATAGTCGCCTAACTGGTCGAAACGGCGTTCCCAATCCGCCCGCCGCTGGGCAATCCACTCCTCGGCCATGTTCAGCGCCGCAGGCTCGATACGGCAGGTCCGAACCCGGCCAATCTTCTCGGACCGCACGAGACCGCTCGCCTCCAGGATCGCGAGATGCTGGACCACCGCCGATAACGACATCGCAAGCGGCTGAGCCAATTCGCTGACCGAGGCCGGTCCGCGGGCGAGCCGTTCCACCATGAGGCGCCGAGTAGGATCGCCGAGCGCATGAAACAATGGATCGATGACGCTTGATTGATTAAGCATTCACTTAAGTATTATGCGGCGGCGTGGATTGCAAGGGGGCGTGGAGCGCCCTGGGTCAGAACTACGCTGACATTTCAAGACATCCCCTGTTATACAGTTCTCAACTGGTCGTAAGGCCGATCCATCTTCCGCCACCACACCGCAGGAACCCATGGCCGACTTACACACCTTGGCGATCGACATCGGCGGCACCGGACTGAAAGCGTCAGTTCTCGATCAGACGGGGAAAATGTTGGTCGACAGGGTAAAGGTACCGACCCCCTATCCCTGTACGCCGCAGGTTCTGCTTGATACGCTGGCAGGACTTGTCGCCACTCTTCCCCCCTTCGATCGGGTGTCGGCGGGCTTTCCCGGATTCCTGCGCGACGGCGTGGTGATAACCGCACCCCATTTCGGGGAAAGCTGGCACGATTTTCCTTTAGCCGACGCGCTCAGCGAACGGCTCGGCAAGCCGGCGCGCGTGCTCAATGACGCCGAAGTGCAGGGTTATGGCGCGATCAGGGGCCAGGGGCTCGAATTCGTCATCACACTGGGCACCGGATTGGGAACGGCCCTTTTCCGCGACGGGGAGCTGATGCCCCATATGGAATTCGCCCAGTGGCCGGTGCGCTCGAAGACGACCTTCAACGCCTATGTCGGTAATGGGGTCCTGGCCAAGATCGGTAATAAGAAGTGGAGCAGTCGGGTCAGTAGGACGATCGACCTATTCCGCGATCTGATGCATTTCGACCATCTCTTCATTGGAGGCGGTAACGCGCATAAGTTCGCCAATCTCCCCAAAGACGGCGAACTCGTATCCAATGAACTGGGAATGATCGGTGGAATCCGGCTTTGGGATCCCGCGCCGAGCACCAAGCCGAAAGCTAAAGCAAAGGCTTGATCCACACCGGCAGTTGCCTTGCGGCGACCTGCAATCCCCCGCAACCGTGAACAGCTAAGCGAACGGCCGCTATCCCAATTGCACGAACTTGCCGCCATCCACTAGCAGGCTGTGGCCGGTGATATAGGACGCCTCGTCCGAGGCCAGGAATAAGACTCCGTTCGCAAGCTCGTCCGGGGTACCGAAGCGGCCCATTGGTATACGGGACGCGGCATGCGCGGCGATATTGGGATCGTTGCCGAATGAGTCGCGCATGCTCTCCGTGTCGATGACCCCCGGGATCACGATATTGACGCGGACATTGGCCGCCGCCGCTTCCATCGCCGCGGTCTCGGACATGGAAATCAGCGCGGCCTTCGACGCGGCATAGGCGCCCAGCCCTGGCACCGAACGCACGGCCGCGATGGTCGCGATATTGACGATCGAGCCCCTGCCCCGCGGCGTCATAATTCGGATAGAAGCCATGGTCGCGGCGAAGGCCGCATCGGCATTGACCCGGAAATTAGCGCGCCACTCCTCGATGTCAGTGTCGGCCAGCATCCGGAAGCTGCCATACATGGCGTTATGGACGAAAATATCGAGCTTGCCGTACGTCTTAGCGGTCTTCTCAAGCGCGCCGGTATAGGCGTCGAGGTCCGAGATATCGAGGACGATGCCCTCCCCCTTGCCGCCCGCGGTCTCGATCTCCTGCGAAAGGCTGGCGATCAACTCTGCCCGGCGGGCGCAGAACACGACTGTAGCCCCTTCCGCCGCGAACCGTTTGACCGTCGCCCGGCCGATACCCGAACTGGCCCCCGCGACGAACGCAACTTTCCCGTCCAAACGCCCCAAGATAGCCTCCCCTGTTTTATGCTTTCTTGCCGTTTGGACATTTGCCGTCCAGGCGGCTGTCTTACTGCGGAACGGAAATCTCCATGATCGGCAGGCTTTCCGGCATCCCGCCCAGCGAAACGGCGCAGCGCGACGAGGCATTGAACGTGCCCAGTGCAACCGCGAGGGTCGTGAGTTGCGCCTCGGTAAAGGTCGCCTTCAGGCGCGCCTTCAGTTCCGGCGTGACGCCCTTGGGGTCGAACAGATAGGCGTCGGTAAAAGCGAGCGCGGCCTTTTCCATGTCCGACAGCTTGCTATCCTCATAGCCGTCGGCGATATCGTCGACCTTGTCCTCGGACAGGCCGTCGGCCTTGGCGATGTCATAGCGGACCGACTTGCAGAACACGCAATTGACCGTGCGGGCATTGCGCAGCCGCACCATCTCCAGCATCGCGGGCCGCACATGCTCGCTCTTCCAGACCGATTTGTTCAGCAAGGCAAAGGCATCGACCGTTTCCGGCACCAGCCCCATCGCGCTGTCGCGGATGACATTGCCGGTTTGCGTCTTGGGTGCGCTGACCCGTGCGACGAGACCCATGGAAACCTCCTGTTTCAGGCGGACAGAGTGGAAAAAATCAGAGCGAGGCGGATGCGGCTGTCGATGAAGCCCAGCGCTTCGACTAGACAGACCAACCCATTTTCCCCGAAAAGCCCGACAACGGTTGCCGCCACCTCATCGGGGATCGATTGCGGATCCATAAAGTAATATTCAGTGAAATCCAGCAGCGCCTTCTCCGAGTCCGAAAGCAGCGCGCTGCCGCGCCAGTTTTCGTTCAGCACCGCGTCAATCTTGGCTTGGGGCAATCCCTTGGCGGCGGGATGACGCTCAGCCTGCTCCGCCATGGCCTTATGCATGACGGCGAGATCGAGCCGGCAGAGTTCGATCAGCTCGGCGGCGATATGCGGCTGGTCCCAGAATTTCGCGGAGAGGTCGGCATACATGCCCGCGATGGCGCCGGCCGGCGCCAGCGCCCGGTCCAAATTGAAGCTGGTTACAGTCCCCATGGCGTTATCCTTTGCCCCGTCAGGCGTTCGTCAAGATTGTTCACGATATTAACGATGACCCTAGCAACCCGGAAGCTCACCGGCAACCGGTGCCATTCCGAGAAACGCGTAAAACCGGCTTGCGAACCGCTCAGATCGAATAGGCGAAGGAGTCGAACGGCAGGTCGGCCAGGCTCTGATCCATGCGCTGGCTATGGTCGGACATTGCCGCGTTCTTGATCACCTTGGCTGGTATGCCAGCGACGGTCGCATGGGGTGCGACAGGGCGCAACACGACCGAACCGGCGGCGATGCGGGCATATTGGCCGATTTCGATGTTGCCAAGGATCTTGGCTCCCGCGCCGATCATCGTGCCCTTACGGATTTTCGGATGACGGTCCGCCGTTTCCTTGCCCGTCCCGCCCAGAGTGACGCCCTGCAGCAGGGATACGTCGTCCTCGACGACCGTGGTCTCGCCGACCACCAGTCCCGTGGCATGGTCGAGTAAAATACCCCGCCCGAAACGCGCCGCCGGATGGATGTCGGTCTGGAAAATTTCGGATGAGCGGCTTTGCAGATAAAGCGCGAAATCCTTTTCCCCGCCAACCCACAGGAAATGCGCGAGGCGATGCGTTTGAAGCGCGTGGAAGCCTTTGAAATAGAGCAGCGGCTCGATCACGCGCTCGCAGGCCGGGTCCCGGTCCATGACCGCCGCGATATCGGCGCGCAGAGCCTGATCGATCTCAGGGTCAGCCGCGAATGCGCGCGCAAACGTGTCGATCAGAAGCTGGGCCGGAACGACATCGCTCTTCAACCGCGAGGAGATTCGGTGGGAAACGGCATGATCGAGGCCGGGCTGGTTCAGGATGGAATCTACGAACAAGGGCGACAGCATCGGCGCATCGGCCAAGGCCTGCTCCGCCTCCCGCCGCAAGCGCAGCCATAGCATGTCGGCGACATCGGCAACGCCGGCATCGCCGCTGGAAACAAGCGCCAGACGGCTAGACTTCAATCGGATCATGTTTCGCTCTCCCCGCGCGCGTCGCCACTGGCCTCTATCTGTGCTTTGTCTGGCGGTTAGGCAACCGCAGGACACGGCATTACCCGCTCAACGCAGGCGCGTTTTACAGATTTCGATGCCAATGACCAGCGGCATCGGCTATTGTTGCACTGCATATATCCGCAAGTATGGGGCCCCGCATGAGCGCTTACGATTTCATCGTCATCGGCAGCGGCCCCGCGGGAAAGCGCGCTGCCGTCCAGGCGGCGAAGCTCGGAAAATCTGTCCTTGTCATCGAAAAGGGTCGCCGCGTCGGCGGGGTCTCGGTCCATACCGGCACCATCCCCTCCAAGACCCTGCGCGAGACTGTCCTCAACCTGACCGGTTGGCGCGAGCGCGGCTTTTACGGCCGGGCCTATCGCGTCAAGCAGGACATCGAGGCGAAAGACTTGATGAGCCGACTGCTGATGACTTTGAACCATGAGGTCGACGTCCTGGAGCATCAGTTCGTTCGCAACGGCGTGAAAACCCTGTTCGGAACCGCGCGTTTCCTCGACCCGAATCACGTCGAGGTCACCACACCGGCGGGCGAGGTCTATGTCCACGAGGCGGGGCGTTTCCTGATCGCGGTTGGCACCAACCCCTATCGTCCGTCGGACATTCCGTTCAACGGCACGAACGTGCTGGACAGCGACGAGCTGATCGGGCTCGCTCGGCTGCCGCGCAGTCTGGCGGTGGTCGGGGCGGGCGTCGTCGGGGTGGAATATGCCACGATCTTCAGTGCCCTCGACGTCAACGTCACGCTAATCGAGCCGAGGAGCAGCTTCCTCGATTTCGTCGACCACGAGTTGATCGAGGATTTCACCCATCAGCTGCGCGACCGCGGCATGACCATCCGGCTGGGATCAAAGGTGAACTCGATCACCTTCCAGAACGGGTCGCCGGTGACCACCCTGGATAATGGCCGGCAGGTTCGCACCGAAATGCTGATGTTCGCGGGTGGACGAATGGGCGCCACTGATAGCCTGAATCTCGAATCCTGCGGGCTGACCGCCGATTCGCGCGGCCGGTTGAAGGTCAATCCGGAGACCTTCCAGACCGATCTTCCGCATATCTATGCCGGCGGGGACGTGATCGGCTTTCCCAGCCTGGCCTCGACCTCGATGGAACAGGGCCGCATGGCGGCCTGCCATGCCTTCGAAATTCCGATGCCGCCCGCACCGGAGCACTTTCCCTACGGCATCTATGCGGTACCCGAGATTTCGACCGTCGGCATGAACGAGCAGGAGGTTCAGCAGCGCGGCATCCAGTACGAATGCGGGGTTGCCCGATTCCGCGAGACCTCACGTGGCCATATCATGGGGTTGGATCAGGGCATGCTGAAGATGATCGTTTCCATCAAAACCCGCCGTGTCTTGGGCGTCCATATCGTCGGCGAGGGCGCGACCGAACTGATCCATATCGGTCAAGCGGTCATCAATCTGAAAGGTACGCTCGATTACTTCATCGAAAACACCTTTAATTACCCCACCCTCGCGGAGGCCTATAAAATCGCCGCGCTAGATGCCTGGAACCGTATGCCGCGCGCCGCACAATAGAATTGTTATTGAATAGTGATTTAGCTACGCAGGAACCCATGGCCCTATGTTCGCATACGGCGCTACAAAAAGAGCGCCGCAAGACCTGACCGGCCGGCTCGAGCAACTGCGGGCCGGTCAGCTACAAGCCCGAGTCAATTACAAGCCCAGTTAACCGCATGGTCGGGCGGCCGGATGCGGCACCGCTTCTATAATGTGGTCCGAAATCAATAGATAGGCAGGGGCATCGGTTTGGAACTGGGTCGCGCCGCCCGGAGCATCGAACCAGGCCGCCGCCTTTCCCGTCCAGACCAGCAGAGGCTGCATCACCCGATAGGTGACATAAGCCAGCTTTTCACATGTGTAAGGCAGTGCACGCGCTGGATAAGCAGCCCCTTTCGGGCTGAAGAACCGGCCGCCATCGCTGCCGAATCGGTCGATCAGCATCCCCTGCGACAGGACGACCGGCGTCGGCGCGCCGGCGAAGCCGTCATCCGGCGGCCAGCGGATCGCGCCCGTCGGAAGCACCCACTGGCCGCTGAGATCGGGCC
>JAQGIF010000048.1 GCA_028291345.1 Rhodospirillales bacterium | reverse complement strand
AGTGCCGACCGCGAAATCACAGGGGGAAGACCATGGCCACCACTCTTGCCGATCTCGAAGCCCGCCTGACGGCGATGGAGCATATCGCCGCAATCAAGGAGCTGCAGTCGCGCTATTGGCATAATGTCGACCGACAGAAGCTGGACGATGTGCGGAACTGCTTCGTCGAGATCGGCGCGGTGATCGATATGCAGGGTGTCCCGCCCTGCAACGACCGCGAGGATTTCATTAAGGTGCTGAAGGCCAATGGCGGCAAGCCCGGCTTTCACAGCCTGCATACCGGCAACAACCCCTTTATCACACTGACCGGCCCGGATACGGCCTACGGCGTGTGGGACGCCTTCTTCATCGGCATCGATGTCGGCGACCGGCTGACCTATCAACTGTCAGGCGAGTACAAGAACAATTACGTGCTCAAGGACGACCGCTGGTACATCCAGACCCAGCGCTTCCTCCAAACCTCGTTGCTGGTGCAGAGCATCGCCGAAGACGGCTCGCCGAAGGTGGTGACGTTCGGCCTGCCGGATGACAGCGTATTCGATAAATAGCTGCGGCTCGATCGAACAGAAGTTGAAACGGCCGGCCGCCAAAGGCGCCAAGAATTTAGGACGTTCTCCGCGGATAAATTCACTGGGCGCCTTTGCCGTTTGAAATTTCCGGTAGCGAAATTCTCAAATCATCGGGTCGTGATTCGGCAATCCCAGCAGCACCGCGCCATAGCCCCGGCCGCTGATCTGACTTTGGTTGGAGACGTGTTGGCGGGCGGCGATCAGGTCGGCATAGATGCGGCCGAAGGACTGAGTGGCATAGAGCCCTGAGCCGCCGGCGCCCTTGAACAATTTCGCCGCCAGGCCGAGGCAGCGCTCGGCCACCACCGATGACTGGTAGCGATAGAGCAGGCGCTGTTCGGTCGTCGGCAATTCGCCTCTGCGGGCAGCCTCGTCGATCTCGTTGAAGTTGCGACGGAGGACATATTTCATCTCGTCGATTGCCGATGCCGCCTCGGCGCAGGCCAGTTGAGCATCCGGATCGTTGGCGGTGGAGGTGCCCGTCGTGGTGATGCGCGCCGCGCCATAGGCCCGGAAATCGTTCAGCATCGCCTGCAACCCGCCAATGCAGCCATTGGTGACGGCGCGGAAGAACACTTGGACGAACGGATAGCGATAAAGATGCCCGGTATTGACCGCATTGCCCGGGCTGGTGCCACCATAGGCGTCGGAGGTCCGGTGGACTCGGTAATCGGGGATGAACACGTTATCGACCGCGATGTCCTGGCTGCCTGTGCCTTTCAGTCCCATTACATCCCAGGTATCGACGATCCGGAAGTCCGACTTAGGCACCAGGAAGGTGCAGTAATCGCCGCCCTTACCGGTGGCCTCGTCCTTCACCGTCAAACCCCCCAAGAAAATCCAGTCGCAATGCTCGACGCCGCTGGAGAATTTCCATTTGCCGCTGAAGCGGAAGCCGCCCGGGGCGGGAATCGCGCGGCCGGTCGGCATATAGGTCGAGGCAATCAGGACCGAATTGTCCTGGCCCCACACATCCTGCGCGGCGCGATCGTCGAACAAGGCGATCTGGAAGGCATGGACGCCGACGACGCCATAGACCCAGCCGACCGACATATCGCCCTCGGCCAGCGCCATTTGGATATCGGCGAAAACGATGGGATCCATCTCGTAGCCGCCCCACCGCCTGGGCTGCAGGACGCGGAAAAAACCGGCTTCCTTCAGCTCCGCCACCGTCTCGGGCAGCAGGCGGCGGTTTTCAGCCTGCTTCTGGGCGCGGGCAGCGAGGGGCGGGATCATCGCGCGGGCGGCGGCGATCAGGTCGGTTGCGTTGGGCACTGAAATTCCCCCGTCGGCACTCATTGTCGTCCCCTTCGCGCCGGAAATGCTGGCTTTGCCGCCATGCGTTGCGGCTCAGTCTGTAGTTGATCGAAAACCGGCCCGCAATACTGGGATGGCGGCCAAGGCTTGGTGCATGGATCGATATGGATCATCTGGCAAGCCTCACTCCAAATAGGGCGATGCCAACCGCGCGCCGCCAGCCTATAAGGACCCCCATCTGGTGGATCGTGTGAAAAATTCTGTCTGCTATAAGATTGATGTCATACGGCGTTCGCCACCGGGCGTTCATAACGTGGGACGGAAAGAGGGGAAGACATGAAAATCACCGAGCTGGGCTATGTCGTCATCGGCACGCCCGATCTGGAGAAGTGGCGCAATTACGGCACCAAGGTTCTGGGCATGTCGGCAGTCGACGGACCTGACGGCACGCTCTATCTCAAGATGGACGCCCGCGATTTCCGCTTCCTGATCCAGAAGACGGGCAAGGACGAGCTGTTCGCCTCGGGCTGGAGCGTTTCCGACGAGCAGTCGTTCGATGAGGTTCGCGCCGACCTTGAAGCCGCCAACATCGAGGTGAAGTCCGGCAGCGACGCCGGACGTAAGCTGCGTAAAGTGCAGGCATTCTTCTCCTTCATCGATCCGGCCGGGCTGCGCCATGAAGTGTCGTGGGGGCCGATCGCTGCTTTCACCAAATTCGTCTCGCCCATCGGCACGAAGTTCGTCACCGATAATCTGGGGCTGGGCCATGCCGTGCTGCCGACCGGCGATATCGATGCCACGGTCAGCTTCTGGACGAATGTGATGGGCTTCGGCGTCTCGGACCTGCTGCACCTGACCTTGGCTGAGGGCGTGCCGCCGATCCGGGTCTATTTCCTGCATTGCGCGGCGGGCCGTCAGCACAGCCTGGCCTTTGCCGAGCTGACCGATCCAACAGGCTGCAATCATCTGATGGTGGAGGTCGATTCGGTGGACGAGGTTGGCCGCGCGCTGGACCGCGTCGACGAGAACGGCGTCAAGCTGACCCTCACCCTTGGCCGCCATGTGAATGACGACATGATCTCATTCTACATGATGACGCCTGGCGGATTTCAGATGGAATTCGGTACCGGCGGTTCGGTCAAGGATTGGAGCAACTATAACGTGTTCGAATCCACCCGCGGCAGCCATTGGGGCCATAAGTTCCTGGGGGTGGGCTGATGTCCTCACCGATCCCCATTGGCAAATACCACACGCTGAAAAGCGGCTATCGCCTGCATTACCATGAGTGGGGCATGCCTAGCGCGGGCAAGCCGACCGTCCTGTTCCTGCATGGCGGCGGGCCGGGGGCCAGCGGGTACAGCAACTTCAAATATAACGGTCCGTTCCTGGCGGAGCATGGCTATCACTGCTTGGCGCCCGATTTCCTGGGCTTCGGCCTGTCGGACAAGCCGGTGGATCTTTATTACCATTCGGCCACCCACATATTGACCATGCGGGAATTGCTGAAGGCACGGGGCATTTCCAGCGTTGTCCCGGTGGGGAATTCCCTGGGCGGCGGCGTGGCGCTGCATTACACAATGAGCCATCCGGAAGAGGTGGCGAAGCTGATCCTGATGGCGCCGGGCGGCCTGGTCGACCCGCGCAAGTTCGTCGGCGTCTCGCCCGGGCTCCAGGCCATGTGGAATTGGGCCAAGACCCGCCCCGGCAATAAGGCGGAGGCCGAGGCGTCATACCGCGAACTGCTCGCCCGGCTGGTTCATAACAAGGCCGACATCACCGATGAAGCGATTGCCGAGCGCATCGACATCGCGATGGAGCAGCCGATGGTGCTCTATGAAACGCTGCAGACGCCCTATTACACCATTCCGCAATTGCGCGAGATCACCTGCCCGGTGCTGGGTTTCTGGGGCCTGCACGACCAGTTCCTGCCCTATGAGCAGAACGAGGTGCTGAAGGAGGCGCTGCCCAATTCGCGGATCGTGCTGTCCGACAAATCCGGCCATTGGGTGATGATCGAGGACAAGGTGCTGTTCAACCAGGAATGTTTGGGGTTCCTGGATAACGGGTGAGGTTGGCGGCCGGCAGTTTAAGAGGTCTGAAACGCCAACTCGCCAAGTAAATCCAGTATCCGCAGATTACGCAGATTAAAGCAGCTTATGATTTTTCACTGCGCGGCTTTGGGCCGCCGAAGGCGGTATGTAGGGATCATCTCGCGTAATATGCGGATAAATTCTTAATCTTGGTGTCTTGGCGTCTTGGCGTTTAATTTTTTGGCGGCGAATGCGCGGATAAGCGCGGGGAGACGAAATGACCGGCAGGCTTGAGGGACGCATCGCGATCGTGACCGGCGGGGGGCTGGGGATCGGCCGGGCCATCGCGCTGAAATTCGGGCAGGAGGGCGCGAAGGTCATCGTCGGCACCCGCACAGCCACCGACGGCGAGTCGGCCGTGGCGGAAATCAAAGCAGCCGGCGGCGACGCCACCCTGGTCACCGCCGATGTCGGCTGCCGCGCCGAGGCGACGCGTCTGGTAGATGAGGCGATCCGGATCTGTGGCGGGCTGGACGTGCTGCTGCACAATGCCGCCTATTGCCCCTCCGTCCGGATCGAAGACCTGACCGATGAAGATCTCGACCGCACGATCGACGTCAACTTAAAGGCCTGCTTCTGGCTGACCCAGGCGGCGCTGCCGGCGCTGAAAGCCTCGCGGCAAGGCGGGCGCATCCTGATCACCTCATCGATCTCCGGCAACCACGCCGCCGCCCGGGGGCTGGTGCATTATTCGGCGTCAAAGGCCGGCGTTACCGGCTTCGTCCGTAACTTGGCGTTGGAGCTAGCCAAAAGCGGCATCACCGTGAATGCAGTAGAGCCCGGCATGATCATGACCGAAAAACTAAGCGCCCCGGAAATGACCCCGTTCTTCGCCGCCATGCCCGCCCGCGTGCCGCTCGGCCGGCTCGGAAAGGGCGAAGACATCGCCGGCGCCATGGCCTTCCTCGCCTCGAACGAGGCGTCCTATATCACCGGCCAATCATTGCTGATCGATGGCGGGATATCGCTGCC
>JAQGIF010000360.1 GCA_028291345.1 Rhodospirillales bacterium | reverse complement strand
CGCGGTGGCCGCAGCCCGTCCTGGCTCAAGATCAAGGCCATCGGCCAGGAAGAACTCGTTGTCGCCGGATTCACAGATCCAAGCGGCGGCCGACCCGGCTTCCGCTCACTGATGCTCGGCTATTACGATCCGGCCGGCGTCCGGACCTGTGCCGGGCACGTCGGTACCGGCTATTCCGACAAGCTGCTGACCTCGTTGCCCGCCCGCCTCGACGCGATCACCTAGGCCGAGCCGACCGTGAAGCTGCCCAAGGGTATATCAGCCAAGGACGTGCATTGAGTGCGGCCGGAGATCGTCGTGGAGGTCAGCTTCACCGAATGGACCCGCGACGGCATGGTGCGCCACCCTGCCTTCCTGGACGTATGGGAGGACAAGCCGGCGCAGGATGTTGTGCTGGATCGGAAACTCGGTCCCGATGCGAATACGCATTGGGGGGAAGGTACGGCGCCCTTAAAAGCAGCGCCGGTCCCAAGGCGTGCACCATGAATACGCCCAACAGCGCAATCTAAGGCGAGCTTTGCGATAATGCTGCCGTCCAGATGGTCCGTTCCCGACCAAAAATGCGGCATCAGGTAGCAAACTCCACAAGCATAAAATAGGCCGGCTTCCGCAGAATTGCTAGAGTCCGGGGATGCCCCTGCCCCGCGTCATCCATGGCATAGCCACCAAACGCGCCCAGCTCGTCGCTGAGCTTGCCCACAATGAGAAGCGGGCGGAATACAGCCCGGGGCTCGCCACCATAGACGACGCTCTGGCGCTTTAGGGACGAAGGCAAGGATGCGCCGGCCCCGGCTCCGGTTTGTCCAGCTGCGCCGCCATATCTTCTAGGCCCCAGAGCTTCTCAGTCACGTCAGCGCCCATCCCCGGGGTAACCCTCCGCGCAACTGACCATGAAGCCGTAGCCGCGCGAGGCGTGCCCGGTGGCGCATTCGTGCTAAAATCGCAACATGCGATTTGACGCCCATTGCACTTCTGACCTTCGGCCACGACCGTGATTCAGATCACCGATACCATTTCCATCGAGGACGACGAAATTCACGAGCGCTTTGTCCGCGCCAGCGGGCCAGGCGGACAGCATGTCAACAAGACCAGCACGGCGGTCGAGCTGAGGTTCGATGTCCGCAACTCACCGTCTCTACCCGATGCGGTGAAGACGCGGCTCGCGAGCCTGGCTGGCAGCCGGCTGACCCAGGACGGCATACTGGTGCTGTTCGCGCAGGGTGCGCGGTCCCAGGAGATGAACCGGCAGGATGCCAAAGCCAGGCTGGCTGAGCTGATCCGGCGCGCCACCGAAACCCCCAAGCCGCGCCGCGCCACCAAACCGACCTATGGATCGAAATTGCGGCGATTGGAGAGCAAGAGCCTGCGATCGGATATCAAGTCGGCCCGCGCCCGCCCCCGGGACGAGGGATAGGGCAAAAGCCGACTCGGCGTTTGAAATCGACGAGATGGAGAACTACGCTCGGGCCACGAGTCGCGCGGTGCGCCACCCCGAGTCTCGCCGCTCCGAGGACAAAGTTCCCCTATGACCGATCTTTACGGACTCGATCTGCACACGCGCGACAACGGGAGCTCAAGGGTGCCGCTCGACATCCTTCGCACCGTGTTCGGGCACAAGGAATTTCGCGGTCCGCAGGCCGAGATCGTGTCCCATGTGGTCGCGGGCGGCGATGCCATCGTCCTGATGCCGACAGGTGGCGGCAAGTCGGCCTGCTATCAGATTCCGGCGCTGTGCCGCGAGGGGGTGGGCGTCGTCGTGTCGCCGCTGATCGCCTTGATGCATGATCAGGTCGCGGCGCTGCGCCAGGTCGGAATCCGGGCGGCCGCTCTCAATTCCAGCCTCAGCGATCAGGAACGGACGGAGGTTCGTGCCGACCTGCGCGCCGGGCGGCTCGACCTCATCTATGTCGCGCCCGAGCGGCTGATGCTGCCTTCGTTCCTCGAATTTCTGGACGGCGCCAGGATCGCCCTGTTCGCGATCGACGAGGCGCATTGCGTCAGCCAGTGGGGACATGATTTCCGCCCGGAATATATGAAGCTGGAGATGCTCGGCGAGCGCTTTCCGGGCGTACCGCGTATCGCGCTGACCGCGACCGCAGATCCCCAGACCCAGCAGGATATTCGGCGCCGCCTGCGGCTTGACAATGCCCGCATGTTCCTGTCGAGCTTCGACCGGCCCAATATCCGCTATGCCATCACGCTGAAAGATGAACCACGCCGACAGTTACTGTCTTTCATCGCCGGTGCGCATAAAGGCGAGAGCGGCATCGTCTATTGCCTGAGCCGCGCCAAGGTCGAGGATACCGCCGCCTGGCTATCGATCCAGGGGATCAACGCCCTGCCCTATCACGCAGGCCTCGATGCCGCGCTCCGCCGGCGCAACCAGGATGCATTCCTCAAGACCGAGGGGCTGGTCCTGGTCGCGACCATCGCCTTCGGCATGGGCATCGACAAGCCCGACGTACGCTTTGTCGCCCATCTGGACCTGCCGGGCAGCCTGGAGGCCTATTACCAGGAAACCGGCCGCGCAGGACGCGACGGGCTGCCTGCCGAAACGCTGCTGCTCTATGGCATGCAGGACTTGGTGCTGAGGCGGCGAATGATCGACGACGGCGAGGCACCGGAAGACGTCAAACGTGTCGAGCAGTCCAAGCTCGAAGCGCTGCTCGGCATCTGCGAGACGGCGGGCTGCCGCCGGCAGGCGCTGCTGTCGCATTTCGGCGAAACGCTGGCAGAGCCCTGCGGCAATTGCGATGGCTGCCTGGACCCCGTCGAAACCTTCGATGGGACTGTTGCCGCGCAGAAGGCGATTTCCGCAGCGGTCCGTACCGGTCAGCGCTATGGCGTCGGTCATCTGATCGACGTTCTGCTGGGCGTCAGCAACGAGAAGACGGTGCGGCAGGGCCATGACAGCCTGCCAACATTCGGCATCGGCAAGGATTTCGACCGCAAGGAGTGGAGCTCGATCTTTCGCCAGCTCGTCGTGCTGGGCCTCATGGAGGTTGCCCATGATTCCTACGGCGCTCTGCGCGCCACCGAAGCCGCCCGTCCGATCCTGCGCGGCGAGAAGCCGGTCAGGTTGCGCCGAGATAAATCGTCCAGCCTCAAACGCGCGCTCAAAACAGCGGTCAAAGCGCGCGCGGTCGATTTCGCCAGCACGTTGGCACCCGAGACAGCGCGCATCTTCGAAGCGTTGCGCGCCGAACGCAGCAAGCTGGCAAAGGAGCAAAGCGTTCCGCCCTATGTCATTTTCCATGACTCGACATTGATCGCGCTGGCCAGTCGGAAGCCTCGTACGCTAGACGATTTCACCGATATACCCGGCATGGGCCAGAAGAAGATCGAACGCTACGGCGCGGCGGTCCTGGCGGTTCTGGCGGCGGGAGCAAATTGATCATCCGGGACCGGGCGTACGCTCCCGGAGGCCGGCAATCTCCAGCATCAGCTTCCGCAGCACTGAGCTGCCGAAATCATGGATATCCTTGACTACCAAAGAGAATGATCCGCCGCCGCCAATGACGTTTTCAGCATAGTATTTATCGAGGTCGGGCGGCGCAGATTCCTGCCAGGCCGGACGTTTGTTCATGACCGGCAGACCGTTGATGACCATTCCGGCCGCGACCGCGGCATCACGGGCAACGCGGATCGGACGGCCATAGTCGTTATAGCCGTCACCCGAAACATCGATGACTCGGCGGGCGGCCGTATAGGGGCTCTGTTGTATCTGCTGGACCGCGAAATCGAGTCCCGCGCTGATAGAGGTCGTCGTACCCGACTTGAGCGGCGCCTTATCCAGCTCTGCCGCGAATGCCTCTGCCGAGGCCGCATCGGAGATCACCCGCCAGCCGACGACGATCCGCTGATCCGTAACGGCGGACCATTCGATGTAGGTGACGGCGATCCGCCCCAGCGTCCCGCCGCGAATGGATTCGATGATGCGCGGGTCGCGCAGAGCGGCACTATAGCCATGCCGCTGAAGCTTGGCCTCATCCTCCGCCATGCTGAGCGACACATCGACGGCCAGCACGAGATCGAGATCGACGGGAACATCGGCCTGGGCGGGCCGGATAAGCGCCAGACTGGCGACTACGCCCAAAACGGCCAGTCGTGCCAACATTAATGTCCCCATCAACCAATCGTTTGTTGCCTGCCTGGGTGCAGGAGCGGAAGCGATTTGGCAAGCGGGATTTAGGCAGGAGAAAAGCGGCGGACGCTATCCGCGCCCACCGCCTGTCATTATCGACCGAAGATGGCGATCAGATCATCTGGCGGCGGCGCGCAGGCCAGAGCCCGATCACGCCCAGGCCGAAAATCGCGGCAGTCGAAGGCTCAGGGGTCGCAAGATAAATCAGGTTCTGGACCCCGACGGCGGTCAGATATCCCACATAATGCGTCGAGTCCGACAACCAGGTCGCGGCCACCCATGTGCTGTCGTTCTGATAGCCGGTTGCGGCGTTAAGATATGCTTGCGCCTGATTCATGGCGGCGAGGCTGTTCGAATCGCCCGTCCGCGTGAAATAGAAGTCCATCGGCGCCGTCGCATCGAGATTATAGGCCCCGGTGGACAGAGCCGTGTCATACTCGACTTCCCAGATTGCGATCTGCAAAGCCGTTGTATTGACCAAGCTCTGCGTTTGCAGCGCAGCGTTGGTCAGCAGCCGTGTGAGCGTGCTGACCTGGGCCGCGGTGAAATTCTTGTTGATGGAGCCGTTGGAATATTGGCTCGCCGTCGTCAGCGCGTTCTGGTTGAAAGTGTAGTTGGTCGCGGGCGAAATATAATCGAACAGATCGACGCAATAGGTTTGGAGTATGCCAATACTGGTCTGCAGATTGATTTGCCCGGCCGTAACCGTCGTGCTCCCGGGCCCGAAGCTCTCAGGAGCTCTGACGCCGTCGTAGATCTGCACCGTGGTCGTACCGTTGGGCATTGTATAGGTGGTAGCGCTGATCGTTCCTGCCGCCGCCGAACCGGCGGAAAGCCCAAAGATGATACCGGTGATCCCGACAGCCGCTTTCAAGCCGAACCCAACAGATTTCACCGTGAAAGAATTTCCCTACACCATCGACCACATCTCAGTGCCCTGCCGCACGCATGATGTATGCCACCACGTTATAGGGCGGATTTTCTTCCATAATTTTATTACATCCATATAAATGATCGAGGATTGTAAAATTTTTGGACAATGATTTTATGGTTCGTCAATGGCCGCTTAGATCGTCCAATCGGAGACGACCAAAAGGCGCCGTTAAGCAATGGCCGCCCTAGTTTTCGCGGATAGACCGGCGCTATTGCGCAAGTTTCAAAGAGCTGAAGCGCGCAATGAATCGCGGACGCAGTACCATCTCGTTATCGTCCGCCAGCACAGATTTGAGAATGGTCCCACTGAAGATCACCGGTGACGCGATCTTGGCTGCCTGGGCAGGCGCGTAGAGTTTGGCGTGAAGGCGGAACAGAGTGGCGGAATCCCCGTCGTCACGCGTGGTGGTCCATGTCGAGATGGTGATGCCATCGGCAATCTCGATCGTAATCCACGCATTGCCCTCGGGCGTTATGCCACGCGACTTGACCGTCCCGATCCAATCGGTCGCCAGCTGGCTTTGACGCATGAAGCTGATGACGCGAATCTGCATTGCTACGCGTGCATCCGGCGCTGGCGTGGTGGAATGGCTGGACGCATATTGCTTGCGTGCATCGAGCAGGATATCGAGCAGATCGCGCTCGCGCTGTGGCATGTTCGCCATCTGCCCGGCTTCCGGGGCGTCATCAGCGAAGGCCGGGAATACGGACGCCCACATCGCAAGAAGGAAAGCGCATAAAGGAAGCCAAGTGCTTTTTCGCATTTCCCGCGCAACTTATGTATTGTGAACCGCCAACGCCCGAAAGGTACATGCGGAGGGAACGAACTCAAAATCTAAAAGCGATCATTGGGCATTTTCATAACAACACCGGCAAATTGCCACCGCATGCCTTACCTGAGAGCGCCGCAAGCCTGCTGAATCCTGCGGCACGCCTCTTCGAGCGATTCGATCGAAGCCGCATAGGAAATGCGGAAGAACGGCGACATGCCGAAAGCCGCTCCGAACACGACCGAAACCCCCGCCTCCAGGAGCAGATAGAGCGCGAAATCCTCGTCGGAGGCAATAACCTTGCCATCCGGCGTCTTCATCCCGATCGTTCCAGCGCAGGATGGGAAAACATAGAACGCGCCCTCGGGACGATGGCAGGTGATACCCTTGGACTGATTGAGCATCGAAACCACTAGATCACGCCGCTCCTTGAACGCAGCGGCCCGCTCGGCAATGAAGTCCTGCGGACCGTTCAACGCCGCCACCGCGGCGGCTTGACTGATCGACGACGGATTGGTGGTCGATTGGCTCTGAATCTTCGCGATCGCCTTGATCAGCAGTGACGGCCCCCCGGCATAGCCGATGCGCCAGCCTGTCATCGCATAGGATTTGGACACGCCATTAACGGTCAGCGTCCTGTCGTACAACCTCGGCTCGACCTGCGCGATGGTGGTGAATTTGAAATCATCATAGACGAGATGTTCGTACATATCGTCGTTCAGCACATGGACCTGGGGATGGCGCATCAGCACATCGGCGAGCGCCTTTAGCTCCGCACGCGTATAGGCGGCGCCGGTCGGGTTGCTGGGGGAATTCAGGATCAGCCATTTGGTTTTCAGCGTGATCGCGCGTTCCAGATCCTCCGGCTGCAGCTTGAAACCCTTAGCCGGCGGACACTCGACGATGACCGGAGTGCCTTCGGCCAGGATCGTCATGTCCGGGTAGGACACCCAGTAGGGGGCCGGCACGATCACCTCATCGCCCGGATTGACCGTCGCCATCAGCGCATTGAACAGCACATGCTTGCCGCCCGCACCGATCGTGATCTGGTCGGTCCCGTAATCGAGCCCATTTTCCCGCTTGAACTTGGCGGCCACCGCCTCCTTCAACGCCACCGTCCCGTCGACCGGCGTATATTTGGTCTGGCCTGCCCGTATTGCGGTAATGGCCGCCTCCTTGATCGAATCCGGCGTATCGAAATCCGGCTCGCCAGCGTCCAAGCTGATGATATCGCGGCCTGTCGCCCTAAGTTCACGTGCCTTTTGGCCGGCGGCGACGGTGGGGGACGGTTTGATGCGGTCGATGCGCGAAGCGATGAAGGACATGAGACCCGAATTCCGAAATGAGATGGCGCGCGGGAAGCTAGGACCGGCGGGCGACTGATGCAACCCTTTGCCGCAATGCTGCCGGATGGTCCGGTGGCGGGGTTTGCCAGTCGGGCACGATGGCTTTCAGGTGGGCGTGAACGGGCCCCAGCAGCGGTTCGGCATCCAGTGCATCGGTTAACAGCATGACGACGCGCGGCAGATAGCGCAGATAGGTGTCGCGCCCGTCTCGCAAGGTCAGCCGGGCGAAACGGCCCAGCACCTTGGTGTAGCGCTGTGCCGCGAGCACGCGATACCAGAGGCCGAACCCGTCGGGATCGGCCGGGCGCGCGGTGGCGATATAATAATCGTAAAGCGCATCCGACAATGCGGGATCGATCGCCCGCCGCTCATTCCTGAGCAGGGTCAGCAGATCGTAGGGCTTGGGACCGATCCGGGCGTCCTGGAAATCGAGCAGGCCGCAAGCCGCGGCGCCCTCGCGCCCCTCCAGAGCCATCAAATTATCGACATGATAGTCGAGCAGAACCAGGCTGGGCTCTGTCGGCGGCATTTGATCCAGGACGGTTCGCCACAGTCCGGTGAAGGTGGCAACGGCGTCGACGGGAAGCGGCGCACCATTGACGGCAAGCCCGTACCATTCGGGCAGTTCGGCGGCCTCATCCAGCAGCTTGGCCTGGTCATAGGGCAACGCCTCGACCGCTGCTCCACGTGCATGACTGTGCAAGGACACCAGCGCTTCCGTGGCCGACAGGAATAGGGGGCCCTCGGCCGCCCCGGCGTCGAGCAGCCGCGTATAGGTTCCTTCGCCGAAATCCTCGATCAAGGCGAAGCCCTGAATCTCATCAAATTCATAGATGGCCGGAGGACTCAGCCCCAGCGATGTTAGATGCCGCGCGATACGGATGAAAGGGCGCACGTCCTCTTTCGGTGGCGGCGCATCCATCAGCAGCATCGGCCGCGCCCCACCCCGCAAGCGGAAATAACGGCGGAACGAGGCGTCGACGGGCAATGCCTCCAGCGTAGCAGCGTTTTGGCCGGTTCGGCCGAGGAAGTCGGCGCGGGCAAGAGCTCGGTTATCTGCGGGCGAATCGCTGTCGGTCATGCACTGATGCTGCTCCATTGAACGCTTCGGGAAAAGGGGATCGGGTCATCGTTTTACAGGCGATGAAACAAGTCCGGCGTGCCGCGGTTGTTAGGTCGAGGGGCATTGCCGCCCGACCGGAGTTTGTCTCATGCGCTTCAAACATGCTGTGTTGCCGTTGGCTCTCGCCCTGGGGGTGTGCGGTGCCAGGGCGGCTGAAACGCCGACCATGACCGTCGCTTCTGTTGCCGATCTGGCAAGCCTGTTCGAAGGCGAGTTTACCACCCTGCCAGATCGAGGCGGAGCGACGCCGGCCCCTCCCCAGGTACTCTACAATCTGGCCAAGCGCGTCCGGGTACCGGCGTTGGGCCAGGAGGTCGTCTATGCGGAGCAGCACGAGAAGGCGCCGGACGGCCCGATGCTGTGGCAGCGGCTCTATGCGTTCGAACTCGATCACGATCTTGGTTTGATCGTGATGAAACCCTACAGCTTCGGCAACGGTCAGCAACTGGCAGGGGCCTATTCCGACCCGACGCCATTGGCAAAACTGGAGCCCGCGGCATTGAAGCCGCAAGCCGACGGCTGCATTGTGCTGTGGCACCGCAGCGAGGCGGGGTTTGACGGGGTGCTCAAGCCGGGTTCGTGCAAGGATGCGCCGGCTGCCCCGAAAGCTGCCGCGCAAAGCGCCGCCGGCGCACCCGCGATCACTGTGACAAAAACAGATTATACCGAACAGCCACAGGGCGGCTCGCAAACGCCGATTGTTTTCCGGCGAATTCATTAGCCGCGCAAGGCACCTATCCCTTCGCGAAGCCGGCGAAAGCCGTAACGATCGACTCATAAAGCGGCCGCTTGAATGGCACGATCAGGTCCGGCAACTCGTCGAGCGACGCCCAGCGCCAGGCGCAGAATTCGGGATGCTTGTGTGCTTCGAGATCGATATCGCTATCGCTGCCGGTAAAGCGGGCGGCGAACCATTTCTGCTCCTGGCCGCGATATTTGCCACGCCAGACATGATCGACGAGTTCAGGCGGCAGCTCGTAACATAGCCAATCCGTCTCGTGCAACCTCTCCGCCTTGTCCGTCCCAATCTCTTCCTTGAGCTCTCGCAAAGCAGCCGGCCAAGGTTCCTCGCCTTTGTCGAGCCCACCCTGCGGCATCTGCCACGCGCCGGGCGTGTCGATCCGCTCCGCGGCAAACACCGCGCCCTCATCGTTAAAAAGCGCAATGCCGACCCCGCGACGGTACGGCAGCGCCGCGGAGTCGGCATGTTTGGTCATGAAAGCGCGAACCTTGTCAGTTCACCGCATGGCTGTTGAACATCGCGACGCCGTGCAGAAGATCGACCGCGCGGGCCAGCTGATAATCCACCGGCGGCGTCTTCGGTGCGCCCGCATCGGCTGTCGTTGTCTCGGCCTTTCCATCAGCCGCTTTGCCGTCGCCCGCCTTGCTGTCGGCCTTGGTCGCCGGCGGCGCGACGCTGGACGAAGGCTGACCCGGAGCGCCGGCCGCAGGGACGTTCGGCTTGGCCGGGTCGGTCGGGTTGGGCAGGGCGCCTTTCAGGTCGGCTTCGTGCAGGCGCCCGGCCTGCTCAAGCTCCTCGATCTTCGACTGCCGGACCTCGATATCGGGCGTAATGCCCTTAGCCTGGATCGAGCGTCCCGACGGGGTGAAATATTCGGCCGTCGTCAGGCGCAGCCCGCCTTCGTTCTTCAACGGCAAGATGGTCTGGACCGACCCTTTGCCGAACGACTGGGTGCCCATGATGATCGCACGATGATGATCCTGCAGCGCGCCTGAGACGATCTCAGCCGCCGAAGCGGTTCCGCCATTGATCAGCACCACGACCGGCACGCCCTTGGTCTTATCCAACCCGGGCTTCGCGTCCATATGATCGACATCGTCGGGGTTGCGGCCCCGGGTCGAGACGATTTCGCCCGAATCGAGGAAGGTGTTTGAGACCGAGATCGCGGAATTCAGCAGGCCGCCCGGATTGTTGCGAAGGTCGATGACATAGCCCGACATTTTCGGGCCAAGCTGAGTCCTCAGATCGCTAATCGCCTTGTCGAGCCCTGGCTGGGTCTGCTCCGAAAAGCTGGAAATGCGGATGTAGCCGACATTGTCGCTTTCGACGCGCGATTTGACCGAGGGCACCTTGATGACCTCGCGCGTCAGGGTGACCTCGAACGGGTCGGCCTTTTCATTGTGCCGTATCGTGAGCTTGATCGGCGTGCCGGGCGCGCCGCGCATCTTCTCGACGGCGTCATTCAAGGGAATCCCGACGATCGGCTCGCCGTCGATATGGGTGATAAGATCGCCCGACCTGATATTGGCCTTCGCCGCCGGCGTATCGTCGATCGGCGACTCAACTTTGACGATGCCGTTCTCTTGCGTGACTTCGAGACCGAGGCCACCGAACTCACCCTTTGTCTGGCTGGACAGGTCAGCGTAGTCCTTGGCGTTCATATAGCTGGAATGCGGATCGAGCGACGACACCATGCCGTTGATTGACGCCTCGACCAGCTTGTCGTCGGGGACCGGTTTAAAATACTGATTGCGCACGATCTCGAACACATCGGCATACAGATCGAGCTGCTTATAGGTATCCGCGGGCTTGCTGATAGCAGCCTCATAGGACAGCGGGCCGACGATCAGCGACGTGGCGATCACCGCGACCAAAGTTTTGTTCATCGAGCTTTTCCTTTCACCGCGACCGGTAGCGTAACTGCTTCCGGATCGACAAATTGACCATTGCGCCGCAACTCATAGTAGAGCTCGGGCCGCACATCCGCCCGCTCATCCATCGTTCCAATCGGCTCGCCCGCGCCGATTTGTGCGCCGACAGCAGCATTCACCCGCGACATGCCTGCAATCAAGCTAAGATATCCACCAGGATGTTCAAGGATCAAGATTTCTCGGTAGCTGCGAAAGGGACCGGCAAAACGCACGATTCCCGCCGACGGCGCGGTGACGGCGGCTCCTGGCCGGGCAATCATGGTGATTCCGTGCGAGGTGGTGCCCAAGCCGTTATTCTGGCCGAAGCGGATTTTGACCTCTCCGGCCACCGGTAAGCCTTTGGCAACGGTGAAACTCCCCCCTGAGAACTGAGGGGGCGGCGGCGGCGGTGGCGGTTTCTTCATCCGTGCCTTCCGGCGGGCCTCCGCCTCCTGTTCGGCTTTCTGCTGCGCCTCGATCCGCGCCACTAGGTCGCGGAGATCCTGCGCTTGTTCGGCGATCTTGCGCGCCTTTTCCTCCTCCGCCTGACGATCGCTCTCGGTCTGCTGATAAAGCGATTGGCGCTTGTCGACCAGTCCGGTGAGACTGGCCTGACGGGCTTTCAACATCCCGGCCTCATGTTCGCCTTCCCGTCTTTTGTCTTCGAGCTGGCGGCTGACTTCGTCGAGGCGGCCCAATTCCGTCTCGATCTGCTTCGCACCCTCGCGCGTCGCGACCAGCGCCGATTGGAGAAGCAATTCGGCGCGGGCAGCGTCGATCGGCTGGTCGAATCCCACGAACAAGCCCCCGGCCGGAATCCGCGAGAGCCGGACAAGTCCCGCGGTGAGGCGGGAAAGTTTGGCCCGCTCCTGTGCAAGCACCTGCGCACGCTGCTCCATGGTTTCGGACAAGGATGCCTGTTCCGCCTCCAGACGCGACAGCGTCTCCTCGCCGGCGCGAACTTCAGCGGCGGCGGCGGTCAAGGCCTGACGCTGCGCCTCCAGATCTTTCTGAATTTTCGCGGTCTTCGCGCTAAGCGCGGCTGCGCGTGCCCGGCTTTCGGCGGCTTGCCGTTCCAGCTCCTTGACCTCGGCCGCCGAGCGAGACGTCACGGGCGCCGCCTTCGAAGCCGGTCGTGCCTCCGCCGGCTGCAACGCCGCGAGGGCGAGCAGTAAAAAACCGATGCTTCGCGCCAGTTTACGCCTGAGCCGCAAGGGCAGGTTCGCGCGATGCCGCCTTGTCCCGCAGCAGCAGGCTTTTGCCGGTCATCTCCGGGGGCTGAGGAAAGCTCATGAGATCAAGCAAGGTCGGCGCGACATCCGCCAGCCTGCCGTCGCTCAAGGTGACGCCGGCGGGGCCATTGACTAGAATCGCCGGTACCTGGTTCAACGTATGGGCCGTATGGGGACCGCCGGTCTGGGGGTCTTTCATCATTTCGCAATTGCCATGATCGGCGGTGACGAACATCAAGCCGCCTTGCCGCCCGACCGCCGCCGCTATCTGGCCGAGACCGTCATCGACCGCTTCGACCGCGCAAATGGCCGGTCCCAGCATGCCGGTGTGTCCGACCATGTCGAGATTGGCATAGTTCATGATGATCAGGTCATACATGCCACCGTCGATTGCGGCGACGACCTTGCCGGTCAGTTCGGCGGCCGACATCGCAGGCTCGAGGTCATAGGTCGCGACTTTGGGCGACTGCACCATCACGCGATCCTCGCCCTCGTAAGGCTGCTCGCGCCCGCCATTGAAGAAAAAAGTGACATGCGGATATTTCTCGGTCTCCGCCGCCCTCAATTGTTTCAATCCAGCTGCGGCGGCGACTTCGCCCAGCCCCTTCTCGAGCGATTCCGGCTCGAACATCACGGCCATCAGCTTGTTTAGCGCGCCGGAATATTCGGTGACGCTGACCGCGCCAGCGAACCGGATGGTCTTGCTGCGGTCGAAGCCGTCGAAAGCAGGATCCAGCAACGCCGTCGATATCTGGCGCGCCCGATCGGCCCGGAAGTTCGCGACGATCAGCCCGTCGCCATCCTTCATCCCGGCATAATCACCGATAACCGTCGGCGGAATGAACTCATCGTTTTTGCCCGCAGCATAGGATGCCCGAATGGCGGCAAGCGCATCGGAAGCCTTCGGTCCCTCCGCCTGGACGATCACCTTATGAGCCAGTTCGACGCGGTCCCAGCGCTTGTCACGGTCCATGGCGTAATATCGCCCGCCCAGCGTGCCGATCCGTACATTGGGGAGCGGCGCGAGATCCTTGAGGAAGAGCGTGATTTCGCGTTCGGCTGCTTGCGGGGGAACGTCGCGGCCATCGGTCAGAACATGGATCACGACCGGAATTCCGGCCTCGCTGACCGCCGTCGCCAAGCCGACGACATGGGATTGGTGCGAATGGACCCCGCCCTGCGACACCAGCCCCAAGATGTGGCAGGTTCCGCCATCACCCTTCAGCTTGGCGATCAGGCCGGCCAAGGCCGGGTTGCGGGGGAAATCGCCCTCAGCCATCGCCTTGTCGATGCGCGGCAGGTCCTGCAGGACAACACGGCCGGCTCCCAGATTCATATGGCCAACCTCGGAATTGCCGATCTGCCCAGCCGGCAGGCCGACCCATTCCTCTGACGCTTCCAACAGGGCGTGCGGCGCGTGCTTCCAGAAACGATGAAGATTAGGCGTGCGCGCCAGGGTTACAGCGTTGTCGTCGGTCTTGTCGCGATGACCCCAGCCGTCGAGTATGCACAGAACGACGGGACGCGGACGGGGGGAACGCGATTGGACGGAATTTTCCTGGCTCATTTCAGCTTGCTCACTCTTATCTTGTCCGCGCCGATGATAAGTTCGGCGGTATGACGATAGTCGCCGTCGAAATGATGACCACCGCCCAGTTCGATACGGTTTACCACCATGTCGAGTTCCTTCTGCGCGCACACCGAATCTTTTTCAATTTCACCGAAGACGCATTGGATCGGAATAGCCTTTAGCTTCAAAAGCTCTGGTAATGTCGGCGGCCCATCAGTGTTGCTGGCCCCCAATATGCCCTGCAGGCGAATCTCGAAGCTGGCATGCTGCGCGATGCCCATGAGGGAAATCATTTTTACCTGCCCCTTCGTATCCGGCGCCATGCGGTTGACCATGAAGGGTAGGACGTCGGCGCCGAACGAATAGCCGACCAGGATGACGCCGTTCTCCTTTGCTTGGGCATGATAATGGCGGATCAGGCGATCGAGGTCGGCCGCCATCTCGCGCGGGTCTTTCTTGCGCCAGAAATAGCGAAGCGAATCGATACCGGCAACGAAATAGCCTTGGTCCGACAGGTAGGCGCCGATCTTCTTATCGATATCGCGCCAACCGCCATCGCCTGAATAAAAAACGATCAGCGGATGCTGGCCCGCCAGGCTCGGTGGCGGGGGCAGTTCCACGATCGGCAGCCCGTCCACCGACGACTCCGCTTTTCCGACCTGCGGTATCTGCTTCATCGCATCGTCGATCGCCGCCAGGTCGTCGGACTTGCCCTGGATCGGATGGGCCTGGGGCATGGCCGCCACGAACTCTTGCATCCCGCTAAAGGCACGGGACGACGTAAACAGCCATGGCGTCTCATGGTCCGTAACCGGGCCATAGCGCAGGGGCGCACCCGCCGGCGTCGGGGCCAGGGGCAGGCAGAGCTTGTGGCCGACATCGATCACCGGGTCGAAGCGCAGCCCGATGCCGCCGGCGAAGGTATTGGGCAGGACCTGACCAGCGGCGGCATAGGCGATGCCCGACCCGGCGCCGATCCCCAGGATTACCGGCGGCCGGTATTCCGGAAAAGGCAGTGTCTGTTCGACATCGCGCGCCAAGCTTTCCAGGTCGCGCGTCACCAGCACGCAGTCATTATCCTCCTTCTCCAGGGCAGCGCGGTAAATCGGCAGTTCCAGCCCGACGACGACTTCACCGCTTTGCGTCAGATGCTGAGCGACCGTTGTCGCCGCCGCATCCCAGCCCTGATTGTCGGAGATCACGATAACCAACCCATCGATCTTCTTGCCGCCAGCCGGCGCATAGTAATGCACAGGGCCGAGCGGGCTGCCGTCGATCCGGGTGGGTTTGAACTCCACCGCCCTTGCCATCTGGGAAACGCACAAAGCGAGAAGCGCAAGAGCGCAAGCTATCCGAATCACTTCAACCAGACCCCGCGCAAACCACCGGCGATCAATGCCGCCGTATCTGAGAAGACACCCACGGGCGTCAGGCCGCCCTGGCATACGAGATATCGCGGCTCCCATGTTGGCTTGAACTTGTCCTTGAAAAGGCGCAGGCCGCGAAAATTATAGAAACGTTCGCCCGCCTGAAAGATCAGCGCGCCCAGACGCTGCCATACCGGCGCCAGATCGCGGCCGGCAAGCCCCGAAAGGGGCGCGACGCCCAAACCGAACCATTCAAAACCTTCGCGCTTGGCCCAGAGCAGCAGCTTGGTGAAGAGAAACTCCATCGTATAGGAGGACGCCATGGGGTCGAAACGCATGATGTCGACCGCCGCCTGCCGGCCCGCGGCTGCCATCCAGATATTGGCGAAAGCCGTTATCCTGCCATTGACGCGGACGACCGCGACATCGAACTCGCTGAGATAGTCGGGATCAAACGCGCCGACCGAAAAACGCTTTTCGGTCGTGTTGCGCGTCTCCAGCCAGGTGTCGGAAATTGTCCTTAACTCATCGATAACGGTGAGCACCTCGGCGCGCGGCACGACATCGAAGGTCAGCCCTTCCCGTTCGGCACGCCGAACTGAATAGCGCAGATCCTTGCGGCCCGGCTGATCGAGAGAAAATTCAGAGAGGTTCACACGAGCCTCTTCGCCGACCTTGATCGGGGTCAGGCCGACATCGAGATAAAAAGGCAGCGTATCCGCCGACACTTGATAAAAAGCGGGCCGCCCGCCGACGCGGTCGCACATTTCGCGGAATCGCCAGATCAATTCGGGCAGTTCATTCTCGGGGCCGATCGGGTCGCCCAGCGCGACCCAGCTTCGCCCGCGCACGGCGTACATGATGAAGGCAGTTTGCGTATCGTTGAACAGCAGCGCCTTGTCCCGTAGGAAAACGATGTTCGATTCGGGCCGTGCGGCGCCTTTCAGTATCCGGCGGACGGCGTTCATCTCGGTATCGGTCGGAAGGTGCGGCTGGACCGGGGTCGGCCGCAGCAGGTGGCTGAGGCCGAACACGACCATGACGATAACGATCAGGAAGGTCGCGCGCAGCGAGCGGGGCGCGTCCTCTGAGAAAGCGAATTGCCACCAGAGTTCGTTCGAATATTCGACATGCTTCGTGGTGAAGAAGGTCAGCCAGACGATCCCACCCAGCACGCCGCCGATCGCCAGCAGCCAGCCGACGCTGATGCGAAGATCGATGATCCGCGCCCGGCGATAGAACTCGCGACGGCACGAGATCAGAACGGCACTGATAACAGCGAAAATCGCCGCTTCTTCGTAATCAAGCCCTTTGATCAGGGAAACGATGACGGCGTTTGCCAGCGCGACCACTGAAATATACCAGGCCGTATCGAGGCGGCGATACAGCCCGCGCGCCAGAACCAGGAGAGCAAGGCCGATCAGGCTGCCCAGGATATGCGAGGCCTCGATCACCGATAGAGGAACGACGTCCTGCAGAATATCCAGACGCCATTCGGTTTCCGGCGCGGCGCCGGAAATCAGCAATATGACGCCGGCGACGAAAACCAGGGCGGCCATGAAAGGCGGCGCCATCCGCGACCCGGCCAAACCGACGACACGTAGTTGCGCCATTCGCCCCGGCTTGCGCCACAGCAATTCGTTGGCGGCCAGCAATATGCCGGCGACAATCAGCGGCAGCAGGAAATAGATCGCACGATAGGCGATGATGCCGCCAAGGACCCCCGCACTGTCGGTCCTGTGCAGGCCCAACAGCATGACGGATTCGAACACACCGATCCCTCCAGGCACGTTGCTGACCACGCCCAGCAGCAGCGCGATCGAAAACAGCCCCAGGAAGCCCCAATAGCCGATGCCCGTCAGCGGCGGCAGAACGACGTAGAGAACCGCTGCGGCGAGGGCGATATCGACCCCCGATATGAGGATCTGCGCCGCGACCATCCGCGGAGACGGCACGGCGATCCTGAGACGCCAGATTCGGATAGGCCGGCGATTGATCGCCGCAGTGACCAAGGTCGCGAGAACGAGGGCGAGCGCAATCCCGCCCAGCGCTGAGGCCATCGGCGGCGCGATATGAGCGACAGGGCCGAGTTCACCGGGCGCGATCAGAAATGCAAAGCTGCCGATGCCGAAAAGCCCGGCGGTGAAGGTCACACCCGCGAACACCACGATTCTGGCGATGTCCCCCGCCGAAACGCCTGCGGCCGAATAGAGCCGGAAGCGGACGCTGCCGCCGGAGATCAGTGCGAAACCGATATTGTTCGAAACCGCGTAGCCGGTGAAGGACGCAAACGCGATGAGCCGGTAAGGCAGCTTGATCCCGACATAGCGCAGGGCGGACAGATCATAGAACGTTAACGCCCAATAGCTGCCCACGGTGCAGAATACCCCGATCAGCAGTTGTTTGGCCGACAGCGACTTCAGTTGGGCGATGATCTGATGATAGTGAAAGTCGCGCAGCAGATGCTGCATCGCTGCGAGCGCCAGCAGGAAAACGGCGATCGTCGCAATGATGCCCGCACGCCGCTTCACGCCTTCCCAGAGGGTGACGGCAGTCGGCGAGCTGATCGGCGACGGGTCTTGAGCGGATGAGGAACTCATGCGTTTGCGTTAACCATGCCTTGGGCGGCCCCATCTCGGCCGCCGGTTGCATTACCACTAATAGCGCGTGGACTCACCCACGCGGGCACTTAATAGCGCGCGGATTGACCCAGCGCGCACTTATTCGCGGTGATAGGGATGACCCGCGATGATCTGCTGCGCGCGGTATATTTGTTCGACGAGCATAACCCGCGCAAGCCGATGCGGCCATGTCATCTTGCCGAACGCGACGATCGCGACGGCCCTTTTCAAGAGCGCGGGGGCATGGCCGTCGGCGCCGCCGATCGCGAAAGCCAGCTCCGCGACGCCATCATCGCGCCATGCCCCGACCCGCCGGGCAAACTCGGCGCTGGTCCAGTCCGTACCATGTTCATCCAACGCAATTACTGTCGCACGCTCGCCGATCGCCTCTAGCAACAGGCGGCCTTCTTCAGCCCGGCCCTGATCCGGTGGCAAAGCGCGCTTGAGTTCAACCTCACGGACAACCGACGGCCAGACGAGGCGTTTCGAATAATCGTCGAACAGGGTTCGGCTCGGGGTATCGCGCAAACGGCCGACAGCAGCAATGATGATCCGCACGATGTATAAAATCGCTTAGAACTATGGCGATTTCAGGGCTCGGGCTAACCCGCGATCCCTGTTGCCGGCAAGGCCGGAGGCTCGAGCCCCCACATCTTTTCGATCGCATAGAAGTCGCGCACTTCTGGACGGAAAAGATGGACAACCACATCGCCGCAATCGATCAGTACCCAGTCGCCTTGCGGCAAGCCTTCGACCGCCATCCTGAAAGACAGGTTCGGCTGTAGCTTGCGGACCAGGTGGTCCGCCATGGCGCCCACCTGCCGCACAGACCGGCCCGTCGCGATCACGATGAAGTCCGTGATATTGGATTTTCCACGCAGATCGACGACAATGATGTCTTCGCCCTTATCGTCGTCAATCGAGTTGACGATCGAATCTTTCAGGGCGTCCGGAGTGATCTCGGTCGTTTTGGCCGCGGAAACAGCGGCTGGGACGGTCTGGGTGGGCGAAGTCGCGATCGGAATAGTCTCCATCGAGAGAGAGGTCATACGCTGGGTGGCTTCCTTAAAGGTAGAGGCGGCGAAGCGGCTGCGCAATGACTCCGGACCAAAGTCCCGCGCAGCCATACGAAGTTGGGTGGACGAAAGCGGTTCGAGCCGGGATGGAAAGAATATCCAGGCCGGCGGAGCGGACATTGCAAGATCGCGTGATCGCGACTGATCCCGACGGCTGCGGGCATAGGCGGATGCCGCCGGACTGGCAAGCGTCCGCAGCCGGTAAGGCGGACGGTCGAACACCGCGATGGGTATATTGTCGAAAATCCCGCGCCAGTGCTGCCAGCGGTGGATCTGACCGAGATTGTCGGCCCCCATCAGCCAGATGAAACGCGTTTTCGGATAATATCGGCGCAGCGCCGACAGCGTGTCGAACGTGAAGCGCGTACCGAGGCGGGTTTCCAGGTCCGTGACCAGAATGCGCGGATGGCGCGCTTGGAGCTTCGCCATGGCAAAACGCCGGTTGAACGGCACCATGTCCTTGGACGATTTCAGTGGATTTTGCGGGCTGACCAGCCACCAAATCTCGTCGAGGCCCATCCGCCTCAACGCTGTGATGCTGATATGCCGATGGCCTTCGTGGGCGGGATTGAACGACCCACCCAAAAGTCCGACGCGACGACCCGCCCAGGCGGGTCCGGTGAAACGGCCAGGAAGCGAGATCAGGGCCGGACTTGCCCCCGGCCGCGCACCTTATATTTATAGCTGGTCAGCTGCTCAACACCGACCGGTCCGCGCGCGTGCATCTTGCCGGTCGAAATACCGATCTCCGCCCCCATGCCGAATTCACCGCCATCGGCGAACTGGGTCGAGGCATTGACCAGAACGATACCGCTGTCGATTTCGTTCAGAAACCGTTCGGCCGTTTCCGCATTCGCGGTGATTATACTATCTGTATGATGCGACCCGTAATGGTTGATATGGGCGATCCCGCCTTCGACGCCATCTACGATACGAGCGGAAATGATCGGCTCCAGGTATTCCGTCGTCCAGTCCGCCTCGGTCGCCGCGACCACCCTAGGGTCCGCGTGGCGCACGGTCTCATCGCCGCGTACTTCGCACCCGGCGTCGAGCAGGTCGCCGATGATCGGCCTCAGATATGCGCCAGCAACGGCCCGGTCGATCAGCAGGGTTTCGGCCGCGCCGCATACCGAGACACGCCGCATCTTGGCGTTCATGACGATCTGGCGAGCCATGTCGAGGTCGGCGTCGCGATCGACATAAACATGGCAGAGCCCCTCGAGATGGGCGAAGACCGGCACCTTGCTTTCGTTCATCACCCGCTCGACCAGCGAGCGGCCGCCGCGCGGCACGATGACGTCGATCACACCGGCCATGCCCAGCATGATTCCGACGGCTGCGCGGTCCGTGGTCGGGACGATCTGCACCGCGTCGGCCGGCAGGCCCGCCGACTGGGCGCCTTCGACAATGCATGCGTGAATGGCACGCGAGGAGTTTGTGCTTTCCGACCCGCCGCGTAGGATCGCAGCGTTGCCAGCCTTGAGGCAGAGCGCGCCGGCATCGGCCGTCACATTGGGGCGGGATTCATAGATGATGCCGATGACACCGAGCGGCACGCGCACCCGCTCGATATCCAGCCCGTTCGGGCGCGTCCAGCGGGCGAGCGAGGTACCGACCGGATCGGGCAACGCCGCAACCTGCTCCAGCCCCCGGGCAATCGCCTCGACCCGCTTGGGATCGAGTCCCAGCCGGTCGATCATCGATTCCGACAGCTTGCCCTGCACCGCTTCGACATCGCGCCGGTTGGCTTCGAGGATTTTGCTGCAATCGCGCCGGATCGCCGCTGCGGCGAGCATCAGCGCCTCGTTCTTGGCTTCGGTCGAGGCCAGTGCCATCGCCCTGGCAGCCGCGCGCGCGCGGCTGCCGATCGAAGCCATAACGGCATCGACCGATTCGCCACCGCGAACATCGTTGTTGGATAGAGCAACCATGGGCTGGATTTAGGCGCTGTGGGGGTAAACTGGCAAGAGGGGTGAGGTATCCGCTGACCGGTATCAGCGGGCGTTCGGCTCGGTGATTGCCTCAACCGAGCAGTCTATGAATCGCGCTGCGGTTTCGATGGCCGCCTTGGCGCGATCGCGTGACCCGGCCGTATCGGTTTCTAGGTCATAGTCAGCGGCGGTTTTCAATTCATATGCTTGCGACAGGAATCGACGTAGCTCGATATCGAAATGCCGATCGTCTTTTGCCAGTTTACCGAAGTGGCTATGCACACCGGCATGAGTCTTCGCAGCGGCCGGTTCGCTCAAAAATAAAAGCCTGCGCCGCATGAAGGGCAGCGATATAGCCTGCTCGCCCAGCCTCTTCTCCCAAATTCACCGACAGAATGGTCGGTGCATTCGCCAGCGATTGGCGCGCCTTTTCCAGATGACCGCGCGCTTCGGGTGTCACAGATCGATGCCCTCGCGTCGAACTTCATGCATCAGCGGCGTCCGATCTCGATAGGATCCAGCACGATAGGGTCTCGCATGGATAACTGCGCCGGTATCTTCGATGATATCCGTGATGATAGGCACGATCTTGTCGACCTCACCCCACCGATCGATAAGATCGTTGAGGAATATCGCCACGTCGTAGTCTGAGTCCGGCCGAGCGTCGCCGCGCGCGCGAACCGTAAAGCACGACGCGTTCGATTCGATCGCCGTACAGCACATCGAGGGCGGCACGAAAGCGAGTCAGAACAGGATCGGATGTCGGAACCATGATGCCAATTATATCATGAAGCCGGAGTGTAGCGGCAAGAAGGCTGACGGCACACAAACAAAAGGGCAGACCCGGCAAACCGGACCCGCCCTTTTTTATTCATAATGCCGACCAAGTTACACGGCAGCAGATGAAAGTTTAAGCCGCCCGCTTCGGCAGATCGTCGATCGCTTGGTCGACAAGTGCGTCGGCGCCGGCCTTATCGATGGATTCGGCCACCAGGCCGGTGGCTGCGCGAATGGCGATTTCGGCCGCGATGGCTTTGATCGACTGGGTCGCGGTCTGTTCGGCCAAGGCGATGCGATCCCTGGCCTGGGCCTCACGCACTGCTATGCTGCGCTTTAAGGATTCTTCGCCTTCTTTGCGCATCCGGTCGGCTTCTGCCCTGGCTGCTTCCAGGATATCGGCCGCGTCCTTGACGGCCTGTTCCTGCTTGGCGCGATAGGTGTCCAGCACATGCTGGGCCTCGGCGCGAAGCTGGATGGCCTCGTTCAACTGTTCCTGGACCTTTGCCGCGCGACTATCGAGACCGCTCTTCAAAAGCTTCAGGAAAGTCCGGCCGAGAAGCACAAAGAACACCAGGAATCCGACGAGGACCCAGAATTCGGGATCGTGCAACAATTCCATCAGGCGATCTCCCCAGCGGCTAGATCGACCGCAAGCGCCACCCGATCCGCGCTCGGCATACGGCCGGCGAGTTTCGCGGTGATGTCGGCGGCCAGGCCTCGGGCGACGTCACGGATGCTGTGCAAGGCTTTCGAACGATCCGCCTCGATCCGCTTCACCGCCTGATTGACTTCATGATCCGCGGCTGCCGTAGCCAGCTTTGTCTCTTCGGCCAATATCGCGGCATTCTGCTCGTGCGTTTCCGCCAGCAGCTGACGCGCCTTGCCCTGGGCCGCGGCCATCGTCGTCTCATAGGTCTTCTCAGCTTCGGCGGCTTGCGTCCGCAGAAGCTCGGCGGAGGCGATATCCGTTCCTATTTTCTTCGCGCGCTCATCGATGATCGCCGTTACGCGCGGCAATCCGATGAAACGCAGGAAAACGAAAACCAGGACGAAAAAGATGGTAAGCCAGAACAGCTGACTCGCAAAACTATGCGGGTCGAGCTGCGGCATGCCTTCTTTCTCTTCCTCGGCCCGGCTTACCCCCGCAAGGAGGGTAAGCATCAGACCAACTAGAGGAGCATGAGTTGAGATTCGGCGGGCGAACATGATCTGCGCTCCGCTCTTCCGGCTCAAAGGACGTTGAGCAGGATCAGGATCGCGAGAACGAACGCGAACAGGGCCAGGGCTTCTGTCAGAGCGAAGCCGAGGAAGCCCATCTGGCGCAGAACCGGCGCGGCGGACGGGTTACGGCCCAGCGCGTGCAGCCACGCATTGAAGATGAGGCCGAGGCCGACGCCGACGACGCCCATGCCGATAACGGCAAGACCGGCGCCGATGAGTTTAGCGGAAGCTGGGTCCATAATGATGATCCTTAAAGTTTATCGTTAACAGGGTTGGAGGGTCAGTTTGGAGGGAACGGTAGGAAGCCCGGGAGAAGCTCAGTGAGCCTCGAGCGTATCTTTCAGGTAAATCGAGGTCAGCAGGGCGAAGACATAGGCCTGAAGCAGGGCAACCAGGATTTCGAAGCCGGTCAGCAGCACCACGAAGGTGAGCGGCAGGATACCGAACAGGCCGAGCGCCACGGTGAAGCCAGCGAACAGCTGAAGCATGACATGTCCGGCCATCATATTGGCGAAAAGTCGGACGGACAGGCTGATCGGCCGGAAGACGAAGGACAGGACCTCGATCGGAATCAGGAGCGGTGCCAGAAAGATCGGCGCGCCCGGCGGGAAGAACATCTTGAAGAAGCCGACACCGTGATTCTTGAGGCTGAGCAGGACGACAACCACGAAGATCATCAGAGCCAGTGCGATCGTGACGATGATATGGCTGGTATAGGTAAAGCTGTAGGGGATAAGGCCCAGAATATTGCCGAACAGCACGACCAGGAAGATCGACATAACGAACGGCACGTATTTCGCACTGCCATGGCCGGCATTGTCTTCGACCATGTTGGCGGTGAATTCGTAGATCATCTCGGCCGCGCTCTGCAGACGGCCCGGCACGACCGCCTTGCGGCTGGTGCCGACGTAGAACAGGAAAATGATCAGCGCGAAGGCGATCAGCATCAAAAGCGACGAGTTGGTGAAGGATACGTCATAGCTGCCGATGTGAATCGGGATCAGCGTATGAATGGCGAACTGTCTAAGAGGATTTTCCATCTATCTCTTCCGTAACCCTATCTCCGGACGCCGCCGATTTCTCGGCAGCCCCCGATTTCTCTGCAGCTAACGCCGTCTCGGTCGCAACATCCACCGCCTTGCTCATCGACCGCCAGACATTCGCCATGGCGGCGATAAAACTCAGCACCATCAGGATCAGCATTCCGAATGGGCGGGTCCCGAGCCAGCGATCGATCGCCCACCCAAGACCGCCGCCCAGGACAACCGCCGACACAAACTGTGCGCCGGCGCGCATTCCGAAGCTCATCGCGCTTTCGATCCCCGGATCGTCGCCGCCATCGTCCAGGGATGGACGGTGGCGTTCGCCAGAGGCTCGCGCCTTGGCAATACGGTCGTCGAGCCCGTTGGCGGCGACCCGGTCGGCGTCGGGGTTCTCAGGATTCATCGGCGCCGCTCCACGAATAGCGCAGCCGAAAAACCCTCAGCACCCCTCGGCGCTGAAAGCGGCGCGACCGTATGAGCGACATCAATTTCTGTCAAGCCGCATTTCCCGGTTATGGGGGTCATTCCACCCCGCTCAAGCCGCCGTCAACTCGTCGGCGCGGCGCAAATCGACCGACACCAGCTGCGAAATGCCGCGCTCCGCCATCGTCACGCCATAGAGACGATCCATCCGCGCCATAGTCAAACGGTGATGGGTGATGATCAGGAAACGCGTGCCGACATCCTGGGCGATCTCCTGCACCAGCAGGCAGAATCGATCGACATTGGCGTCGTCAAGCGGTGCGTCGACCTCGTCCAGCACGCAGATCGGCGAAGGATTGGTCAGGAACATCGCGAAAATCAGCGCGATTGCCGTCAGAGCCTGCTCGCCGCCCGACAGCAGCGACAATTGCTGCAGTTTTTTCCCAGGCGGGCTGGCGAAAATTTCCAGGCCGGCATCCAGCGGGTCCTCCGCCTCTGTCAGTTTCAATTCCGCCGCGCCGCCGCCAAACAGCCGCTCGAACAGGCGGCGGAAATGCGCGTCGATCGTGCCGAACGACGCGACAAGTCTTTCCCTCGCCTCCTTGTTCAAGCCATGGACGGCCTGCCGCAGCCGGGCGATCGCCGCGATCAAGTCGTCGCGTTCGCTCGTCATTCGGGTGATCTCGCCGTCCAGCTCGGCAACTTCGAGTTCCGCGCGCAGATTGACCGGGCCGATCGACTCGCGGTCCCGCGCCAGTTTCGCAAAGCGCGCCTCGGCCGAGCCCGCATCGGGCAATTTGTCCGGCGTCAGCCCGGCAAG
Organism: Rhodospirillales bacterium; assembly: GCA_028291345.1. Lineage (GTDB taxonomy): Bacteria > Pseudomonadota > Alphaproteobacteria > BOG-932 > Roseiterribacteraceae > BOG-932. The sequence continues at coordinate 4,497 of JAQGIF010000360.1, read as the reverse complement.
GCCGGCCAGCATAGTCAGATCGATACTGGCTGAGGCGACATCGCCCAATCGTTCGACCGCGCGCAGCTTGAGCTGCTCCATCTCTTCGATGACCGCGGCCACGGCCGCCTCTGCCCGCACCCGCGCCTCGCGCATATCGGAGAGGGTGGCTTCGGCCTGACGCAGGTTTCGCTCACTCGCCTGTTGCGCGGCTTCGCCGGCGACGACGCGGTCGGAGGCCTTGGCGCGGGCTTTCTCGGCGACTTCCAGTTCCGAAAGAATTTTTTCGCGTGCGGCAGCAAGCCGCGCCGGCTCCTCGGACAGGCGGGCCCGGGCCGCTGCAATGACCGAATCGCGCTGGCCGAGTTCTTCCAGACGCACGGCTGCGCGGCTGGCGCGATCGCGCCATTCCTGCCGCTCGCCCGCGATAGCGGCCAATCGCCCGTTCCGCGTCGATTCTTCGCGGCCGAGTTGTTCAACCGCCGCGACGCACAGCCCCAGCTTGTTACGTTCACTCGAAAGCCTGGTGCGCAGAGTCTCCAATCGACGCCGTTCATCCGCCGAATCCGGCAGCGATTTTAAGCTTTCCTGGAGCGCCGTAAACTGCGTGTCGACCGCCGCGCGATCAGTTTCGGCCAAGGCCAGCGAACCGGCAAGAGCCTGCCGCGCAACAGCCCGTGACTCGGCATCGCGCTTGCGCTGGACATGATCGCCCCGGGCACGCTCCAGCGCCGCCGTGGCGGACATCACCGTGCTGCGCAGCTGCTTTTCGGCGCTTGACGCCCCCGCCAGAGCCGTTTCGGCCGCCGTAAGGCTTTCGCCCGCTGCCTTGGACAATTTGTCGGCTTCGGCGAATTCGCGTTCGACCTGCTCGAGCCGGTTACGCTGCTCAAGCCGGGCCGCGGCTGCCGAAACCGCCCCCGGACGCCGGACCAGCCCGTCCCACCGCCACAACCCGCCGGCGCGGGTCACCAGCATCTGGCCCGGCGCCAGCGCGCCGGCCAGCCGATCGCCGGTGGCATCATCCTTGACTAGCCCGACATGCGCCAAGGCGCGCGACAAAGGCTTTGGCGCCGTGATCTTCGGCGCCAAAGGTTCGACATCGGACGAAAACGGAGCACTCTCAGCCGTAGATTCCGGCCGCCAATGGACCGGAGCCTTTGCATCCAATGCCGCTTCGAGACCGTCAGCGAGCGCCACGGCCAGCGCTGTTTCATAGCCGCGAGCGACGCGCACCTGGTCGAGCACCGGTGGAAAATTGCCCGAAGAGGTGCTTTTCAAAAGCCCGGCAAGCGCACGCTGCTCGGCCCCCAGACGAGTCGCCTCGCCGGCGGCCTGCCGCTCGGCGGCACGGGCTGGACCGATCGCCGTTTCAGCATCGAACCGTGTCTTTTCCGCGGCCGTCAGGCTCTCCCGTGCAGTGGACGCTGCCTTTTCGGCCTGGGTCAAGGCGGTCCCCGCCACGGCGATCGCATCGGCGTCTGCTCGGTCCGCCGGCAAGGATTGGAGGCGGCGTTTCTCTTCAGCGATGCGCCGGTCCAGCGTCATCAGGCGCTGTTCGAAATCCCGCTTCTGCCGGCCGAGGGAAACCGCTTCGGCTTCGGCGGTGGCGACGCTTTCTGTGAGCTTGGCCAGCTCGGCGTCGAGGCTGGCAACCATCGTCCGGGCGGCTGCCAGATCGCGTTCCGCGGCTTCGCGCCGGGCGGGATGTTCCTTCGCCTGGGCCGCCAGCGTCTCAGCCTCGGTGGCCAGACGCGCCTCGACCGCCTGGGCCTCGCCCTGCTGCCGCGCCTCGTGCGCATTATCCGCCGCCAGTTGGCGGGCCTGCTGATCGTTCTCGGCCACCGCCGCGGCGAGCTGACGTTCTTCGGCGACCAGCGTGTCGCGCCGTGCGAGAACGCTGGAATAGGTATGGGCGAGCGCAGCCTCGTCCTTGCGCAACGGCGGCAGGGCGGCGGCGCACTCAGTGTTGAGCGTAGTCGCATGCGCCACATCCAGCATAGCCTGCCGGACGGCATCGTCGGACGCGGTGAAGTTCCTGCGGGTATCGTTGGCGCGGCCGAGCAGAGTCTGCCAGCGTAAGGCCAGCAACACGGCGTCAGCGCGCCGGATCTCGTCGGTCAGTTCGCGATAGCGTATCGCCTGGCGCGCCTGCTTCTTCAGGCCGCCGAGCTGAGTCTGCATCGTACCCAGCACGTCGTCGAGCCGTTCGAGATTGGCCTCAGCGGCCCGCAATTTGAGTTCGGCCTCGTGCCGTCTGGCATGCAGGCCGGAAATGCCGGCGGCGTCTTCCAGCACCTGGCGGCGTTCGGTCGGTTTCGCGTTGATCAGGCCGGAGACGCGGCCCTGGCTGACAAGTGCCGGCGAAGAGGAACCGCTGGCGGCGTCGGCGAACAGGGTTTGCACGTCGCGGGCCCGTGCCGGCCGGCCGGCGACGCGGTAATCCGAGCCCTGGCCGCGCTCGATCCGCCGGGCGATCTCGAATTCGCCAGGCCCGCTCAGGCGGGTCACGCCGGTGGGCAGCGAGCCGTCCTCGTCCAGGGCGACCAACGTTACCTCGGCGATATTACGCGCCGGACGGGTCGCCGTGCCGCCGAAGATGACGTCGTCCATGTCCCCGCCACGCATGCGGCGGGCCGAGGTCTCGCCCATTACCCAGCGTAGCGCTTCGACGAGATTCGACTTGCCGCAGCCGTTCGGTCCCACAATTCCAGTCATTCCCGGCGCGATCTCAAGATCGAGCGGGTCGACAAAGGACTTGAATCCGGCAAGTCGGAGGCGGGTGAATTGCACCTGGGCAGCCTTGACCGCTGTCTGTCGATACTATTTCAGGAGCGCATCGATTTTCTTTTGAAAATCGCCGTAGGGCGCAGCCGACACGATCCGGTCGCTGCCCTTCTGATTGAAGATGAAGGTCGGAGTCGCCTCGATCTGCACCTCTTTTTCAGCTTTCAGCCGTTCAGCCAGAATGGCATCCTCCAGCCCGCGATCGTTAAGGCAGCTGTCGATCTGCGTGTCGTTCAGACCGGCGAATTTGGCCTGCTGCTTCAGGGCGGGCAACGAACCGACCCAGCCTTGCTGAACATGAAACAAGGTATCGACCATTGGGAAGAATCGCTCCGGCGGGGCGCAGCGCGCGAGCATCGTCGCCTGCAAAGCGGGCTCATGCAGCGGGAAATCATGAAGGACGAGATAGACCTTGCCTTTATCGATATAATCGGCGGTCATTTTCGGCAGGGTCTCGACCACAAAGGTCGCGCAATGCGGGCAATCGAGCGAATAATATTCGTCGATCCGCACCGGGGCCTTGGGATTGCCCAGGCCATGCTCGACCATGCGAGGATCGGCCGCCGCATCGGCGGCCAGAGCGACCCGTCCCGACACAGCTTGCCCGGCGCACAGTGCCAGCACGGCAAATAACAAAGCGGAAATCGTGCGATGCATAACAGTCACTCCCCGATGGGGCGCGCCGCCTGATGCGCTTTCCCCATGACCCGGACGCCGATTCCCTCGCGGAAGCGGATGCCGGGCCGCCGCGCGACGATAACGATCAGGGCGGCAGGAATGCAAGGCGATCAAATAAGAATCGTAGCACTGAGCGGAGGCCAAAGCGCCCACACCCGAATCACAGCAACGACCTGTCAGCCAAGCAGCAACACATGTGCGGTAGCGGACACGGCGACGATTCCGTCCGAGCGCACCGCCTCGCCCTCAAGGGTCACGATGTCGCCCTTCAGCGACATTTTCGGCATCCTTCCGGTCACGGTCCAGCGCATCTGGACCAGATCGTTGAGCCGCACCGGCGCCTGGAAGCGAAAGGAAAAATCCAGACCGACATTGAGACCCTTGTCGGAGAAATGCCCGGCAACCATCCCGGTCATCAGCGCTGTGATATGGCTGCCCGATGCGATGATCCCGCCAAAGCGCGTTTGTGCTGCATAGATCGCATCGTGGTGCAGCGGGTTGGTGTCGCCCGTCAAAAGCGCGAACGAAGCGATGCTACTCGCATCGAATCGAACCTGCTTGGCAAAACTGTCGCCTATCGTCATCACAACTTTATTGTCCCTGGGCTTCGCAGCCTTCCACGGAATCATCGTGGCGGGCGCGGTCATTGCACTGGTCATGTCGATTACCCTCGGTGTTGCCTGAGATAGCAAAAAGCGCTTCCAAGTTCAAAATCCGTGCGATTTCCGGATTGGAGGCCATCAATCGCCGAGGCACTTTCGACTCAACGCTGATGCCGATCTCTCTAGGACTTTGTTTTGAACAAGATTTTTTCATCAGAACCGAGTATCTCCCAAGCATAATGGCAAAAATCCAAACAGTTTTAAATATATTTTATTGACCTCGCCAAGGGTGTTGCCCAATAAGCCGGGTGAGGAGGGCCAGGTTGGCCCTTGTATTGCCACCTTCCGGGCCGATAAATACGCCATGCGCCCATATGAACTTATTCCCGCCGCGATCGCCCTATCGCTGACGGTTGCGATGCCCAGCTATTCGCAGACGAAATCCGCGAGG
>JAQGIF010000343.1 GCA_028291345.1 Rhodospirillales bacterium | reverse complement strand
TGACATGGACCACTATGCGGCCGACGCGGCTGCCGTCGTAGAGCACTTAGATCTGCATGATGCTGTCCACATTGGCCATTCCACCGGGGGCGGCGTGGTTGCGCGCTATGTTGCACGTCATGGAAAGAGACGGGTTGCCAAGGCCGTACTGATGTCGGCTGTGACACCGATCATGGTGAAAACGGAGAGCAATCCGGATGGTCTGCCGATCGAGGTGTTTGACGGGCTCCGCGACGGCCTCGCCACGAACCGCGCCCAGTTCTTTCGCGATGTGCCGGCAGGTCCCTTTTATGGATTCAATCGGCCAGGCGCGAAGCCACAGGAAGGCGTGATCGAGAACTGGTGGCGCCAAGGCATGATGGGTAGCGCCAAGGCACATTACGACGGCATCAAGGCGTTCTCGGAAACCGACCAGAGCGAGGATTTGCGAAACATCGACGTACCGACACTGGTGATGCACGGCGACGATGACCAAATCGTCCCGTACAAGGATGCCGCGCTGCGCTCGATCACGCTGCTCAAGTACGGCACGCTGAAAATCTACCCCGGCTTCCCGCACGGAATGCTGACCACCCACGCCGACGTAATCAACCAGGACCTCCTCGCCTTCATCCGCGGTTAGTGTCCAAATTCCGAAGTTTTGCGAGCTTTGGAATCAGAATGGGACATCAGTCGACCAAAGTCTCGGTGGCCTGTTTTGAGATGTCAGGGAGTGCTTCATTTTATCTGAGGCACTACCCCGAACCATTGGCCACGATCGGCCAGTGTTACTTGTGTAATGGAGTGAGCATGGCTGGCCGTACTGATTATTCCGCTTTCAAGGCACTCGATCCCTTTTTCGCGATCATCAAGAAGGGACTCGACGGCCTCGTCGACGGCGATCACCTCTGGGATTTTGTTGCCAATGATGCGGTCTTCGAGTTTCTCTACGACTTTCCTGGTTGGCCGAGGAAGCTCGAGAGCCGAGCCGCCATCATGGAGGTATTCTCGGGATACGGGCGCAATATCTCTCTTAACAGTTCGGACGGTCTAGTCGTCCATCGCGGGCTCGATTCGCGAATCGTCGTCCTCGAGTATGAGGTACACGGCACAGTCCTTTCGACCCGCCACGCCTATGACAATCGGTTCGCCTCGATCATCACCGTGGAGAACCGCAAGGTGGTCCACTGGCGCGACTATATGGATTCGCTTGCGGCGATGAGAGCCATCGCTCCCCCGGACACGACGCTCGGATCCCTAGGCCGAATGTAGGACGAGGGTTGACCGGCCGTCGCCTCCGTGTGCGGGCAAATTGCGCAGAGCGTCTGAATTTGCCGATGGTCCGTTTTCACTGACGAAGCACGCGGCGAGGATGGTCTGCCTAGCTCCTCGGGAGGGATTTCGGTCCGCCCGTGTGTGGACGCGCCACGGAAAGCAAGAGTTTTTTGAGGCATACAAATTCGATCGGTTTAAGCACGCTTGGCATTTTGCCGCGCTATGGCGGCCAGTCCCACGTTGGGGCCACTGAGTTGCGATGTTGATGATCAAACCAAGCAGTAGGCAACGCTGCATACCTTGATCCAAGCGATCGTGTTGCCCGTTGAGGGGCGATCGAAAACGGACGCTGCGTAGGTCGTGGTACGCGGTTCTGATGTACCGCATTCAGGTCAGCTGATTACCGCGTTCGCCCTCCTTTTGCATGAGTTCGCCACTAATGCCGCCAACGCCCTATCCAGCGCAGGCTGGCCATCATGGCCGAAGCGGTTCACCACCGACGCGGGCGGCATCGCCGTCGAGCCAATCCGACCGACGCATTCTCACGGCGGCAGGCCGATCGAATGGTAGCTACGCTAAAAAATGCGGCAGGAACCCGGATCGCTCGGCCCCGTTAAGCCTTCACTCAACCAAGAGGGGAAGATCATGGCAGACGACAAAAACTCGACACGCGCCGGGCGAAGTATCGACAACCTGGACGATCGCAAGAACAGCGTACCGACTGATCCGGGGACGGGATCGCCCCACGGACGCAAGATGCCGCATTATCGAGACGAAATCTTGGAGGAAGAAGAAAACGCCGCGCTGGACCATGTCCAGGTCAGCGGGATCGGCGATGTCGCCCAAGATGGCCAGACTGTCGAGATCGATCAGCCGCAGCAACACCACTCGAAATAGCTCAGCGAAACCGTTCGCCGGTGAGGACAGTTGGAAAGACGACAACACCATTATGAAATCAATCATACCCACCTGGGGCCGCTTCGCGCCCATCCCGGCCATATATGCCTCCGCACTCGCCTCCTGAAAGCAGACATGATGCCGTTCGTGTAAGATGGTTTCGTTGGGTGGATTGCGAGGTGGCTTATGCTGTTGTCCCAGCCATTAGATTAACGGGGGTAATTCCTAGGGTCCGCCGTCTGCGGAATGCGTTCGCATTCTTGACGCCAGAATGCGAACGCATTACATTAAGGTTTCGTCTCGACTGAGGTTCGCCATGATCAAGAGCGTCGTTACCGCCAAATCCCAGACAACCCTTCCTCGCGGAGTTCGGCAAGCTCTAGGCGTGGGACCGGGCGACCAGTTGGCTTATATCGTAGAAGGCGATCACGCCGTAATCATGAAGGCGGCATCGGACTACGAGGACCCTGCGATCGGGGCATTCCTCGATTTCATCGAGCGCGATATGGTCGCCCATCCTGAGCGCCTCAAGGCGCTTACGCCGGAGCTACTTGAGCGGATGCGGGCGCTCACCGACGGCATCGAGGTCGATCTCAATGCGCCCATCGATGGCGACGTCGAGATCTGAAGCCCGTGCTCGCCATTAAAGGGTGGACGATCGGCGCCCATCCCCTGTTCGTCGACCAGTTGATTAAGCTGGTCGACGCGGTCGAACGAGACAGGGGGCGAAACCAGCGCGATTATCGCAGCGGGGCGAATGCGAAGCTTTTAGCAACCATTCTGAAACTGATCCTCGAAACCATTCCGGACGATCCGAACGCGCGGGTCTTTCGTCAAGGAGACACGTTGGGCGCTGACCGGAAGCATTGGTTTCGCGCGAAATTCGGCGCCGGCCGCTTCAGGCTTTTCTTTCGTTTCAGCTCGAGCGCTAAGACGATACTTTATGCCTGGGTCAACGATGAGAGAACGCTCCGGACCTACGGCAGCAAGACCGATGCCTACGCGGTCTTCAAAAAGATGTTGAACACGGGCAATCCTCCCGACGATTGGGGCTCGCTCTCGGTGGCCGCAAGCAAGCCCGAGGTCACGACACGCCTCGCTGCGGCGATCAAGCGAAGCAAAAAGATTTAATGCGGCGGGAGTTGGACGGACAGGCGCGGAGCTTCTCGGCTAGCCGTCGAGAAGCTCTGCCGCCCGCTGTTTCGACCGAACTGCGCCCACATCGGTCGCTCAGCCGAAGTGGTCCTGTGCTCAAAAGATCCTATGGGCGACTGGATAGCGATCGGCGCTCTTGACAGAGTGAGGTTGCAACCCACCCACTCTGGAGACGACCATGCAACTTGTAGCTGACCGGCCCGAAGCGCCGACCGCTATCCACACCGATCTTCGCGCGATTTTTGTTTCATTGGAACTCTCCCGTTCGAGCTATTTGATCACCTCGCTGTCCCCCGGGGCCGGGGAGAAGATGTCGAAGCATTCGGTTCCGGCTGGCGATGTCGCCGGGTTGTTCGGGCGGTTTGCGCAGCTGAAGGAAAAAGCGCGAGCGCGGACCGGGCGGGATTATCCGATCATCGTCATCCAGGAGGCCGGCTTGGACGGT
>JAQGIF010000004.1 GCA_028291345.1 Rhodospirillales bacterium | reverse complement strand
CGTTCCTACGGCCAGAGGCTAACCACGTGAGTACATCATCCGCTGATTTCGCCGGCCTGCTCGACAGCGCGGTGCATATCGCCTTCGACCGCGCCGCCGCTGAGTTGCGCAGCGGGCGGCCGATCGTAATCGAAACGTCCGGCAGTGAATCACATCTTGGTGCGACCATCGTCGCGGCATTAGACGGCGTATCGCCACACGTTTATTCCACGTTTCGTGAACTTCCCGGCGCCAACCTGAATTTATCGGCAAAGCGCGGGCAGGCCTTGGGCTTCAAGGTCGAGCATCCCGCCGGCTTTCCGCTGGCCCTGCTCGACCGCAAGGCGGCGCAACGGCTGGCAACAACGCCGCATATTCAAGCGCCGGGCGAGTGGAAACAAGCAGACGCGGCCGCGGCGGCGGCGCTGGATATCTGCAAATATGCCCTGTTGTTGCCGGCGGTGCTCAGCGCGGCGGTCGCGGCCGGGACGGCGCTACCGTTCGATCTCTACCGTGTCGCGCTCGACACGCTGATCGTGCCGGCCCCCGACAGCCTCTATGACCTCGAGATCGTGTCGCAGGCCGAGGTCCCGCTGATCGGGAATATCCATACACGCTTCCTGGTGTTGCGCGGCGGACCTGCCCCGCGCGACCAGGTCGCAGTGATCATCGGCACGCCCGACCCGTCAAGGCCGGTGCCGGTTCGCGTGCATTCGGCCTGCCTGACCGGGGACCTGTTCGGGTCCCTGCGCTGCGATTGCGGGGAGCAGCTGAAGAACGCCGTCGCCTATCTGAGCGCAGCGGGCGGCGGCGTGCTGCTCTATCTGGATCAGGAAGGGCGCGGCATCGGGATCGGCAACAAGATGCGGTCCTATGCACTTCAGGACGAAGGCTTCGACACGATCGACGCGGACGGCGTCCTGGGCTTCGACAGCGACGAGCGGCGTTATGAATTCGCCGCGGCAATGCTGGCCAAGCTCGGCTATCGCCGCATCATCCTTCTGACCAACAACCCGGCCAAGGTCGCGGCCCTGGCCCATGCCGGAATTGAAGTCGTGGCACGGGAAAGTCTGACCGGTTCAGTGACCGCCGAGAATCTTCACTATCTGCACACCAAGGCGAACCGCGCCAACCATATGCTCGACGATTTGCTGCGGGTCGCCGAGGGCGGAAAATAGACCTCACGGCGTAGCTTTCTACGGAGCTGGAGCCAGCCGATAGTGGCTGACGCCCCATTCCGTGCCGTTATTATTGCCGAACAAACCGGCGGTCGCCAGGAAGAACAGGCGCCAGCGGCGGCGCCATAGCATCCAGTCGGCGCCATAGACACGCTTCAGGATCAACTCGATTTGGGCGCCGTTGCGGTCGTAATTGACCAACCACTCCAGCGCCGTGCGCTGATAATGCACGCCGTTCCACAGCCATTCGGCTTCGACCGTGAACTGGCTGTCGAAGCGCCGTATCAGCCCGCGGCTCGGCATGATGCCGCCGGTGAAGAAATGCTGAGCGATCCAGTCCGTTTTGTTCTGGCAATCGAATCGGTAAGGGGCGGTTTTATGGCTGAACACATGCAGGAATAACCGGCCTCTGGGCTTCAACGCGCCGCGGATGCGCTCGAGCAGCGGCTGCCAGTTCGCCATATGCTCGAACATCTCGACGGACACCACGCGGTCGAACGAACCGGTCGGCATGAAGTCGTTCATGTCGGCGGTGATGATCTTGAGGTTTTTGAGGCCGCGCTTGGCCGCCTCACCCTCGATATGGGCGCGCTGGCCGTGCGAGTTGGACACCGCAGTGATCTTCGCGTTGGGATAATGCTCCGCCATCCATAGCGACAGCGAGCCCCAGCCGCAGCCCAGGTCCAATATCTCCTGCCCGTCGGCCAGATCGGCATGACGGGCGGTGTCCACCAAGGCATGCTCCTCGGCCATGGCCAGCGTAGCTGAGGGGATCTGATACAGGCAGCAGGAATATTTCCTGCGCGGTCCGAGGATGTGCTCGAAGAATTCCGGCGGAATTTCGTAGTGCTGGTCGTTTGCCGCATCGGTGTGCTCGGCGACCGGCCGCTTGATCATCTCGTTGATGAAGATGGCTTCGCGGTCATCGTCGAACTGGGTCAGCGAACGCCGCGTGCGGTCGCACAGGAAGGTGATGCCCGCCGTGGTGACGGCGTCGGGCAGCGGGAGACGTTCGAACGCGTTGACGGCTAAGGACAGCAGGTTCATGGATGGGCCGCTTTCGCTGAGTTGGATTGCCGGCGCCGAGGCGGCAGCGGAAAGAAGGCGCTGGTGGTGGCTTGATAGGCGACAAAAGCACTACCCCGCGACTTGAGCATCAGCGTCTCCACCGGCGGAATTCCGGAAACATAAACGAGCAGCCAATACATGAAGGCCGGCGCGGAGATCGCCAACCAGCACCACGGATAGGCACCGGTCAGGTCTATCGCCATTACCGCAAACGCAACCCAAACCAGCCATTCGAAGAAATAGTTCGGATGCCGCGACCAACCCCATAGGCCGGCATCACAGACTTTGCCCTTATTGGCCGGCACGGATTTAAAGCGCGCGAGTTGGGCGTCAGCTACCCCTTCGCCGGCTATCGCGATCGCCAGAATCAAAGCCGCGGCCCAATCCATGATCCTGATCTCCGGCGCAGGATTGCGCACCGCCAGCAGGATCGCGATCGAGAGCAGGGTCGCCGCCATGGCCTGGATCTGCAGGAACCAGAAAATACGCCGCTGGAAATCGGCGCCCCAATCCTTGCGGAAGCTCGCATACCGGACATCCTCCGCATGATGGGCGACGCGAACCGCGAGGTGCAGCCCGAGCCGCAGCGACCAGATCGCGACCATCACCGCTATCAGTATCTGCCGGTCGGTCAGTCCTGCAGTTCCGGGGATTGGGGTGAGCGCAATGCCCAGACCGGCAAGACCAAGGCCGAACGTCCAGAATGCGTCGACCCATCCCGCATTGCCCACGCGCTTTTGAAAAGCCCAGGCGACGGTCATGACGATGAGAAGAAAGGCCGCAACCAGGAGTATCAGAACGATCATCGAATAGAGGGTCCCCTAAACAGCGTCTTCATGCTCCGGCGATTGTTGGCGTTGCTTTCGTTTGCTCACTTATACGATACAGGCGAAGGTTCGGATGACGACTGCCCAAACTAAACCAAGCCGGGTTTCGGATAACATCCGTACCATACACAAGGCCGTATAACCCTCAGACCAAAGCATTATCCCTGTCGAGGCTTTTTCCCGAGCATGAGAAAATCGCAACAATGGTGACGGGGCCGAACCAACCCGATCCAAAGCGGCTGAATATCGCCGTGGTCGGTAGCGGCATTTCTGGGATGTCCGCCGCATGGCTGCTGAGCCCCAAGCACGACGTGACGGTTTATGAGCAGGAAAATCGCCTCGGCGGGCACTCCAACACCCTCGAGGCGCCGACGAAGTCCGGGCATACGCTTCCGGTCGATACCGGGTTCATCGTCTATAACGACACGAACTATCCCAATCTGGTCGCCCTGTTCGAGCATCTGAAGGTGCCGACCAAGGCGTCGGAAATGTCCTTCGCCGTGTCGATCGACGATGGCGCGCTGGAATATGGCACCATGACGATGGGCCAGCTTTTCGCCCAGCGCCGCAACCTGGTCCGGCCGCGCTTCTGGTCGATGCTCCGCGATCTGATGCGGTTCTACCGCGAGGCGCCGACATTCCGGGAGAATGGGGACGAGGTTACCAGCCTGGGTGCCTATCTCGATCGCGGCAATTACGGCCGCCCGTTCCGGGACGACCATCTGCTGCCGATGGCGGCCGCCATCTGGTCGACGCCGTCGGGACGCATCGGCGACTATCCTGCCGAGGCGATGATCCGCTTCTGCGAGAATCACGGTCTGCTGAAGGTCAGCGGCCGACCGCAATGGCGCACCGTCGATGGCGGCAGCAGGGAATATATCAGGCGGCTCACCGCCGCCTATGCCGATCGGGTGCACACCAGCCGAGGCATCAAGCATATCGCCCGCACGGCCGATGGCGTCAGGGTCACCGATGCCGCCGGCGCGGCCACGCAGTTCGACCATGTCGTCATCGCAACCCATGCCGACCAGGCGCTAACAATGCTATCGGACCCCAGCGCGGATGAAAGCAGGTTGCTCGGTGCCTTTGAGTACACTCAGAACCTGACGATCCTGCACAGCGACGTCTCGCTGATGCCTAAGCGCAAGTCCATCTGGTCGAGCTGGAACTATCTCGCCCAAAGCGCCAAGACCGCCGAGACGGAGCTCTGCGTGACGTATTGGATGAACCATCTGCAGTCGCTGCCGAAGGACGATCCCCTTCTCGTCACGCTGAACCCGATCAAGCCGCCGCGCTCGGACAGCATCTTCCACAGTGAGCTCTATGAGCATCCTGTCTTCGACGAAGCCGCGATCCGCGCCCAGCGCAAGCTGTGGCAGCTGCAGGGCCACCGCAACACCTGGTTCTGCGGCGCCTATTTCGGGTCGGGCTTCCATGAGGACGGGCTACAATCCGGCTTGGCCGTCGCCGAGGCTTTGGGTGGCGTCCGTCGCCCTTGGACCGTCCCCAATCAATCCGGACGCATCCATCTGGCGCCCCCCAACCCAACGCCAAGTATCGCCGCATGATCGAAACCGCATCCGCGCTCTATTGCGGCACGGTCGCGCATAAGCGGCTGCGGCCGCGCGTCCACGCCCTCAATTACAGCGCCTTCTGGATGCTGTTCGACCTGGACGAGCTGCCGCGGCTGAGCAAATCGTTGAAGCTGTTCGGCCATAACAGCTTCAGCCTGTTCAGCTTTTACGATCGCGACCACGGCGACAGTTCCGGTCAGCCGCTGCGGCGCCAGATCGAGACCCATCTGGAACAGGCCGGCATCGAAACAGATGGCGGCCCAATCCGCCTGCTCTGCATGCCACGCATCCTGGGCTATGTCTTCAACCCGATCAGCATCTATTTCTGCTATCGCCCCGACGGCTCGCCCAAGGCGATCTTCTATGAGGTCAACAATACCTTCGGACAGCGCCACAGCTATCTGATCCCGGTCGAATTCGATCGAGGCCGGACGATCATCCAGAACTGTCCCAAGCGGCTCTACGTGTCACCGTTCAACGATATGGACATGTCCTACGCCTTCAAGGTCCAGCCGCCAGAGGCTTCGGTCGCAGTAGGCGTCGATGTTCTGGACCCCAAAGGACTGATGCTCACCACCTCGCTCCGCGGCAAGCGGCGAGAACTCTCAGACGCCGCCATTGCCGGCACATTCGTCCGCCATCCCCTGCTCACGCTCAAAGTCATCGCCGGTATTCACTGGGAGGCCTTGCAGCTATGGCTGAAGGGCATGAAGATAACCGAACGCCCGCCCCGCCCCGACAGACCTGTCACAATCGGTTCAACAACCGACGTGAAATAGACCGGGATCAAAGCTGGGGCATACGCTTTTAGGGAGGCCTGAAAATGCCGCAGCTTCGATCCAGAACAACGACTCATGGCCGCAACCAGGCCGGGGCACGCGGGTTGTGGCGTGCCACCGGTATGAAGGATGAGGATTTCGGCAAACCGATCGTCGCGGTGGCCAATTCCT